>QBLT01000036.1 GCA_003249105.1 Leptolyngbya sp. | reverse complement strand
ACTTCTGGAAAACTTTCTCCCTAATGGTGGGCAGTGCCCACCCTACAGTGGCTACAGTTGCCCAATAAAGCGGGGAACTTCTTTTCTAGAAATCTCCTTAATTACCCCACCTTCCCTATCTCCTTATCGCTCCACTCTCGATTCAAAGAGCTGAACTATTTTGTTCACCACATCTTCGATGGAGAGACCGTCGGTGTTGAGGGCGATCGCATCTTCGGCCTGACGCAGGGGCGACACCCGGCGACTGCTGTCTTTGCGATCGCGCTCGTCGATGGCCTGCTCCAGATCGCTGAGGGATATCGCTGGCTGATCTTGGGCAGCGAGGTCGCGCTGGCGTCGGCGGGCTCGCTCACCCACCGACGCGGTGAGAAAAATTTTCAGCTCGGCTTGGGGAAACACCTGGGTGCCAATGTCGCGGCCTTCCATCACAACGCCGCCAGTGATGCCGTACTGCTGCTGCTGGCGCAGGAGGGTCTCGCGCACGGTGGGCTGAGCTGACACCACGGAAACCTGAGCCGTGACGGCAGCGCTGCGAATAGCCTGGGTCACTTCCTGGCCGTTGAGCCAAATGCGGCTGGGGTAGGCAGCAAAGGCAGCGTCATCGCCTGAGGCCTCTAGACGAATGTCGCAGTCCTGCACCAGTTCTGCGATCGCAACCTCGTCCTGCACGTCAATACCGCGCTCCAGGGCTAGCCAGGTCACCGCCCGGTACATGGCACCGCTATCGAGGTAGAGCAGGTGGAGCCGTTGGGCCACCTGGCGAGCCACCGTCGACTTACCGGCCCCAGCCGGCCCATCAATGGCCACAATCGGCTGGCGATCGCGCAGCAAGATATTGTCAATTAGCCGAGTGGTGCCCAGGTGGGCGGCCACCGCCAGCATCCCCAGCGTCTCCACCCGCTCGAGGGGTTGTAGGGTTTCGGGATGCACTAGCTCTACATACTGGGACTTCAGTGCAGGCTCCTGGGCCAGTTCAGCCCTCACCGCCGCGCTCAGGGCAGCACCCAGCCGCTCACCGGCTTGAAAGCACTGCTGGGCGGCCATCAGCCCTCGGTAGATCACCGCCGCCTGCTGCCGCTCGATCTCGCTCAGGTAGCTGTTGCGGGAGCTGAGCGCCAACCCACTCGCCTCCCGCACCGTTGGGCAACCAACCATTTGGCCCGGCAGATTGAGATCGCGAGCCAGGCGCTTGAGAATAGCCAGCTGTTGAGCGTCTTTGTAGCCAAAGTAGGCGCGATCGGGAGCTACTAAACTCAACAACTTAGTCACCACCGTGGCCACCCCCTCAAAATGACCAGACCGGTGGGGGCCACACAGCACCGCCAGCATCGCCTGGGGAGGAATCACCTGGGTCATGGCGCTTGCCTGCGGGTCAGCCGCACCGTAGAAGTCAGCAGGAGTGGGCATAAACACCGCATCGACCCCAGCCTGTTCACACAGACGCAGGTCTTGCTCAGGGGTATGAGGATAACAAGACAAATCTTCTTGGGGGCCAAACTGGAGTGGATTCACAAAAATGCTGACCACAACCACCGCGTTCTCTAGCCTGGCCCGGTCAATCAGGCTGAGATGGCCTTGGTGCAAATTGCCCATGGTAGGCACCAGCCCCACCGCTACGCTGTCTTCTGAGGGCCGCTGGCAGCGCACCTGGCGTAAATAGCATCTTATTCCTTCAACCGTCTTGAGTACTCGCACAATCTTCTACCTTGTACTGCGTGAGTGTATGTGACAGCTGAACTTCTGGCCACCTCCCTCCAAAGGTAATACCGTACCAGATTTAAAGTCATGGGCATATTGCCAGCGCCCTATTTTGCCATGACTTTACTTCAGCTCTCCTGTAGCGCCAAGGCTAGGGCACGCCATCAAAAACCCTCTCCAACCAAGCTGGCGGAGAGGGTGAGCTCAATTCCCCAAAGGGTCAACCTCCAGAGCAGCCAAGTTGGTGCAATTCACTACTCAGCCGACAGTACCTCTAGCTGTACCCGCGCCACCCCGCTGGCCCGCAAGCCAATGTTAGAAGCCGCTGCGGCTGAGAGGTCAATGACCCGACCGTGGCTGAAGGGGCCACGATCGTTGATGCGAACTACCACAGACTGGCCTGTGGATGCATTGGTAACCCGCACTCGAGTACCAAAGGGCAAAGTGCGGTGGGCAGCGGTCAGATCGTTTTGGTTAAACACTTCGCCGCTGGCACTACGTCGACCGTGGAACCCAGGCCCATACCAGGATGCCATGCCGGTGAGGGTAGAGGTTACTATGCCAACTCGGGTATCGGGAGCAGGAGGCTCAGGTAAACCCTCAATACTAGCCAGGGGAGGAGCATCACCTAGCAGTCGCCGCAGTCGATTGGCGATCTGGAGGGCGTCTTCACCGGGGTTCTCGGTAGTATCGGGCAAAATTGTCTCGCCATCCAGGGTGATCAGGGGTTCCTCTCCCCACGCCACCACAAATGACTCTTCATCGCTGTCCCAACGGGCCACAATGGCGTCAGCATCGCCATCAGCAGCTAACTCCTGTAGCCGAGATACCACTGCATCGGCCCGTTGCTGGGGTTCTTGGGCATCTGAGGCCACGGCAACGGTGCCACGGCTGGCGCTCAGAGTTTCTAACTCGCCGCCCACTAAGGTAACCACCGGAATTGAGCGAATGTAGACGGTAGCTGCCTGACGAGAATCTAGGGCATGGGGAAAGACAGTTACGGTCTCAAGCGTATCGCTGGCGGAGCTAGAGGACTGAAGCGATAGCGCTGAGTCAGGTTCGGCAGGCTTGACTGGGCGGGCCTCTAGGGCGTGGGGAAAGACGGTAGCGGTCTCGAGAATATGGTCGGTGGAATCAGAGGGCTGAAGCAATAACGCTGAATTAGGTGCGCTAGGCTCAAGAGGTGAAGGGTCAGAGTCCGTTGGCGAACCTGCTTCAGGGGGTTGAGGAAGAGTATCGGCATAGTGCTCGGCTTCTGGATCCAAGGAGAGGCTGCTATCGCCGCTATCTTGGGCTTGAGTAGGCAAGGGTGCTCCAAAGACGGACATAGCAACGGCAACCGTCAGTCCGCCCAATACGCGATGTTTCATTTACACCAAAAGAATTCAACAGAAAGAGCAGGGGATAGATTCTGAACACAATGAATGATTCAGAACAGGCAGCACAGGAATTGCCTTAAATCCCATACCCATTGCAAATTGGTCTTCGGTTCTTTTTGACGAAATGTAACCTAGCACGTTCGGATGACTTTGCGAATCCGGGCATCTACCGGCAGGTTTAGCCATTTGCCTCGAAATAAAAAGTAGCCGACCTGCCGTAACTGGCTCAACTCACCACCGTAGCTAGGCTTGGCGGGTCTAAGTCCACCTTGGCTAACTTTCAAATTTTTTATCAATGGAGTTGACCGAGTTATGTAAGATTAATCAGACTGTTCGGAGTTTTGACAGAGTTCCATTCGCAAAAGGTGAAGTCACGAGAACTCTCGGCGTGCATTTGGCAACCCAAGCCCCCTGGAGATAATGCCTTCTTGAGTTCAGAATGGCCGCCCAATGCCTTAAGTAGTTATCAAAATAGCGGCTTTATTGGATCCGAAATTCAAAGAATCAAAGCTTTAATTGGGCGATCGCCGCCTCTGATTCCCTTGCCCATTGACGAAGCTCACCCCCGTTTCTAAGGTAAGAGACTGGCCACACAGGAGATGACCCCATGGACTATCGGGACGCTGGTGTAGATGTAGAGGCAGGGCGTAGCTTTGTGCAGCGCATTCGCACTCTGGTAGACAGCACCCGCCGCCCGGAGGTGTTAGGAGGTATGGGAGGCTTTAGCGGCCTCTGCGCATTGCCCAGTGGCTACCGTGAGCCCGTGCTGGTGTCGGGCACTGATGGCGTGGGCACTAAGCTCAAAATTGCTCAGATTACCCAGCGCCACAGCACCGTCGGCATCGATCTAGTGGCCATGTGCGTCAACGACATTCTCACCAGCGGAGCTGAACCGCTGTTTTTTCTAGACTACTTGGCCACGGGTAAGCTTGAGCCCGCTGCCCTGGGGGAGGTCGTAGAGGGCATTGTGGCCGGCTGTCGGCTGGCTGGCTGCGCTTTACTGGGGGGTGAAACCGCCGAGATGCCAGGCTTCTACGGCCCCGGTGAATACGATCTAGCAGGGTTTTGCGTCGGTGTGGTCGAGAAGTCTCAGATTTTAGATGGTAGCCAGGTACAGGTGGGCGATCGCATCATTGGCTTAGCTAGCAGCGGTGTCCACAGCAATGGCTTTAGCCTGGTGCGCAAGGTCGTGGCTGAAGGTCGACGGGCTGATGCCAATGTTGGCTATACCTGGGACGAAACCGTACCGGCCCTGGGCAACCACAGCCTGGGAGAAATCTTTCTCACCCCCACGCGCATCTATGTAGAGCCCATACTCAAGGCTCGCCGCGCAGGTCTCACCATCCACGGCATGGCCCATATTACCGGTGGCGGTCTGCCCGAAAACCTGCCCCGCTGCCTAGGAGCAGATCAGAGCATTCACATCTACGGGGGCAGTTGGCCAGTGCCCTCGGTGTTCAGTTGGCTAGCTGAGACGGGGCAAGTGCCCACGGCTGATCTCTACAACACGTTTAACATGGGCCTGGGCTTTGCTCTAGTAGTTCCGCCCCAGGAGAGCGATCGCGCCCTTGCCTGGTTGGCCGAGCACCAGGTCGAGGCCTATCTGGTGGGCGAGGTGACCGCTGGATCGGGGGAAGTCACTGGCCTGATCGAGTAGCCTCAGCTTAACTGAGCCCCACAGCACCACCAGCGACAGCACTGATCCAAAGCCTTGCTGAAGAACCACCCCCTTTTAGCTCAATAGCCGATACCGTAGAGGGGCAGCCTATTTTGGGAACATCCGTTGAAATCTTCGACTCTGAACTGGCCACCAGTGGTGCTGAGCTTTCTCGCGATTGTGGGTTTAGCCCTGGTGACCAGCAGTTTTGTAATTATTAACCCAGGCCAAGCTGGGGTGCTGAGTATTCTCGGCAAATCTCAGGATGGGGTACTGCTAGAAGGTATTCATCTAAAGCCGCCCCTGGTGTCTACGGTCGATGTGTACGACGTAACGGTGCAGAAGTTCGAGGTGCCAGCCCAAAGCTCTACCAAAGACTTGCAAGATCTTTCTGGCCGCTTTGCCATCAACTTTCGCCTTGACCCTACGGAGGTGGTGAATATTCGTCGCACCCAGGGTACGCTCGAAAACATCGTGTCTAAAATTGTGGCACCCCAGACCCAGGAATCATTTAAGATCGCGGCTGCCCGTCGCACCGTCGAGGAGGCGATTACCCAACGGGCTGAACTCAAGCAGGACTTTGATGATGCCTTAACCTTTCGTCTCGACAAGTACGGCATTTTAGTGCTGGACACCAGCGTGGTCGATCTGACATTCTCAACGGAGTTTGCGAAGGCCGTCGAAGACAAGCAAATTGCCGAGCAGCGCGCCCGCCGCGCCGTCTACATCGCCCAGCAGGCAGAACAGGAAGCCCAGGCCGAAATCAACCGGGCTAAGGGCCGGGCCGAAGCTCAGCGCCTGATTGCTGAAACTCTCAAGGCCAAGGGCGGTCAGCTCGTCCTGCAAAAGGAGGCGATCGAGGCATGGAAAGGAGGAGGCGCTCAAGTTCCCCGAGTCTTGGTAATGGGTCAGGGCAGCAGCGTGCCGCTCCTCTTTGACCTACAGCAAGCCGCCAACGACGGGTCGGATCAGCCAGGCTAGCCTAGGGGCATCAAAACACTGAACCCCGACTGCGTCATTACGGCGGCACAGTCGGGGTCAGCATCGGTAAAGACGGGTTTCTACCAGGCTAGGCTAATTGAATCAATCGGGGAGTAGGTGATTTCTCGCACCATCCCAGGCTGGCCTAGGGCTTCGGCCTGGTTGTTGTTGTAGCTGACCATCACCGCACCAGCGTTGCCCGCTCGAACCGTTAAGGCTTGATCTGCGGTCCATAAACGAGTGTCGCCGGGCTGCAAAATGCCTTCAAATTCAGTTTTACCGTCGGAGGTGATGCGCAGCCAAGACTGGGCCGTGAGCGTCATTTTGACTTTGATCGGAGCTTGGGGATCCTCAGGTTCGGCGGCGGCCGGAGCAGGCGTATTGTTTGGGCCTGGATTAGCTGGCCCCTCGACCCCTTCTAGGGGATTCAAAGGAGGCAGCACCGTAACCTCTGGGGCTGTCTGCCGCAGCACGTAGGACAGGCCGCTAATGGCTGCCACCAGCAGCACGAAATAGGCCCCATAGAGGTGCAAAGGGCGCAGCTGTGCTGCTGGAGTTTCTTTCCAGGAAGTCCGTTGGATGCGAGGTGGCGTAAAAAACTGACTGGCTAAGGTCTCACCGTCAAGGTCAAGGGCATCGCCGTAGCGGCGCAGGAGACCACGAATGTATACCGGCTCGGGCAGCCCATCAAGGTCGCCCTGTTCAATGGCCGCCAACAGGCTAGGACGAATTAAGGTTTTTTCAGCCATGACCTCTAGGCTTTGCCCCTGCTGCTGGCGAGCCGATCGCAGCAGAGTACCAAGCTCCGAGAGCTGTTCTCGGTAGAGGGCATTAGGATCAACCAACTCTTTTGTCTTCATACAGGGAAATCTAGCTCAAGACGGCGAACAGCTAACGAATGGCGGAGGCAGGTTGCTGAGGGGTTGATTGAACCGATGACTCAGCTAATAATGCCTCAATTTCGGCAGATGATAAAGCCCTGTAAGCCCCCACACCTAGATTGCCCAACGCAACTGAACCCACTGCGGTTCGGTGTAAGTCTACCACCCGATGCCCTAGGGCCTTGGCGACCCGGCGGATTTGCCGGTTGCGCCCTTCCTGAAGAATAACCTCAAGCTGGGTATGGTTGGGGTCAGTGGCGAGCACTCGAACCTGGGCAGAGCGGGTAAGCTGGCGATCGAGCCAGATACCCTGTCGCCAAGCGTCGAGGGCAGAGGGCGACAGTTGGCCATCAAGGCGCACCCGATAGGTTTTAGAGACATCGTGGCGGGGATGGGTGAGCCTAAAAGTAAAGTCACCATCGTTGGTGAGCAGCAGCGCGCCTGTTGTGTAGGCATCTAGTCGGCCAACGGGGTGTATACCGACGGTTTGCAGCTCGGGGGGTAGGGCACTGAGCACGGTAGGGCGACCTTGGGGATCTGCGCAGGTAGACACCATGCCGAGGGGCTTATGCAGGAGCAGATAGTGCTGGGTAGGCCGGTGATGGGCCTGGAGGGGTTGCTGGTTGACTTCTATGCGATCGCAACTTGGGTCAGCTCGCTGGCCCAGGTGAGCCACGACGCCATTGACCTGCACCTGCCCTGCCTCAATCATCTGCTCGGCCTGCCGCCGGGAAGCAACCCCATACTGAGAGAGGATTTTTTGTAGCCGTTCTGCCATGACGTGGTGACGCATAAATAGGGTCCCCGGCGGGGTTTAGTAACCCTGCTTAACAATTATGGCAGCAATCCAGGGCATCTGAGTATAAGTTCTTACTAATACCTTTAAGTAGGGATTGAGAAGCTATTCGAAAACGCTCAATAATCCTCGGAGGCAGATTGAGGAACGTGGCTTTGGGATAAGTTCTAGGCCGGGATACTTAAATCAGCCAATAGGCTAGCGGTAAAGGGCGACCCAACGCCTCTACTACTTGGCTCCTCCGGACTGAGTGGTCGGCAGCCGCAGCCGCAACCAGCCACCGCCCAGCTCAGGGTGATTGGCGGCGGTAATAGTACCCTTATGAGCCTCGATAATCTGGCTGACGATGGCCAGGCCGAGCCCTGTACCCCGGCCAACTTCTGGAGCCATGCCAGCTTCTACAGGAGCTAAGTCAACCAGCGGGTCGATGCGAGTACGCGAGGGATCGGCTCGGTAAAAACGGTCAAAAATATAGGGTAAATCTTTAGCGTTAAAGCCCGGTCCCATATCCATCACATCGAGAATAAGCGTATCCGGCTCTGGTTCGGCATCGTGCCCCAAGGTCAGGGCAGCCCCCGGCTCCAACAGCCGAATATAGACAGTGCCGCGGCTGGGGCTATGCTTAATGGCATTGTCGATCAGGTTTAACAGCACCCGATGAAAAAGCGGCTCATCGAGGTTGGCAAGACAGTGGGAGGGGCCGTCGTAGGCTAGATTGAGCGTTTTTACCTGAGCCAAGGGCTCTAGGCTCACCCAGGCTCGTTGAATCAGCTGGGGTAAATCGACAGGCTTGAGGCTCAGTCCCTGAAACTGATCTCCCTGGAGACGACTGAGATTCAGCAGATCTTCGACTAAATTGCTCAGACGAATGGTTTCGTTGACCAGGCGGTCGAGCCAGCGGCGTTGGCTTTCATCGACGCGGGGCTGGAGGGTTTCAGCCACCAGGCGAATGGACGTAAGAGGGGTTTTGAGTTCGTGGGCCACGTCAGAGGTCCAGCGATCGCGCTGCTGCACTAGTAGCGCCGCCTCTTGGCGGTTCTCCAAAAACACGCCCACTTCACCTCGGTCGAGGGGAATGGCGTAGCCCCGCAGGGGAAAGGTGGGCTCTTCTTTGGGGTGCAGTGGGTCGGGAGAGATTTGATAGAGCATCCACTCGCGCTGACAGCACGCTTGCTTTTCTCGGGTTTCTTCGATCAGCGCGTCGAGTTCATAGGAGCGGGCCACCTCCAGCAGCAGGCGGCGACGCTGTACTGGCCCAGTCAGGGGCTGGTTCATCTTGAGCAGGCGGTTGGCCTGGTCGTTGCACCAAACCAGCTGGTTTTCTTCGTCGACCTGTAGATAGCCGATGGGAGCCGTCTGTAAAATGCGCTCTAGGGTATCGCGGCTGGTGCCCAGCGATCGCAGCTGCCGCTGCTGCTGAGGCTGGGTTTTCACCAATTGCTCAACCTGTCCCAGGGCCGTGGACCAATCGGTGGCTTGTAGGATCTTGATCAAACGTCGCTCACGACGTCGCTGCTGCCAAAATAGCAGTAGCGCTCCCGTAGCCAGCCCCAGCAGATATGCAAAAATAACCAAGCTTTTCCCTGGCCGCAGCGATAGCAATTTAGTCTTGTTCAAGCCTATCGCACAAAAAAGCACCCCCACAGAGGTGCTTTAGTAAAATAACGACTCAGGTAGTCTTCTGTCCTAAAAGTGTTTAAAGATAGTCAGCGGTGGCTCTAGCCTTACAACCAGAACCACCGCTTAGCCTAACCGGGCAAACTTAACCTATCGAACAGCGGCCCCACGATACTTGAGGCCCTGGGGATGAGCGGCCTTAGCCTGGGATGCCACATGGCGAGTAGCGACAGCACCCCGGTAGCGACCAATCACTTCCTCAGATACATTGATCTGAGCAGTAGCCGGTTCGTAATCAACACCGCGATATTTCAAGGACATCTTTCGCCTCTCCTTAATGAGTGAAGGTGTATAAACAGAGGCGCGTTCCTTCGAGCTTGAGCTCTACTTCCGTCTCTCACAGAGAGATGAACGATTTTGTTTCTGTATTTATTGTTACCGTTTCACCCATAAATGTCAAGCCATTTTAGTGTCACGTCCCCAAATTTAGGCACGCAGCAGAGTCCCGTGGTCCAAATGCTTAAGCTATGTCAGCAACCCCAAATTCTCTAACTCCGCAAAAATCATGCATGGCCCAATTCCTCCCCACCGCTACTTTGCCTATCTCACCTGGACTGACATTGAGGCCATGCCCGATCGCACCAATGTAGTGATTGTGCAGCCGATGGGAGCGATCGAGCAGCATGGCCCGCACTTGCCCCTCGCTGTAGACAGCGCCATCTGCACAACCGTGCTCGGCAACGCCCTGGCTCAGTTGGATGACGCAGTGCCGGTCTACAGCCTGCCTCCCCTGTACTACGGCAAATCTAACGAGCACTGGCATTTTCCGGGCACAATCACCCTCTCGGCTGAAACTCTGCTAAAGGTGATTTACGATGTCGCCGAAAGTATCTATCGAGCCGGGTTTCGCAAGCTGGTGCTGCTAAATGCCCACGGTGGCCAACCCCAGGTGCTGGAGATTGCCGCGCGCGACCTGCATCAGGTTCACAGCGATCTAATGGTGTTTCCTCTATTTGTATGGGCAGTACCCAACTGCGCTGGCGATTTGCTGACGCCAAAAGAGATGGAGCTAGGCATTCATGCTGGAGATGCTGAAACCAGCCTCATGCTGTCGATCATGCCTGAGCAAGTACGCATGGCTAAGGCCAAGGCCGAGTTTCCCCAAAATCTGCCGATGGATAGCTGGCTCACCATGGAGGGGGCCTTGCCCTTTGCCTGGGTAACCCGCGATCTGAGCGCCAGTGGTGTGCTTGGGGATCCAACTGTGGCCACTGAAGAAAAAGGAGAGCAGCTCCTCACCTCTCTAGCCGCCAGTTGGGCGACGGCCCTGGCGGATATTTATCGATTTCGCCAGCCCCACCCTGGCCCGGCCTACTTAGGCTAGAACGCCAGATACGAGGTTGCCGCGATCGCCCCTGAAGGCTCAACGGATGATTTGTCTAAGGCTGTGTGGCGAGATCCGGCGATCTCGCCACACAAGTTTGCTATACTCAAAAATTGATAAGGCGGCGACATAGCCAAGTGGTAAGGCAGAGGTCTGCAAAACCTCCAACCCCGGTTCGAATCCGGGTGTCGCCTTTGTTTACTGCGCTCATTTTTGAGCTGAAAGCACCATAGTCAGGGCGTTGTAGCTCTGTTTACTTTTGTGTATTGTTGCTAGTTGTAGCTAGTTGTTGCCAATTGAGCCTCTATTTATAGGCAAAATCTAGGCATGGATTTTTCGGAGCGGCTGAACCGGGCTAACGGTCGCCTCAAGGCGGCTAGGATTCGGGTGCGGCTGCAAGTGCTCAATCAGAAGCTTTATGCCCGGGGGACATTTCCTCCGGCCCCAGGGAGCACCAAAGAAGCTCCACACCAGCAGCGGATCGCGTTGGGGCTACCGGCTAACCCTAGGGGCCTCTCTCTGGCCGAGGAACAGGCAAAGGCGATTGGGGTAGCCCTAGAGGCTGGCCGGTTTGATTGGGGGCCTTACCGGGGCGACCGGGCCGAGACGGTAGGAGATTGGGTCGAGCGGTTTAAGCGCCGGTGGCGGGGCGCGCCGATCACCTGGAAGACCGACTACCAGCAGCCCTTTAACAAATTGCCCCTTGATGCGCCGTTGACGGTGGCCCTGCTGGAACAGACCGCCGAAAATAAAACCGAGGAAGATTCACGCAGCCGCCTGCGTGCCTGCAATGCCTACCGCCAGCTCGCAGAATTTGCGGGCCTGCCGGTGGAGGGGTTTGCCCAGCTCAAGGGTAGCTACAGTGCGGCGGCGGTCGATCCTCGCTCGCTGCCTACCGATGAACAGATCGCCGGTTGGCGGGGCACCATTGCCGAGCCAGGTTGGCGTTGGCTGTTTGGCATGCTGGCCACCTACGGACTGCGGCCCCATGAGGTCTACACTGCCGACCTGGCCGACTTCCCCACGGTGCGGGTGCATGAGGACACTAAAACCGGCTCGCGGTTTGTGTGGCCGCTGTACCCAGAGTGGTCAACCAACTGGGAACTAGACGATGTGACCATGCCACCGCTCGAAAATATTGCCGGGGCCAGTAATGCCCAATTGGGTACAAAGACCGCCCGGGCCTTTAACCGCCTGGGTTTTTGCCATGCCTATGATCTGCGGCATTGCTTTGCTCGCCGGTGCCTTGAGTTTGGCTACAGTCCAGAGTTTGGGGCCAAGCTGATGGGGCACAGCCCAGAGACTCACTGCAAGGTCTACCGTCGGTGGATTGATGAGGGCACGTACTGGGCTATCTACCAGGCGGGGGTTAATCGGGGCGATCGGCCTCAACCGCCAAGTTGCTGACATAGCTCTCTAGCACCAGTTGATTAAGGGCCACAAATGGCATGTCATCAGGATCGGCGGGGTATTCGTTATTACCCACGGCGTGTTGAACATCGCTTTGCCACTTTTCCAGGCGATCGACATGCCAAAGGTAAGTTAGGCGTTGAGCGGTGGGATTTTTCACTTTCCAGTGATGCCCCTTGCGGAGCTGGCCATCATCGCGGGCGGTGGCCAGTACCCACCGGCTAACGCCCAGGCGCTTGCATGCGGCGGCGGTGCTCATCCATGGAGATGGTTTAGACATCGACTTTTTGCCCCCACTCTTCGACCATGCGGCCCAGTAGGAGCCAGCGTTCTTTCTGCGACATGGGGCCGCAGATTTCATCGAGCAGGCGATCGGCTTTGGCCCAAACATCGGTGAGGATGTCGGCGGGTGGGTCTACCAGGTAGCGGGTAGCTTGCCCATTGACTTCCCACGTGACCAGATAGGGGCCTGTGGGGTTTTGTACGTTATTTTTTACGTCCCCTACGGGTTTAGGGTCGTCAAGCTGGCGAGCGAGGGCCAGGCAGGCGGAAATTGCGTGTTTGGGCAGCCGCACGCTGTCGGTGGGGCTGTTCCAGTTGGAGGGTCTACCCATGGCCTCGGCCCTCCCAGAGGATGCAGAGGCGCTCGATCAGGCGCTCTAGGCCGCCTTGGTCGGTGGTGAGGGGGTCGCCGTCGTCGCACCAGGCGCGGAGAGATGACCAGCGGGGGTAGCCCAGGTCAAAGCGGAGGGCGTCTACTTCGGCGATGAGGGGGCCAAGATTGTCGCCACCGGTAGCGGGCGTGGCAGCAGCAGCTTTTGCTGGGCCGCGATATTGGCGGGGGATGGGGCGCTCTCTAAGCATGGCAGTCACCTACTGCACCGGGTTGCCAGTCGAGGGAGGGGAGCCAGCCTGTGGATAACCTCTTCTCTCCCCCGCACCCCCTCTCTTCTCCCCCCGGAGATAAGTTTTTTAAATCAGGGGATTTCAAGTTACACACTTCATTCTCCCCCCCAAGACGTGTAACCCCTTGATTTTCCGTGCTTTCTAGCGATTCTCTGATCTGAGCCAAGACGGCGGCCATATCGGCTGTAATGCCCTCGGGCTGGTGGGTTACACGTCTTGGGAGTCGTTCTGGCTGTGGGGGCTCTTCTGGGGGCTTATCTAGGCCGCCCTCGTTGGGGTGCCAGAGGTAGCGATATTTGTAGAGGGTGGCTTGGCTGCACTTGGCAAGCTCGCAGAGGCGCTTGGCCAAGGGCTTGATGGCTAACCCTTCTAACTCTTCCCAAAACCGCTCTAGGGCGACCTTGATGCGGGCCTGGGCCTCGATCGCACGCTCGAAGCACACATCGTCTAGGGTTTTGGTCTGCCGTAAGGGGGTGGTGCCCAGGGGCCAGTAGAATTTTTCGATCGCTCTGGCCCAGGCCATCGCTCGCTTGGGCAGGTCGTCTTGGTGTCTGGAGTATTGAAAGAATCCGGGGCTATCTTGGGCGGTTTGCTGGATGTATTCGGCCAGCTCGAAAAGGGAGAGGGCCATAAAGACGCGGCCATAGGTGCCGATCGCCTTGAGCATTTCGTTAGTTTGGCCGTGGTCGGTCCAGCCCTCGCTGATGACGCGCTCGAGGTCTTCTTTCCAGTCGGCCATTTTGCCTTTGGAGCGGCGGCCAAAGCGGCGGCGGTTGGCTCTGGCGACTCCGAGGGCCTCGGCTATTTCGTCGTGGGAGTTGCTGAGCACGGCGTTATCCCATAGGGCGAAGAAGAAGGATAGGTCGTGGGCGCGGGCTAGGGGTTCTAGGTTGTCGTCGAGCAGGCAGGAGCCGGTGCCGGGTTGGAGGGGCAGGCGGTGCCCGTTGTATTCAAAGAACTCGCCCAGCCACCGCCGACCGTAGCTCTTTTCGTTGGGGAAGACTTCGAGGTGGCCTGGGGCTAGGGCAAGGCCTTGGGCTTCTAGAGCTTGTTTGAGGGCACAGGCCACGCTGAAGGTGGGGTATTTCTGCGGCAGGGGGCAGTAGATGTGTAGGCCACCGCTCCAGCTGCTGCGCAGGGTGATGGTGCGAACGATGCCGATGGTCTCTAGGGCGGCGCGCACGTCGTCGATGCGATCCATAAAAGCGCTGCCGGCATCGATGTCGATCATTGCGTAGCGGGTGGAGCTGCCAAAGCGAACCCCCACCAGGGTGGCGGCGTCTTGCCACCGGCTCCAGAGAACCCGTGGTTTGATGGGGTATTTGTCGTTGGTCTTCCATTCGGCCTGGGGGTCGTCTACGGGCCGCTCGATCCACTTCCAGGGGTAGTCGAATACGGTGCAAATGCGTTGGCCGTTGAGGTCGGCTGGTAATGCTTTTTGCTTCATGTTTATATAGAGTTCATCGAATTGAAGTTTGTGAACGACAAAATAGCGATCGCCTATCTGGAGGCGATCGCCGTTTTTTTAGGCCTCACAGAGCAGCGCACCGATGCGATCGCACCAGCTCGGCTCAACCTGAGAACAGCCCCGGTTGTCAATCGGGGCACTCCTGCGCACAAACAAGGTGGCGCTAGAACCTGGAGAGCTTATCCAGAGGTACTCTGGCCCTACGGCTCGCAGCTTTATAGATGTCTGCATGGTTAAACTCCTGAAGTAACGATCAGGTCTAAGCGTTGCTCGGTAGTTAGTAGCTGTTTGGTGGAGGG
Source organism: Leptolyngbya sp. (assembly GCA_003249105.1). Taxonomy (GTDB): domain Bacteria; phylum Cyanobacteriota; class Cyanobacteriia; order Phormidesmidales; family Phormidesmidaceae; genus Nodosilinea. Next base: position 11,762 of record QBLT01000036.1, on the reverse strand, counting down.
GCTCATAGCTGATAATGGAGGTGATAGGTGGTGGGGTTCGATGCCGAAGAAAGTTCGTGAGCTGAAGAAGGCCCTGCTGAAGGCGGGCTTTACGTGGAGCCCTGGCAAGGGAAGCCACACCCGGTGGCGGCATGAGCTGCTGCCTGACCACCCGCTGACCATCTCGGGGAAGGACAGCGACGACGCTCGGCTTTACCAAGAGAAGGAAGTTGAGCTAAGACTTCGACTGCTGAAGGAGAGAGAGTCATGACAACGCCGCAGTACAGCATGGTGATCGTGTGGTCTCAGGAGGATGGGGCTTACCTGGTGCATCTGCCTGAGTTCGACTTTCAGAAGTTTCATACCCACGGCGAGACCTATGGGGAGGCGGCGACCAGGGGCCAGGAGGTGATTGAGTCGCTGATTAGCTGGTATCAGGAGGAAGGTAAGCCCTTGCCTGAGATGAAGCCTGCGGTGTCGCTGGTGGTGGCTGCATAGTCGGAAATTCACCGTAGAGGTGGAAACTTATACAAACGACAACGGCGATCGCCCCCTCAGAGGCGATCGCCGTTTTTTTAGTGGCTATTCGGATGTGGTCGAGGCGTGACTGTAGCTTTCATGGATCAGCGTCGAGTGTTGGGATAATTGGGTTCACTCGGCGGGGAAGCCGGGAAGCAATTCCGCCGAGTGAACGTCCACCATGTCCGTATGGTCATGCTATGCTTAGCGTAACATGGCCAAGCGGACATGATCCGCCTGGTCATGAAATGTCTCAAGAAAGAGCCGTGAAGGTGATCGAAAGAATCAAAGAGCTAGGTCTGACGAATAAAGCGGTCGCTGACGCTGTTGGCGTAGGTGAGCGCTCCGTTTATCGCTGGTTCAGCTATGAGAGAGAGCCAAGGCTGAACTTTGACCAGGTCGCGGCTCTCTGCACAGTTCTCAACTGGAGTGTTCAGCAACTTGCTGAGGCTTACCACCCTCCAGAGGCCAATAAAAAAGGGGCCGCCGTCCAAAGCTGACCCCCTTCCGTTCACTGTCTATCTAAACAGGAACCACCCAATTATGAATCAACCGCCCGCCCCTACCACGGGGGCTATTTCTTCATGCCCATGCAACCTCAGCTCTATCAAGCCAGCTTGCAGGCCCTGGCCAGCAAAGCCCAGGCCCAGGGGGGCAGCCTAACGCCGACTCAAGCCCGGCTCTACTTGCAGCTCTATGACGGGTGGCAGTATTACCGGGCCTCTCAGCCGCTCCGCTTTAGGGGTGAGGTTGATGGGTTGTGTGATGCGATCGGCGATCTACCTGTAGTGGTGGCAGCCGCTTAGACAAATAGTTAACCCCAGGGGCAGCGCCGTCGAAAGCAAGACCCCTGGGATGCCCTAGAAGGACAAACCCATTATGACCGCCAACCGCGATCGCTTTACAACCGCCTCCGCCGATCCTGGCAACGCCGCCGCCAATTATCCCGACCTCTTCGTTGTCGAAGAAGTAGGCGAGAAAATCTATCGAGAGAACAGAGACTCCGGGCGGCTAACCGCTCACATCAAGGCCATCCGCCTAATTGCCTCTGTTCAGTCCTAACCGTTGCTGAGCCCGCGCCCCCACCTCTCCTGGGGGGCGCTTTTTGTCGTTTTAAAGGTTTTCATCATGACCGACCAAACCCGCGCCCTAGCCCTCTGGCTCGCCGAGCAGCAGCAGGCCAGCCGCCTAGCCCAGCAGCAGGCCCCCGGCGAGATTCACCTGCACCAGCACCACCACCACGCCCCAACCCGGCCGCCGGTGGCCGAGCCAGAGCAGCCCCAAACCGTGCGCCTGCATCCACTGGCTTTAGCAACCTACGCCCTGCTTTTGTCGATCGCCATCAGCGTTCCCCTAGCCCTGCTGGGGGCCATGGTCGATGCCCTCAACCGCCCCAGCGTTGAATATGTGCAGCCCTCTAGAGGTGGGTGGTAACCATGGCCAACAACACCGACCCCAACCGCCCCGAGATCATCACCCCTACCGCCTTCGGTGGCCGCACCTCCGTTGCTCTGGGCGGCAATCGCTACAGCATCAAGTCAGAGTTCATTTACCGGGCCGCCAATGCGATCGCCCTGCCCGCCCGGGGCCTGGTAGTCGATTCGGCCCTGTGGGTTACCACCCTAGCCGTGCTGTTCCGCCTCCCCTTCTCTCTCATGTATGAGGGCCTCGTGCCCTACTACTTGGGCCTCACCGCCATGATGCTCACCCTGGTGCCGCCCATCGTTGCGATCGGCATGGTGGGTGAGGCCCTGCCCAACCACCGCCCCGACTGCTGGTGCCGTGCCGCTATGGTGCTCGGTGCGCTGGCGATCGCCACAAACGGATTTTGGATCAGAGCCCTATGACCCTCCAACACAACTACAACCGCGCCGACTATCCCCTGCTTCAGGCCATCCGCCTGCGCCGGGGAATCTTGAGCTGGGGCCTGGGCCTCACCGCCTGGGCCTTATTGATAGGCAGCACCCTGATCGCCGAAGAACACGACAACCGGCTGCACTGGGTACGCACCGGGCTAATTACCGCCACCCTGCCCATCGCCGCCCTGGGTCGCCTGGCCGTCGAAGACAGCGTCAAAGCAGGCCGCGTCATGCTCGATTACGAGGACGTCAGCGACGCCGCGCGGCAGCAGCTGCTCTGGGGCGAGACCACCGAGGTGCACCAGGAGGATGCGATCGACGAGGCCGCCCCCGTCGAACTCGTCGACGCCTGGGAATATTTCGGCCAGGCCGCCAAAGACTGGCGCACTCACCTGGCCATGCTCTCCCCCACCGACACCGGCAAAAGCTCCTTCCTCTACCTGCTGTTGGGGGCCATGAGCCGCAGCCGCGAAACCGTGGTGCAGGTGGTCGAAGGCAAAGGGGCCGCCTGGGCTGGTGTGCCCGAGCCCAACGTGATGCGGATCAACTTTCGCCCCACCCTAGAAAATGCCCACACCGTCTGCTACCGCCTGCACAAAGTGCTCAACCTCATTCAGTCACGGGTGGACCAGGGTGACCAATGGCAAGGGCCGCAAATGTTGACCGTTCTGGAGGAATACCTCACCCTAAGCACCGGATTAATCGAGCGAAAGGGGGCCTTTGAAGCCTATGGCCGCGAGCTCAAGATCAACGTAAAAGCCATGGCCGGGGTAGCCCGTGGCGGCGGTGGCCAGCTGGTGGTCATCAGCCAAAGCCCTAACGCTGATGATCTCAAATTCTCCGGCGGCGTTCGCCAAAACTTTCGCATTGCCTGCCTGGGCTCTCGTTTCGGTGGCTTCGATGCCATCGAGAACATGATCGGCAACTACCATTTCATCAATGCCCGCCACCGCGATCGAATTGAGGCCGAATACCAGGCCTCGCGCAAACTGCTCTACAGCGATCGGCACCCCATTGTGCTCACCAACTTAATGGGTGAATGGCGCTGCTTCCCGATGCCCTACCTCGACGAAAAGGCATTAGCCGCGCTCACAATTGACTCGCTCCCCGTGCCACCTGAACTAATCGAAGATGACGGTTGGCTCCCAGGGGTTGATGAGATTGGCAGCAATGACCCAGGCCCAAGGCCATCACAACCCGCCGTGATTAATCGCCCTAAACTTGCTACCACAGCCACCGAACCAGACGGAGAAGAACAGCTAAATCTAGAGGCGATCGAGGGGATTATTTTTGAAGTGCTGGCCGGTTCAGTAGAGCCGCTGAAAGCCCACGAAATCAAGATAAAAAGGCGGGCGTTTAAGTCTGTCGATAAAGACCTGTTTGCCAAGATTTTGGCGGGCATGACCAGACGGGGTGAGCTTCACCAGACGGACGAAGAATCACCCCGCTATAGCCTGCCCCCGGTCTAGTTTCTCACCAGACGCTAAAACCGTCTGGTGACCGTCTGGCCCTTTAACCATGGGCATCCAGCCCGTCTGGTGCCCCCGTCTGGTGCCGTCTGGCCAGACACCCCACCAGACACCCACCAGACACCCACCAGACGCAGAAGAATTAGGCGCTAAACTCAACTCACCACACCACATCTCTGGCCACGGCTAGAGATGTTTTTTTTATTTCTATCGCCTATCCCTCAAGATGTCTTCAATCACCTTCTCAGCGCACCAATCAAGCGACTTACCCATATTCGCTTTTCGAGTCGATTGCAGTAACCTGGCTGCTACCTCAGAGTTATGGGTGTACGTTGAAATTTGACGAACAGCCCCCGCCATCGCTCTAGGCGTGGCTGTCGAAGCAGCCGCCTTAGGGTAGCGCTTCCCCGTCCGCTTTTGGCGCTTCAGGGTTTCGCCCCGTGCCCACAGCCAAAAGCCACTAATCAGTAGTACTGCCACCACCAAAACTTCCATCACCCAACCAATTACGCTCCTAACAGAGTCTTCCCAGTGGGCTTAAGTGATTTCGTACAGAACTCATCTTTACGCCAAATCAACTAGAACCACCACAAAAGCCGCCTATGGCTCGGCGACGTAGTAAATGATTCGCTTCAGCTCCTTGACTTGCCCTTCGGTCAAGCGGCCACGGTAGACGCTGAGAATTGTGATCGCGATTTCAATCACTTTGCGTTCTCGGGCGAACGCCTCTAGGCGCTCGCGCTCGCTACTCATGGCCACCCCCAGAACGCGCCCCATTGCGCACCTGGAACGGGTGAGGGTACTGGCCAGCGCTGGCCAGCTGCAAGTAGCGCTCGATGTCGTCCAGGCGCTGCTCATTGGCACGGGCTCGCGTGTCGGTGGCCGTGTCAACCATGCGTAAGGCCTCGATCCCAACCAAACAAATGTTGACCTGCTCTTTTAGCTGGGCCAACAGCACTACAGCCTTGGCCCCATTCACTGCGACGGTACGTGTAGCAATAATGGCCGCAGTAATCAGGCTGAGGGCTAGGGGGATAGCAACTTCAAGGGGCATCGGAGCACAAGACTTCTAGGGTAATCGTCCCGATTAAACGTTTTCGCTTAACTTAAAAACTGTTCAAGGGTGAGTTGCCAGTTGGCCGTAGCGTAAGGCCTCGCCCGCAGGTTTAGCCGCGCTTGAAAATAGCGAACGTTGTAACCCGCCTCAGCCAGAATCGGGCTAAAAGGCAAAACCAACAGCTGCTCATCTTGACTGGCATAGAGGCGCTTTGACTCAAAGTAGCCGTCCTCGTAAGTTTCGGCATCGGCATACAGCAGCCGAAGCCGTATGTAGCCAGTTCCAGGCGACTCCCCCACCCATGACTGGCGAGCCCTAAACAATTCGCCCTCAGCTGGGGCATTGAGGGTTTGCCAGTCCAGTAGGTTAGGGGTCAAGGTGCCGAGCGGTGCCCAGGTCATCAAGAATCAGATTTCTGGGTGTTTTTGGTCGTGTTTTTGGTCGTGTTTTTGGTATCTGCTTCAACCGTGGCTGCTGTGATGCGGCGGCGAGGCCGCGCCTTTAAGCGGTTATAGATCTCGTCTGCTTCAGGTGTCATAGGGTTAGTCTCGGTAACGGTTTACAGCGGGCAAAAATAGGCCGGTCTCGGTCGGTTCAAACCTTACCCCCGCGTCGATCACGTAGTTGATGTTCTCCTCTACCACCCCGATCCAGGCGTCGGGGTCGATGCCCTGCTCAGCCAGGCAGTCTAGAGCGGTGTCGAGGTGCCCATCCCCATGGATGAGAGCCTCTATAAGTTCATCGCGCACCAGGGCCGCTTGCAGCTCGCCCCGCTCGTCTGAGCGGTTAAAGTCTGGGTCATGCCGTAGAGCGGTCATGAAAGGATCGAGCGGGGAGTATAGGTCTGCCATAGGGATACGGTATTAGGCGGCCTCTATACCGACATACTCACGCTGGAGGGAAACCCGCTTGACGGCGGCGGCGGCGTTGGCAGCCAGAATGGCGGCTTTGGCCTGAAGGAAGGCGTCGGTTTGGTCGCTGGTGGCCGCCTGGGCACCAAAGGGAATCGAGAAGCGCTCGCCGTTGTACTTCAGGTACTGAAGACCAGTCACATCAGAGCTTTGAACACTTACCGAGCGGGTGGAGTTCTCGAAGTAGACGACGCGGGCCGCCTTAAACTTCGGCAGGGTAATTATGGTGTTAGCCCCCAGCGCATTGGTAATGGCGGCATCACTCACGCCGTTGACGATGGTGCGCAGCTTGGTATCACTGTCGGGGGTGCAGCGGGCCTGCAAAAATTCATCAACGGCCACCGTCACCGTGAAAGGTTGCACGAATAGATAAACGCTCAGGTTTCGCGGCCCCTGGGTGCCAATGCGGCTGGGGCGGGTGCCAGCAGTCTGCAAATAGGTGATGTAGTTGTTGAGGGCGGTGTTTAGCTTGGCCCCGCGCTTAACGTCGGAAAATCGGCGTCCCATGAAAGTGATCCTCTAAAAGCTGTGCTCCTATGCTGCCCTGAGTCAGAGTGATAGTTTTCCGGCGGAGAGGTTGAACCTCTCCAGCAATTTTTTCTTGATAGCAGGAGTCTTTTAACTGGCTAGGGCTGAGGGATACAGAGAGGTCCGGTCTACCAGGGGGATTCCGTTCGAGAGCCCGTGAACGTGAAGAACCGCATATTGAAACCGTACGTCTGCTAGTGGGCGTTTTCGTGGAGTTCTGCGAGTCTCACCATAAATACGGTCGTTGGGCGGAATGATGGGGTAAGCTGCTGACTCGTTTTGATTCTCTTTTATCACTAGCTTGGATGTGTCTATAGTGTCGTTTTGAATGTCTAAAACTCGGTCAATCAAATCCCTTCCATTGGATTCAGATCGACAAAGTATTTGAAGCTGGTAACCTTTCTTCCAGTCGGAATAAGTAACCATTGTTCTTCCCTTTCTCCAAACATATCCACTACCGACACTGAAGTTGGTTTTGATTCTATTCGCGTAGGTTTGGGCTATGGTAGGGGTTATGGTTTCACTGGTATGATCCATCAATCTAAAGCTGACAAGCCCAGTTACAGGCGCATAGCCAGCGTCAACATCTCCCAAATCTTCTATGAAGTTGAGAAAGATTTGCGGCTTATACTTTCTTTCTACATCGTTAGACATCAGTGGAATGCCCATCATGGGCACATCGAATTTCAGCCGCCGTACGTAGTTGAATAACTCCCATCTAAGCAGGGTCATGGGTAGCGAGTCATCATCTTTATGGGTCGCACCATGTCGCAAACTGCCCCGAGTGGTGCCAATGTCAGGCTCCCAATCTTCGCCGCCTAGGTCGCTGAAAAACTCTCGAACTTGGCGGTTAGCGTAACGCCGAAACAAATCCTGTAGGTGCTCGGCTTCAGAGAAATTGTCAGGGAGTGCCACTGGTCGAAGGCTCCATATCGTTGGCTGTTACGGCTGGGCCTGCTGTCGCGTTGGCCTTGGCCTCTTCGGTGGTGGTGGGGATGTCGCTGTTATCGGGGTAGGCCCCAGGGGCCAAGTCTCTAACGGCTGCTTTAAAGTTTTCCCTTTGCTCGCCCAACTCGCCTATTTCCTCCTGAATTTCTAGGACGTTGCTAGTCACCTGGGAATAGCTGCTCGCCGCCTCTTCTGCGGTTTCAAGCCCATCTAGAACGCGTGAGAATTTGCGCCTGTAGGCGTCTTGGGCTTTAACCCGTTCGGCCATCGGCCCATAGGCTCGCTCGCCCACAACGCCCCATTTCTTGAGAGCGTTGCCGATTTTGCCGGTGTTTTCTGCCGTCCACTCCAGCACCTCCTGAGTACCGTCGTTGATGCTGCGAATGGTCCAGACGATCGCTGATGCGCTGCTGATGATGCGGTTGGCTTTATTCCAAGTTTCGTTCAGCCCATGCCACCGTTCGGCCCCAAATAGGTTCTCAAAGAAATTGTTGGCCTGGGTGCCAAACCAGCCATTCACGTCGAGAGTGTTGCCTTCCTCGTCTTCGATGCCTAGCACATCAAGTCCCTGTCCCAGGGCATAGCCCAGAGTCTCGCCTACGTCGCGGCTGATCATGGTGGCATTGTGCAACACCGTCACCAGCGTTAGGGCGTTAAGCACTTTCTGAATGCGGCTCATCTCCCAGGCCTTAGCCGCGAAATTTTGCATCGTGGTTAGGTAAGCCCTTGTCTGAACGACTACCGTGTTCGTTCTCAAGCTTGTTGCTACATGCCCCACCTGGGTGCCCTTTATCTGCTCGGTGTTGACCAAGATTTTCTTGAGTAATGCGTTATCCACTTGCTGCCCCGCTGCTGATCGTCCATTGAGCCCATTCCTACCAGGCAGGCCCCTAGGCCCCTGCGTCCCTCTTATTCCCGGTAAACCTGGGCGGCCTCTCTGACCGTTGAGCCCTGGCCGACCGTTCAAACCGTTTCTGCCATTCCTCCCAGGCAAGCCAGGGAGACCCCTAGGGCCAGCTTTTCCTGGCAAACCCTGTAACCCTCTCAGTCCGTTTCTACCCGCTTGTGCAGCCCTATTGTTAGCAGACCTGGCCAGTGCAGCAGCACCAGCGGCAACACCTCCTACCACGGCTATCTGAGCTATTGCGATAGCAGCTTGGGCTAATGCTGAATTAGCTACGCTTCTGGCTTGCTGTGCTGTACCATTTGCCCTAGTTGCTAGTGACTGTGCAGTATTAGCTATTGACCTTGCACTAGCCGCTACTCCTTCAACTCTGCCTATTCTGCTAACTATTCCAAATAAAAACCCAAGAATTTTGCTTACTTCTCTTTCAACTGTGCTCATCCTCCTTTCCAATTGATTCATCCTCCTACGCAAATCAATAGCGTTAAGGATTGAGAAAATAGTTTGTATTAAGTCGATAATTAGTAAAATTCTACCCAGCACTAAGCCAATTTTCTTAAGCGCTTGCCCTGCTGTTGATTGAGCTACTTGGCTTATGCCTAGTGCTGATAATGCAGCACCTAAAGCTCTGCCAATTCTACTATTTAATCTAGCTATTACATTGTCAACATAGCTTTGCAATCTACCTAGTCGAGAATTAACACTTCTAATAGCAACCCTAGCGTTCTCTACCTCTTGGCTTAATCTTGCTGCTTTAGCTAAAGCACTTTCACTAGTTGTTAAAGATTTAACCCCTACTGAGTAAGCTTGACTTGCTGTGCTTTGTGCTACTCCTACACCTTGCCTAAGAGCTTGCGTGGTGGTATTAAAAACTGGCCGCGTAACATATGCTCCTAGCATAGGAATAATGGCGGCTAGCGCTAAAGTTTTTCCTTTGGTGCCACCATCATTAATGATGCTCTGTCTATCAGTTTTAGGGATATACTTATCTCCCATTGCATCTAGCTTAGCTTCAATAGCACTAAGCTTAGACATTAACTCAGAGCAATCGGTCATTAGCTTAGTCTCGCTAGTATGGCGTTAGCTTTAGGTAATAGCTCCTTGCAGCAAGGGCATTCAGGAGGGCTTGCTGTAACCTCTATGCACTGTGGCTTAGTGACCACTAAGCCCGTTGAAAACGTTGTTTTACACTCGCCAGCGGTGGCACAATCATCCGGCTGATTGGGACAAGCGCTAATAGCGACGACTGTAGCTGTAGCACCTAATGAAGGATTGTAGAGAGAACCTGCTAATCCGGCACTCCTCCAAGCTGAACCACCAGCGGTTACACTACTAGCACAAGTTGCACCACTACTATTATTTATTCCCCTGGAAAGTAGTTGTACTTGATGATTTGTAGACGTAACCGAGAAACAACGAGCGCCGCCTATCGGCCCTAGAGCAATTCGATTTAATACACTTATACCGCCATCCCTATTTCTAACTGAAATAGAGACTTGATATTTAGATAGATCGCATTGCCCATTTGTATAAGGGCTGCCACCTGTTAGTTCTTGACTCCAGGTAATAGGGCTGCTACTTGTTATTTTGTTCCAGCTAGTAGCGCCTTGTTCTCTCCAGTAGGCTTCATAGGTGTAAGTTGTCATGGAATCCTAGACGTAAATAAGGGCCGCTATTGCAGCCCACAGGCTATTGAATTTTGTTAGTACTAAATAACTGCATCAGGGTCAAAAACTGAAGCAGTAAACGGAGTGTAGAAAGAAACAGGGAAAGAGCGCTCTAGTTGCTCATTGTCCCTGACTACTGAAATAAAGGGGTCGCCAATTGTTACCGACCAAAGTTTGTCTGTGGTTGCGGCATCGGTCGGGGTGTTGGCAATGATTTTCAAGATGATTGCGGCGAGGATGTCGCCTGGAGCAGTGGCTGTATTAGATAGGCCAACGTCGGCAAAGTCGTCTAAGTCAAGAGTTAGATTCCCCCCGACCAGCGTGGCACTGGCCCCAAAAAACTGTTGAAGAGTAGGAGAAGGCATAAAAAACCGTCAGCAATTACACTCCAATCTTGCCCCACTGCAAGAGGGACAAACGAGCAAAAATAGGCTTAGGATTAGGCAAGATTTTGAACGTAAGCCGCGAAATGCCCACGGGGCAATAGATTTAAGACTAAATGCTTAGGTCTGCAAAACCTCCACCCCCGGTTCGAATCCGGGTGTCGCCTTAAGAGTAAACCAGGAGCCACATAGGCTGTACTTGTAAACTATTTGCGCTTCTACAAAAGAGCCGGTTAAGCTAGGCTGCAATGCCGTCAGCTTATCAACTGGTGCTAGGTCATATACCTAAATGGATAGGGCAGTACCACAGAAAGCTATTGGCTCATGCTAATCGCCACCAACACTGATAGGCGTGCCTACGACGTCTGCCCCTGTGAGATCAGCGTTTAAGAACGAAGCTCCGGTGACATCGGCGAAGTAGATATTGGCTTCAGTCAGGTTGGCCTCGTCAAACGTGGCATTTTCGAGCAAAGCGTTAGTCAAAAAGGCACGAGTGAGGTTAGCACCAGTCAGGTCGGCACCGCTTAAGTCAGCCCCTTCTAAGTTAGATTCCAGAAGAATCGCACCTGCTAGGTTGGCGTCGCGCAGGTCAGCGCCAATCAGGTGAGCCTGGGTCAGATCAGCCCCAGACAGATCGCAGCCCTGACAGAGATTAGTTTCGAGAAGTTGCTGTACATGGACTGGGTTTTCAGCCTGGGCGGGTAAACCAAGTGCTAAGGGAATAGCGATCGCGGCCCCAGCGAGGAGAGTGAGTTTCATGGAGGAATCCTCCGCTATTGGTGATCAGTGCCAGCACTGCCTAGTTGAGTCCTAGCTGATGGAAGTAGCTTGCCATTACCCCTCAGTCTCGCGTGCATTCTGCCTTAGGCAGAGAGGGGAGTTGTGTTGCAGCTATACCCAAACTGTATCGGTGGCCTTGGCCATTGCCATCGGCAGTAAGATAGGTCTTGCGCTTGTGCTACTCCTCGATCGTAGCCCTTTCTCTAGGCCGCTGGGTCAGGATATCCGTACTGTTAAAGAATCGCAATCTCCCCATGCTCACCCTTATTAACCAGCTCACTCCAGCCCAGGTCGAGCAGCTTCATCAAATGTATTTGCAAGAGTGGTGGAGCAAAGATCGCGCCCTGGCCGATGTGCCCACCCTGCTGGCCAATAGCGACCTAATCTTCGGCCTGTGGGACGAGGAGGCGCAGCGGCTGGCGGGCTTTTGTCGCGTGCTGACGGACTGGGTATACCGGGCGATCGTATTCGATGTAATTGTGGCGGCAGACTATCGTGGGCAAGGCCTGGGAGCAGAGCTGATTGAGCAAGTCACCCGTCACCCCCAGCTTTCCCAAGTGGAGTGCATTCAGCTGTTTTGCACCGCCGAGATGCGGCCCTTTTACGAGAAATATGGCTTTGGCCAGGCAGAGCAGCTGCTGATGGTGCGGCCTTGTGGGTGAGGTTAAGGAGTAGGGGGTGGGGGAGTTCGCCGACGTGAATGAGCTTAGCGACTGAAACTCTGCAAGATGGTGGGGGCAGGGCAGAGAATTTCTAAA
>QBLT01000369.1 GCA_003249105.1 Leptolyngbya sp. | reverse complement strand
GTGGAAGAGATGGGGGAGGGGTGCTGCTAGGGGCTAGGGCTCGCCGTCAACTACGCTCGCTGCTCGTTCTCAAGGAGCAACTGCAAGGGCTCGATTAGGGGCGGTAGGCTGCGGTGAATTGTTCTCCAAATGGTCGGTATATCTAGCTGAAAGTACTCGTGGGCGGCTACGTTTCGCATGTCTTTCATCAAGCGCCAGGGCAGGTCAGCATAGCGCTGTTGAATCGCTTCAGGAATGTTGGCCGAGGCCTCACCAATGATGATGAAGTCGTAGAGCACTGCCTTGAGGATGGTTTCATCATCTTCAAATGTTTCAAAGCTGATGGCTGAGGTGCGTGCTTGAATAGCGCTGATTGCAGTCAAAATGTCATGAATGCGAAGTAGCCAGTCTCTAGAAGACACGAACAGCATCCTCAGTGACAGGTTCACGGAGATGGGCTTTGAGTGCTGCACGGGTTCCCATGTCTACAGCACAGCCTAAAAGGTCTTCGAGATAGTGCTGCACTCGAAATACATCAAACAGGGTTGGCTCAATGGCAAATTCAACCAAAAAATCGACATCGCTATTGGAATGGGCCTCATCACGGGCCACTGAGCCAAATAGTTCCAATGTTTTGACCCCGAGCAATTCAAGATCGCGCTGGTGAGCCTGGGCCAGTTTTACAACATGATTGCGATTCATGGGTAAGACCACTCTGAGACCTATAGAGCTAATCTTGTCCTGTCTATAGGTTACGCTCGTTGCTCATAATTTTGGCTCTGCCCTTACTGACGAAGATGAATTCGGCTTTACCTTACATTTTATTCAAGGTAGCGGCTGCCCTCGGTCGTGAGGTGCAGGTTGACGATCGCACGCCTGTACACCACAATCAATCCCTGCCTGGCCAATCTCTCCACTAGGCGCTGGCGATCGCCCACCGACACCCGCCGATGGATCTGTCTGGGATGAATTCTGCCGCCCAGGCACGATCGCAGAATCAGCAGCTCGTCGGGGGTAACGGGCCACACCGACAGGTCGAGCTTAAGCAGGGTTTTGCCGGTGAGGGTAAGGCCAAACTGGGCGATTTCATAGTCGTAGTCGAGCCAACCCTTGGCCTGAAGCTGGTGGCAGGCTTTCACCCGCTGGCGCATCGAACTTTTGCGTTCGACGGGCAACGCGGTGAGGGCAGCGCAAGCACCCCCAGCGGCCTTGAGCTGGCCCAGAATGGCTAACTCCAGGGGGGTTGGAACCAGAGAGGTGGTCTGGGTCGCGCTCATGGGGGTTGAAAAGGATAGTGTCGTCCTGAAACGATTGGCGTGGGGTGAAGTGTAATGGAAGGGAGCGGAGCGATTCGCGCAGCGTAAAGCCTACGGCATCTCAGCAACGAGAACTGACTCGCAATGAGTATCTGTCCTGGAATCGTGCTGGGGGCTAGTCTTTGACTCTTGCGCACTAGTTCATAGAAACTAGTTTTATCATGCCGCTTGCATCTTAACCACCGTGATCGCTGCTGTGTCTTTGAATTCTCAAACCTACCTGGGGCACAACCAGGAAGCCTATCAGGAGCTGCGACTGGCTCTGCAACTCAACCTGCGACGGCAGCTGCTGATTGCGGTGTGCGATGATTTGGCGCTGCAAGAGCAGCTGGCCCACCGTTTAGAGGCTAACTTTAGCCCCCTGCCCGAGACGGTGCCCCTGGCGGCGGAGGTGCGGGCGCGGCAGTTGACCCTGGTGACGCTGCGCCTCGGCGGCGATCGCCCCGACCTGGTGCGCGAAGTGTTGCTGTGGCTAAAGCAGCAGCGCCGCCTCCAGAGCAGCCTGCCAACTACGCCTGTGTTTCAAATTGTCGGCATTGATCAGCTCACGCGCCAGTCGCCCACGGTGCAAAACCGGTTTTTGGCTTCGCTGATTCGGGTCGATGCGCTGCTGACCCAGCTCGACTGTCGGCTCTTGGTATGGGTGCCGCGCCCCTGGCTGGGCAAGATTCGCCAGTCAGTGCCGGGGTTTTGGCGATCGCGCAGCGGCCTGTTTGAGTTCATGGGCGAACCCAGTGCGCCCCCCTCGGCTCCGGCTGAGCCAGCGGAGCCACCCGCGCCAAGTCGCCCTGCGGGGAATCCCCCCGATCTCTGGCGAGTGCTGCGAGATGATCTTTCGACCTTTGAGCAGCCTGCGCCAAAGGATCTTATTCCACAGAAGGCGACGACACAGCCAGCGGTGCCGCCGCCCGTAGAGTTGCCCACTCTGCCCAGCCCAGACGCTCCGGCTGCTCACAGCAATGATCAGACTGAGAATCCCCAAAGCTACACCGTTGTAGACCAGGGGGCGTTTTCAAGTATTGTCATGCCGCCGTTGGGGGCCACGGCGGCGGCAACCCTAGCAGCCCTACAGCGGGCTGAGCCTGTGCTGCCGACCGTTGAGCCTTCTGCACCTGCCTCACCCAGCCCGACAGCTCCGTGCCCGACAGATGTTCTACAGCTGCCCCCAGACCTGGCCCAGGATGCGGAGTTGGCGAACCTCTGGCGCTACATTCAGGGGTTGGTGGAGCAGCAAGCGGGGCCGCTGACCCTATCGCGGGCGTATCTGGCGCTGGGCCAGATGGGGCGCGATCGCCTCTCGGTCGAAGCCCCCGCCGCCAGCGTGCTGGGCTTTGCGACGGCGGTGTACGACCGGGCGATCGCCGGTTTGCCCGAGGGCAGCACCGACTGGTGCGACGCCCTCAACGACCTGGCCAGCCTCTACTGGCTCCAGGGGCAGCAAGAGGGCACCTCTGACCCCGCTCCCTGGCTGCGCCGCAGCGTCAACACCTACGAAAAAGCCCTTCAGGGCGGTGCTAAAACAATCCCCGCCGACACCCTGAGGCGCATCTACGGCAACCTGGGCACGGTCTACGGACTGCTGGCAAATCTGGACGATCCTGCCCCCTGTTTAGGGAAGGCAGTGGGTGCATACCAGCACGCCCTAGAGCATAGCCCGGCGGCGCGATCGCCCATCGACTACGCCAACCTGCAAAACAGCCTGGGGGCGATTCACTGGCGACTATCCCAATATGAGCAGCCCCAGCACCACCTGGCCCAGGCGATTGTCGCCTACGGCGAAGCCCTGGCCCACCGCTCTATCCAGGATGAACCGCTGGAATATGCCATGGTGCAAAACAACCTGGGCATTGCCTACTGGAGCCTGGCCCAGCACCAGCAGCCGGTATTTTTGCTCGAACGGGCGATCGCCGCCTACCAGACCGCCCTAAAATACCGCACCGTGGCCGCTGCCCCGGCAGGCTGTGCCGCCACCGCCAACAACCTGGGCACCGCCTACTGGGATCTGGCCCAGCAGGCGACAGTGACAGGTGAACAGCGCATTGCCACTCTGCAACAAGCCGTAGCCGCCTACGAAACCGCCCTGACCGCCGCCCAGATGGCCCTGCAAGAAACGCCACCCCCTGCCCTAGGCTTTGACCTGTGGGCCACCTGTCATAGCGCCGGAGTGGTTCACGATCAGCTGGCTCAGGCGCTGCCAGAAACTCAGCCTGAGGCTCGTCAGCGCCATCTAGAAACTGCCCTCAGCCAATACCTGCTGGCCTACCAGGGTTGGCAAGACGACCCGCAGCAGGTGGAGGTGCTGATCACAGCTCTGGTCTACAACGCGCACCTCAACTTTGAAATCTTCGGCATCCCCGGTCAGCAGGCGGTGCTCTCTAAGGTGCCGGGGGAGCTGCTGGCTCAGGTGTTGCGGCGGTTGTAGGAG
>QBLT01000368.1 GCA_003249105.1 Leptolyngbya sp. | reverse complement strand
TTCCCGAAAACACGGCCTGTCGCTCGTGCCCCTGTTCCTTCGGTGCGGCTGTTCAAGGCCATAGCCACCACTGAACTGGGGGCTCGCAGGCGCGCCATTGGGGTGCCAGTGCGCTCATTAAAGCGTTTGCCGCAGTCATTGCAGCGATATCGCTGGAGCAGCACCCCGTCTGAAATTGATTCCCGGCCATTTTTCACGATCTGTTGGCTCTGGCAGTGAGGACAATTCATAGCTCTGGAATAGTTGCACTGCAACTATTTTACCCATCACCGGCTAGCAGACCAGTGCCCTAGGGCTAGGGACGCTCCTTAACGCAAACAACCGAAATGTCTGCTGCCCCCAGGGGCGCAGAGCCTGCGCCCTACGGATGCGCCTCATTTAACTTGGGTGACCCGCCAGCTTAGCTTGAGGTTGAGCCAAAAATTCCAGAAGGTAACGATCGCGATCGCCACGAGATTCGCCAGGTAGGGCCAGCGCTGGCCAAACACCCAGTTGTAGATCACATTCAGCACCAGCACATTCAGCACCAAGCCCGCCAGGCACACCAGGTTGAACTTGAGAAATCGCTTCAGCCGGGCCGACCAGCCCTGTTGCAGCATGCTGACATCGGCAAAGGTCCAGGCGTCATTCCAAATAAAGTTGTTGATAATCGCGACTTCAGCCGCCCCAATTTTGCTGCGGGTAAGGGGTAGCCCTAGAGTGCTGTGCAGCAGGTAGAGAATTACCATGTCCACCACCACGCCACTGAGCCCCACCACGCCAAAGCGCACAAACCGCTGCATCGGGAAGCGCTGGTGCAGCTGTGACAGCCGCCCCCCCAGCCGCAGCCGCAGCAGGTGGTGAATGTAGTCGATGTACTGCCGCCAGGTGACCTTGCTGGCCCCCTCCTGCCGCTCTTGAAAGACGTAGCCTACCTCAGCGATGGTGTCGATGGTGCCGCGCCCCAGCACCTCTAGCAAAATTTTATAGCCCTTGGGGTTGAGCAGGGGGCCGGCGATCGCCTCTCGCCGCACCATAAAGAAACCGCTCATCGGGTCACTCACCCGGCCCACCACCCGAGGCAGCAGCAGCAGCCCCACTGTCTGCGCCCCCCGCGACAGCACCCGTCGCGCCAGGCTCCACTCGCTGACGCCGCCGCCCTCGACGTGGCGACTGCCCACCGCCAGGTCAGCCCCCTGCTGAATGGCATTCAATAACCCGATTAGCACCACTGGGGGATGCTGCAAATCGGCATCGATCACGCCCAAAATGCGCCCCTGGGCAATCTGCCAGCCGCGAATCACCGCCGAAGATAACCCCCGCTCATCCTGCCGCCGCAACACCCGCACCTGGGGATAGGTCGCCTGTAACTCTAGAGCTGTGTTCCAGGTGAAGTCGGGGCTGTCGTCGTCCACCACGATCAGCTCGTAGTCCTGGGGAATGGACTGGTCGAGGAGGGCAATCAGGCGTTCCACCAGGGGGCCAATGTTCTGGCCTTCGTTATAGGTCGGGATGGCTAGGGACAGCGTCAGGGTTTGTAGCGCCAGCCCATTGTCTGCCGCATTGGCCAGCGGTAGCGGTGAAATCTGCAACGGGCCATTAGGGCAAGACTCAAGCTTTTGCAACTGGGATGGGGGAATCATGGCACCGGCGCAACACACCAAGCATTCCGGTAGCCCGAGCCCTAGAGCGCCCTAAAAAACTAGCGCCAACGCCTGAACCTAGCCGAAATTTTACACAGGCAATCATCCTACAGCAGTCGCTCCCCCAACGTAAACGACTGGGTGTCTCGGCAAAAACCGTGCTACGGGGTTTTCACTGTTCTCAATCCTGTGCTAGCCAGCGGCTACAAACCCCAAACCCCTACCCTGTAGCCAGATCCTTTACAGCCTGCTAAACCTCAGCCCAGAGAATATATCTGGGGGTAGAGAGGGGCTGAGATTAGGTTTCGTACTATACAGTTCAATCTGTTGTGAGTTGTCAGCGACTCTATTCCGTCGCTTCCTTACCGATGGATTTTTCCCTACCTAAGGACTTCAGGAACTCTATGAAACGCTCTATGACGCTCTCAAAAGAATTTTTTGGTCGCCGCTTTCGGGCGATCGCCCTAGCTTGCCTCGTTGGCTTAATGAGCTGGTTCACGCTGATCACCCAGCCCGCTTTCGCCGCTAACAACAAGGGCACTGCGACCCCACCGGTCGATCAAACCATGGCCGCAGAACCCCGCGACCAGGCCTACGAAGAGGCCGTAGAGGTGATCGACGACCCCAACGGTGTGCAAAAGACCTACGAAGAAAATCTAAAACAGTACCGTCAGCAAAATCCTGACCAAAAGAGCCTGGTTGACGACGCCAAAGACCTGGTCAACAAAGTCACAGGCGGCGAATAAACCCTCCGCCTGCCATCTAGTGTGTCAGCCGCTGCCAGGGTGATTGCCGGTAGGAAAAGCTGGTTAGAAAATGCAATGGTCAGCCAGCCTAACCTACCCTTTCACCCCACTTCCTGTCTCAGTCGGCACGATGTAGCGCTGCAAGAGCACAAACACCAAAATGGCGGGCAGTACCGATAAAATCGATCCCGCCGCAATCAACCGCCAGTCAAGGGAAAAGCTGCCCGCCAGCCTCGCCACGCCTAGGGGCAAAGTGTAGCGCTCGGGGCGATCGAGCAAAATCAGCGGCCAGAGAAACTCGCCCCAGGTACCAATAAACACAAAGATGCCCAGCGTCACCAGGGCGGGGCGCGTGGCAGGCAGCATCACGTTCCACCAGATGCCCAGGTCAGAGCAACCGTCCATACGGGCGGCCTCTTCTAGCTCCTTGGGCACCCCCTGAAACGCTTGGCGCATGAGAAAAATGCCAAAGGCCGAGGCCAGGTAGGGCAGCACCAGCCCCAGGTAGGTGTTCCGCAGTCCTAAATTGACCGCCAAAATATACAGCGGTATCATCACCACCTGAAACGGAATCATGATGGTGGCGACAATCAGCGCCAGCAGAGTGTCGCGGCCCAAAAACGACAGCCGCGCCAGGGGATAGGCCGCCAGCGAGCACAGCAGCAGGTTGGCCGCCACCGTCAGCACCGCTACTACAGTGCTGTTGAGAAAGTATTGGCCAAAGGGGTTTGACTGCCACACCTGCCGGTAGTTGGCTAGGGTTGGCTGCTGGGGCAAAAGCTGGGGCGGGTTGGCTAGCAGGTTCTCGGTCGAGCCTTTGAGGGAGGTGCTGAGCAGCCACAGCAGCGGGAAGACCATGATCAGGGCGATCGCCAGCAGCAGCGCATAAATTCCCACATTCCGCCAGTGGGGCCATTTAGTTAGGCCATAGAAGAAAGCAGACTGCTTAGAATCTTGCCTCACTAGTCTCTCCAGGGTAGAAGGACTAGATCCCCGGTTTCTTGAAGAAACCGGGGATCTGATAGGGGAGAAATTACCATTAAAAAAGCCATTCCCCTACCCCAGACTCAGCTCTTGCAGCAGCCAGAATCCGGCAAAGGATTCACTCTCGCGGCTGTCTTGAATGCCAATGAAGTGCACCTGGTTAGCCTTGGCCTTGGCGGCTTCAAAGGCCTGAGCCTCGGCCAGCAGCTTAGGGCCGGGCAGACCTGCCAAAACCCAGCTATCGGCGGCTCCGGTTTCGAGAATGATTTGGGGCATTTTGCCGGATTCTATGCGCCAGTAGGCCAGCTCTAGGCCCGACATCCAGGCGGCGAGGGCGGTGGCGCGGGGGGAGAAAATCAGCAGGCCGGGGATTGGGGTATTGGGGTCTAGATTGGCC
>QBLT01000367.1 GCA_003249105.1 Leptolyngbya sp. | reverse complement strand
TTCTCGGTTCCTGCCACAGAACCCCTGACGCTTGAACTATTCATGCAACAAAGCCGGGCAGAGATCGCAGCATCCATGTCGGAGAGGACAGTTGCGATCGCACGTTGTTCTTCTCCGCCAGGATAGGGAACAGAAATTTGCAAAAAAGCACTCTTGGCGATGTTTTTCATGCTGCCGCTCGTTCCTGTAGCTGTATCTTTAATAGCTTTTTTGAAATGACCATAGCTAAGTATGCAGGAAAGCCATTTAGCGCTAACGTAATTCTCTTTACTAAATCGAGTGATCCACAGCCTATCTGGCAAAAAGAGATCATTGTAGTTCTCGCCCACATAACCGCACTCCCCGACTAATGCCGGAGTGTTCATACGGCTAATAATAATTGCTTCTTTTTGAGGATTGAGTTTTGCTCGACGAATATCTCTAGCGGCTATTCTCTTACACTCGTTAGGTGAAAACTTACCATTAAATACAGATGAGGTTTTCAAGACTGATGGTTCATTTTCATATTCATTATTTTCTTCGTCTGTAGAATTGACACTCACACCAGCTTCCAGATTGCTGATTAGCTGACTGAGGTGTTTAACATCCCAATCTTCGGGAATTACTCCAACCTCAGTTTGCTTGTAGCCTTTCCCCTCACCAAACCCCGGCAGGCGTTTTTTACCGGTGAGGAGTTGCTGCATGGTGGCGGTTTTGAGGTGGCGCTGCTTGGCGATAAGCTTATCTAGCGCGGCGATCAGGGCATCTACGTCGGATAGGGTGGCTGCGATCGCGCGTTGTTCTTCAGCAGATGGTATGGGAACTAGTAGTTGACCATATTCATTGCCATTAATACCAGGTTGTCCACTTCGCATTGACATAACCTGTACCCAGTTCCAATATGCTGCTGTTTGGACATATTGAGACAAGAAATCTGGTAATAGAATATTTGGATCTGGCTGTAGCCTAATCAAAAAGCCTGCGTATACAAGCTTTCCGTCCTGTGGCTTGTATAAATATGATTTTCCAACACTTGCCCCGGTTCTTGCAAAAACAAGATCACCTTCTTCAAGGAAGTATTGACTAGAGTCACGATGATCAACACCTACTAGCTTGTTTGGAGAAAAATGACCATCATCTGAGATATCAGTGATTCGGATATATGCTGGGAGAATGCCTTCATAAGGAACAGCCGCCGCGTTAATTCCATACTTTGGAGCCGTTCTTAATGCAGTTCTTAATGGTTGGACTTCCCATTCCTGAGGAACGGCACCGATTTCAGTCTGCTTATACCCTTCCCTCACCATGTCAGCCCCATCTTCTGCAAATGTTCCTCCACCCGGCTCGACAGCCCCTCCACGGTCTGCACCAGTTCCGGCAGCGGTTCAGCATAGCGCTCCTCCAAATCCTTCACCCGGTTCGCCAACTGCTGCGTCACCCGCTCAATCTCCGCCGCCACGGCCCCCTTCAGCGTGGCCTGCCACTTGTCCTCCACCACCAGGGCCTTAATCTCCGCCTCGCTCAGCTTCGGGTACTGGCCAAACACCGCTTTATCCAGCGCTTCGGTGGTGGCCTTCACCGCCTTCTTCATTGCCGCCTCCTGGTCAAACAGCTTTAGCACTTCCGTCAACACCTCCCGTTCCTCAGCAACCCCCGCGTCTGTAGTAGCGTCGCGCTTAAGCTCCTTCAGCCGGGTGGCGGCGGTGGCCTTGGTCACTTTGCCCCCATCGGTCTGGGCTTCAGCTAATAACCCCTCCTCACCGCCGTGCTCCTCCGTCAGCGCTTCCAGCTCCTGGCTAATGCCATCCAGGTCGGCCTGTAGCTCATCAATATGGGCCTGCTTGTCGGCAAAGTACCGCGCCACCACCAGCCCTGGCGGTATCAGGTCGGCCTTGTACTTCTGCTTGCCGATGATCAGATCCGGCGTTTCCTTCAGCTTTTCGCCCTTAGTCACCACCAGCTCCCGCAGGGTCTTGCCCGCCGCCCAGCCATCCTGCACCAGCACATAGACATCGTCCTGCATGGTTTCCGCCCAGTAATCCATCAAAATCTGGTAGATGTCGTAGCGGTCCAGCAGGTCAGCCTCGGTAAAGCGGTGCAGCAAATCTTCCGACAGAATAGCGATCAATTCCTTGGGCTTGTCGCCAATGGCAATGCTCATCAGCGCCTCCCGGTGGGCCTCATACCATGCCGTGTAGAGCGTCAAACTCCGCTCCGCAAAAGCCGTAAACTCTGGATGGTTGAGAATAGTCGCCTTCACCTGGCTGGCCTCGACCAGGCCCTGGCTGTAGCCCGATCGCGCGCCGGGGGCAAACAGATTGCTGCGCAACTGAGGAAACACCTGCCAGTAGGCGTCTAAGGCATCTAGATCCCCATTGGGAATGCCGCCGCTGAGGTGGGCCGCCAGGTCGTGCAGATCTTCTGGCTCGCTGGCGTCGATGTAGCGGGGGATGTTGAGGTTGTAGTCGTTTTTCTCGATCTCGGCCAGGGGCACCAGACGGCTATAGCGGTCTAGCTTGGTCTGGTGGTTAAACACATCCACAATTTTGTGAATGTCTTGGCTGCGCAGGCGGTTCTTGTTGCCGTCCTTCATAAAGCCCCGGCTGGCATCCACCATAAACAGGCCCTGCCGCTGGGCCGCCCCCGCCTTATCGAGCACCAAGATGCAGGCCGGAATGCCCGTGCCGTAGAACAGGTTGGCGGGCAGGCCGATGATGCCCTTGATATAGCCCTGGCGCACCAGCGCCCGGCGAATGGTGGCCTCGGCATTGCCGCGAAACAGCACCCCGTGGGGCAAAATCACCGCCGCCTTGCCCGTGCTCTTCAGCGATTTGAGAATGTGCAGCAGAAAGGCGTAGTCGCCGTTTTTATCCGGCGGTGCGCCGTACTCAAACCGCCCGTACTCGTCGTCGGCCACATTCACCCCATTGCTCCACGACTTGTAGGAAAAGGGCGGATTCGCCACCGCGAAGTCAAAGGTCTTGAGGCTGCCGTCGTCGTTTTTCCAGTAGGGGGTTGAGAGGGTGTTGTCCCGCCAGATCTCGTGGCTGGGGTAGTTGTGCATGAACATATTCATCCGCGCCAAGGCCCAGGTGGAGTTGTCCATCTCCTGGCCATAGATGGTGAGGCCGCGCGGGGCCACGTCGGCCACCTTCAGCAGCAGGGAACCCGAGCCGCAGGTGGGGTCATAAACGGTTTCATCCTGACGGGTCTCGGCGGTGATGCCCACCACCTGGGCCAAGATTCGCGAGACCTCAGCGGGGGTGTAGAACTGGCCCTTGCTCTTGCCCGACTCGGTGGCAAAGTGGCGCATCAGGTACTCGTAGGCATCGCCCAGCAAATCGTCGCCCTCGGCCCGGTTGGCGCTTAGGTCTAGCCCGGCAAAAATGCCCACTAGGTTCGAGAGGCGATCGACCATCTCCTTGCCCCGGCCCAGCTTGTCTTCATTGTTGAAGTCGGCCACGTCGATCACGCCCTTGAGGTCGTTCTCTTCCGCCAGGGCGCTGATGATCTTGTTGATGCGATCGCCGATCTCTTTGTTGCCCTTCAGCGCCACCATGTCTTGAAACGAGCCGCCCTCGGGCACCACAATGTCGGCGTAGGGGTCGCCGCCATACTTGTCGGAGACGTATTTCATAAACAGCAGGGTCAGCACGTAGTCTTTGTACTGGCTGGCATCCATGCCGCCGCGCAGTTCATCGCAGCTGGCCCACAGGGAGCTATAGAGAGCGGTCTTTTTAACGGCCATTCAGGGTCTTAGAGGATATTTGAAAAGTATCAATTAATACCCGTGTAGAGGAAAGGGCTTCCTAA
>QBLT01000366.1 GCA_003249105.1 Leptolyngbya sp. | reverse complement strand
GGGGTGGCCCGTTGGGCGCTAGGCGGTACGGGGATGGGCTCACTCCAGTCACTGGGGTCGGCGTAGCCGTGGGCGTGGAGGGTTTTGATGGTGCGATTCTCCGTTCCGGAGACGCTTCGCGAACGATGCTCGCCAAGCTGCCGTAGAGCAGGTGGCGCACCCGCTCGGGGCGAGGCTGGGGTTTTGCAGATTGAGACGGCGGAATATGCGACGCGCCGCTGGCGTCGAGTTCAAAATATTCAAACATCGGTTCTGTGTTCCTTTTATGGGTTTGAGGAAGACAGAACGCGAAAACCCTAGCTAACCGCAGCTGAGGTGCAAACTGGGAGAGCTAGGGTACGATCGACCTTAGCCCGGCAATCTGCCTGTTAGATTTGCGGGGTTAGCTGTTCGTAGGTGTTGCAAGCGCCTACGGACAGCGCCAAAGTTTTCGAGTTCTGCATGGTCGCCGGTCGGGTTGAACGGCTTAAAGTAGAGAATACTGGTACAGACGCTCCCCGTCAACCGTGGAGTAAATAAGAACTCCACCTGAAAAGTTTCTTGCGATCTACTGCAATTGGCATAAGTAGGTAGACCTAAGTAATCAGCATGCTGACCACGGCGCAGCAAGGTTTCTGGCGATTCAGGGCTACGTTTAATTAGGCTCACCCACTTATTATGCGGAAAATTTCTTGCGATCCACCAGTTTTGGGATGATATACAGAAACTCTCGATCTATTTCCCCTATTTTAGGTAGATATGCAGAAACTTTATTTCTAATAATATTGTTAGATTGCTCATGCCTTCGGGCAGTGCCAAAACTACAGCAGAGCAATTTACTATCTTTTGGGAAAGGGGATCAAGAATGAGAAAGATAAAGTACCACGTCGCCAGCACCGTCGACGGCTTCATTGCCCATCAAGATCAAACGGTTGAAGGATTTCTTTCAGAGGGCGAACACACAACCGACTATTTGGAATCGCTCAAGAGGGATTATGACACCGTCTTAATGGGGCGGAGAACCTACGAGTTCGGGTTCCAATTTGGTGTGACAAACCCATACCCTTGGATGAAGCAGTATGTCCTCTCGCGGACAATGGATAGAAGCCCTGATGCGAATGTCGAGCTAGTATCTGAGAACATCATTGATTTTGTCAGAGAACTGAAAAGCGAAGCCGGAAAAAATATCTACCTCTGTGGAGGTGCAGTATTAGCAGCAACCCTATTCACCGAAGACTTAATTGATGAGATCATCTTGAAGCTCAATCCGGTAGTATTCGGTTCAGGTATTTCGCTCTTTTCAGAAACAATTAAACAGAGTGCTCTGGAGCTGGTAGGTAGCAAAGTATATGGTAATGGTGTAGTGCTGCTTCATTATTTGATGAGGAGCTAATGCGCAGAATGCGATTGTAGTTTACCGACGCATCTAACAACGGCATGCAGCGAACACGCACTCAGCTAGTCTTTTAAATCCGATGGCTTTGGCACACCGCTGATGCCGGGCGTTAAGAACTTTTCAGATTAATCAGAGAATGACCTTTGGCAGATTTCAAGGAATTTCTAGAGCCAATTAATTCTCTCAGGCCTAGGCAACCTCAACATTAGTAAGAACAACACGGTTGGAGCATTTCTAGGCGCGACCGCCTCAACACTATTACCTGGCAGGCTGGAGCCACTTACTCACCAAAAGCCCCAGGCGCTTTGATCTTGCATTACGATCGCACCATCCCCCCGCTCAACCAAAGCACCATGGTTCTCACCGTCAGCCCAGAGCGCATTCAGCTACCCCCCGGCAGCACCGTCACCCTCCACTACCAAACCTGGGACGACTACGAAACCCTGCTAGCCAGCCGTCGCGACGATGCCGCCATCAAAATTCGCTTCAACGCCCACACCCAACAGATTTCGCTTATGGCTCCCATGGCAGGCCACGGCAATCGCAGCCGCACCCTGGCTGACCTGGTAACGGCGCTCTTACGGCATCAAAATCGAGATTGGCATAGCTTCGACCCCGTTACCCTCAAACGCCTGCGCCAGGCCGGGGCCGAACCCGACGCCTGCTTTTACATCCAAAACTGGCAGGCCGTTTTAGGCAAAGAGCGCATCGACCTATCAACAGACCCTCCGCCAGATTTAGCGATTGAAGTCGATCTCACCTCTTCGACTGAGTTAGAGGTATATCAAATGCTGGCCGTGCCAGAGGTCTGGATCTATCGCCAGGGGCAGCTAAATCTCTATGTCTTAACCGAATCGGGCTACGGCGATCGCCCCACCAGCCTCACATTCCCCACCGTAGATGTGAAAGCTCTGCTGCCCCACTATGTTGAGCGAGCCTGGGCAGCGGGGTCTAGCGTTGCCCTGCGAGAGTTTGAGCAATATCTCCAGACCTCAACTTAAGTAAGTTAGGCCAGCGGTTATACCCAAGAAAAATCCCCCTGCTTTTCTGAAAAACAAGGGGATTTGAGGTAGCTATACAGGGTCTCTAGTTCAGCGCTTCGAGATAGTCGCGGACGCGGTTGCGGCGTTTGGGCTGGCGCAGCTTTTGCAGCGCCTTCGACTCGATCTGGCGCACTCGCTCGCGGGAAAGCTCCAGGGCGCGACCAATCTCAGCCAGGGAGTAGGGGGTGCCATCGCCCAGGCCAAAGCGCATGTTGATCACGTCTTGCTCACGGGTGGTGAGGTCAGCCATCAGCTGTTGCAGGTCGCGGCGCAGCGACTCGCGAATCAGCATATCTTCGGGCGACATGCAGTCGGTTTCGAGCAGGTCGCCCAGCTCGGTGTCGCGGTCTTTGCCCACCTTGGTTTCGAGCGAGACAGCGCGGGGTACCCGCAGCAGCACTTCGCGCACCTGGGGGCCGGTCATATCCAGCTCTTTAGCGATGTCTTCGATCGAGGGGGTGCGGCCTTTCTCCTGGGAGAGTTTGCGCTGGGCCTTTTTGATTTTGTTGAGCTTTTCGGTGATGTGGACGGGCAGGCGAATGGTGCGGCTCTGGGTAGCGATCGCCCGGGTAATGCCCTGGCGAATCCACCAGTAGGCGTAGGTGCTAAAGCGGTAGCCCTTGGTGGGGTCAAACTTTTCCACCGCCCGCTCTAGGCCCAGGGTGCCTTCCTGAATCAGGTCGAGCAGCTCTAGGCCTCGGTTTTGGTACTTTTTAGCCACCGACACCACCAGGCGCAGGTTGGCCTTAATCATGTGCTCTTTGGCGCGAATGCCCTCGGAGATGGCCTTCTCTAGCTCGGGCACGGTGAGGGTGCTGAGGGTGGCCCAGGCGCGCTTGCCTTCGGCCAGGGTGGGCTTGAGTTCGGCGATGGGCACTTCGGCCTCGGCGGCCCAGCGCTCAAGGGAGGGGCGATAGCCCAGTTGAGATGACAGGCGATCGCGGGTTTGCAGCAGCTTGCTGTAGGTGGCTAAAATGCCGCCGGTTTTTTCCGCAGCCTCGTTTAGGTCGGCCAAAAGCTGCATGTAGCTTTGAACGCGCTGGGCCTCAGAGACCTCTTCATGGCGCTCTAGCAGCCGCACTCGGCCAATTTCTTGCAGGTAGAGGCGCACCAGGTCAGTGGTGCGACGACCCTTCAGCACCTCGGCGGCATCGGCTTCGAAGTCGCCCTCGTCGGCGTCGGCAGCGGAGAAACCTTTGAGAGACAGGGATGCCCCCTCATCCTCATCCCCTAGGCTGGGGAGACTGAACTCTCGTTCGGGCCGGGCGGAGGCTTCGTTTTTGCTGTAGTGGGGTGTTGCTACCATGACGTGCTCTAGTAACGTGTACTAAACTTGTGCCGATAGGCCATTTGCCAACCTGGTTTCAGTATTCCCAAACCGCCAGGACTTTAGAAC
>QBLT01000365.1 GCA_003249105.1 Leptolyngbya sp. | reverse complement strand
GATGGGGGTGGGGGAGATGGGGAAGGTGAGGGAGTTAGGCCATGGTAGTGAGTACGGTTCAGCAAGTCTTGGGCACGAGCTGTGGATGCATACCTATAGGAGCGCGGCTTAAGCTTCGGTGACGGTGTTGCGATCGCCGTAGCGGATTAGGAGGGCGATCGCCAGGCTGACCGCTAAAATCAGCACCATGCTGAGGGCTGAGCCAAAGCCCCAGGCGCGGGTAGGGCCGAGAAACTGATTGTAAATCAGCCGCGAAATATTCATCGACGAGGCTCCACCGAGCAGCGTGGGCACGACAAAATCGCTCAGAGTGCTGATAAACACCAGCAGACTGGCCGCCGCAATGCCGGGCAGGATTTGGGGCACGGTGATTTTCCAAAAGCACTGGCGCGGGGTGGCCCCCAGGTCAGCGGCGGCCTCTAACAGCCGGGTGTCGAGCTTTTCGAGGGATGCGTAAAGAATCAGCACCATGTAGGGCAAAAAGCTGTAGGTGAGGCCAATAAATACCGCCGTAGGCGTATTTAGCCAGTTTTGAGCGGGCAGCCCGATCGCCGTCAGCATTCCGTTCAGCACGCCGCTGGGGCGCAGAATGGTTGTCCAGGCGTAGGCCCGCAGCAGCGACGATGTCCACAGGGGCAGAATAAAGGCCACCAGCAGCAGGTTGCGCCACCGCTGGGGCGACATCAGCGCCAGCCAGTAGGCCACCGGAAACCCCAGCAGCAGGCACAGGGCCGTAGAGCCCACCGCAAACACCAGCGATCGCCCAATCACCCGCAAATACACCGGCTGCAAAATTTGCAGGTAGTTTCCCAGGCCATAGCCACCGCTGGGTTGCCCCAGCCGCAGCCCCGGCACCAGGCTGATCTCAAGAATGAGCAGGGTGGGCAGCACCAGCAGCACCAGCAGCCACACCCCCGCTGGCCCCAGCAGCGTCACCGGCCCCAGCCAGCGTCGGGGGGCGAGGCGATCGGCCCAGGTGGTCGAGGGAGTCGGTGAGGGAGCAGGGGTCATAGGGGAGGAGCCTGTAGAAATGCAAAATTAAACGTTCAAAATTCAAAGCTTTGAATTTTGAACGTTTAATTCTCTAAGCGCTGGTCACTTCAGTCCAAAACTGGTCAAACAGATCGGTGCTGGCGGTGTCGACGGCCACGATGCCTTCGCTCTTCGCCAAAACCGCCTCAGGGGGGTAGAGGTCAACGTTGTTTTGAATCTCGGCGGGCAGCAGGTCAAAGGCGGCCTGGTTGGCGGTGGCAAAGAACAGGCGCTCTACGGCGGCACTGGCGACCTCTGGCTCTAGCAGAAAGTTAATCCACTGGTAGGCGGCATCGACATTGGGGGCGGTGGCGGGAATGGCCAGGGTGTCAGTCCACAGCGACGCCCCGCTGGCGGGAATCACGTACTGCATGCGATCGTCTTCGAGGGTGAGGGCGATCGCATCGCTGGAGTAGGCCATCGACACGCTTAGGTCACCGCTGAGCAGCTCATTCTCAAAGCCCGTGGTCTTAAAGGCCGCAATGTGGGGTCTCAGCTCGAGCAGGCGGTTGTAGGCGGCTTCAATTTCGGCTGGATTGTTGGAGTTGTAGGAGTAGCCCAGCGACTTCAGGGTAGCCCCCAGGGTTTCGCGCATGTCGTCCAGCATGGTGATGCGGCGGGAGAGTTTGGCCTGGTTATCCCAAAGAAAATCCCAGTCGGTGGGTTCGCCGGGGGAGGCCTCGCGGTTGTAGAGCAGACCCGTGGTGCCCCAGCAGAAGGGCACGCTATGGGCATTGTTGGGGTCGTAGGCAGGGTTGCTCCACTGGGCTCTGAGATTTTCTAGCCCGGTGAGGCGGCTTTGATCGAGTGCGGTCAGCAGGTTTAGCTCCAGCATTTCCGACACCATGTAGTCGGAGGGGTAGATGATGCTGTAGGCGTCGCCGCCCCCGGCCTGGAGGCGAGTGAGCATGATTTCGTTGGAATCGTAAATATCGATCACCACCGGAATGCCCGTGCGTTCGGTAAAGGCCTGGGCCAGGCCATCGTCGGTGTAGTTGGCCCAGGTGTAAATGCGCAGAGTGCCGTCGTTCGTGCCCCCGCCCGTCGGTGGCCCCGCCAGGTTTTGGCGACAGTTGGTCGCCGCTAGGCCTGTCACAACCGCTGCTGACCCCTGCAAAAACCGCCGCCGACTCACGGCAAAACGGCGCAAGTCAGAGGGAGTTTGTAGTCGCGTTCCAGGCACAGGCATTCTCCGGGGGGCTAAGGGGCTAGAAATAGCAGCGATCGGCGCCGACTTCAGCGCTCAAAGGGAGCGACCTCGTCTTTAGTTTCTAAGTATATGGCGATCGGCTTGGGGTAACGCTCGATCGCCGCGATCGAGGCCCCAAAGCCATCTCGGCTCAGGCCGCATCGAGCACCAGGCAATCGTCGGCGGCCCAATGCACATACACGGCGGTATCGACTCCCGCCAGCGATTCGGCCCGGTTGGGCTGGCGCACCATTAGGGTTTCGCCTGTGACCAGCCGCACCACGCAGTGCAGGTGGGTACCCAGGTACATCAGATGGCTAATGTGCCCCTGGTAGCAGTTGTTGGCAGCGGCTGGCGCGCTGAGGCTGAGGTTGATTTTTTCGGGCCGCACGCTCACAACCACGGTCTGAGCATCGCTGCGGGTGGCCGTGCAGGCCAGCACCCGCAGACCATTGTCCGTGGTGACCTGTACATGGCGGGGGTAGGTCTGGTCAATGCGCCCCGACAGCAGGTTGGTGTCGCCAATGAAATCAGCAACAAAGGCGGTGCGAGGGCAATCGTAGATGTCGCTGGGGGTGCCGATCTGCTCGATCTGACCGTTGTTCATCACAGCGATGCGGTCAGAGAGCGACAGAGCCTCCTCCTGATCGTGGGTAACCATAATAAAAGAGATGCCCAGCTGGCGGTGCAGGTTGGCCAGCTCGACCTGCATCTGCTTGCGCAGCTTTTGATCGAGAGCGCCCAGGGGTTCGTCGAGCAGCATCACCGCTGGATGGTTGACTAGGGCGCGGGCCAGGGCCACCCGCTGCTGCTGCCCGCCAGAGAGCTGGGCCGGGTAGCGGTTGGCCATGGTTTCC
This sequence comes from Leptolyngbya sp., assembly GCA_003249105.1. Taxonomy (GTDB): domain Bacteria; phylum Cyanobacteriota; class Cyanobacteriia; order Phormidesmidales; family Phormidesmidaceae; genus Nodosilinea. Next base: position 748 of record QBLT01000365.1, on the reverse strand, counting down.
ATGCGCACCAGACGCAGGGCTTCGGCGACGCGATCGCGCACCTGGTGCGACCCCACTCGGCGAATTTTGAGGCCAAAGGCAATATTGTCTTTGACCGTCATGTGGCCAAACAGGGCATAGCTCTGAAAGACGGTATTGACCGGGCGGCGGTGGGCGGGCACCGTGCTGACGTTGGCTCCCTGAATCAGCACGTCGCCAGCGGTGGGCGTTTCAAAGCCCGCAATCAGTCGCAGGGTAGTGGTTTTACCGCAGCCGGAGGGGCCTAGAATACTGAAGAATTCGCCCGGTTGCACCGTGAGGTCGAGGTCGCGCACGGCCATCTCTGATCCAAAGGCCTTGACCACCCGCCGCAGCTCGACATCCGGCTGGGTGGCCGGGGTCGCCGTCACTGCCGCAGAACGCACCGTCTGAGCCATAGCCATGTCTCCTGGGTTCACCCAACTGTAGCGATCGCCCCTGGGATAGACGAGTCGCTGCCATCACAACCACCGCCCTGGGTTTGGACCCATGCCAGAGCAGCACTGCCTTTACTTTACCCACCCTGGCGATCGCCGACGCATCCTGCCCCAAAAAAGCCATTATTTCGCGTTTTAGTCCTCAAAACCAGAGCATCGACAAGCCAGCAAAACGTTACCATGGCACCAAATAGTGCTCGGGAGTACAATTATGCCCGCAAAACTTGCCCAGTCGCCGCTTCAGCGCCGTCGCCCCACCCCGGCGCGGTGGGCGGTGGCGATCGCCGCTGGGG
>QBLT01000364.1 GCA_003249105.1 Leptolyngbya sp. | reverse complement strand
CCCCTGCTGCACCTCAACCCACCCCCCGAACTCAAGGTGGTGAATATGACCAAGCGGTTTGGCAGCTTGGTAGCCCTCGACGATGTCACCCTCACCCTCAAGCCGGGCACCTTCCACGGGCTGCTGGGGGAAAACGGGGCCGGTAAGAGCACTTTGGTGAAGTGCATCATGGGCTTCTATGCACCCACCGCCGGGCAAATTCTAGTGGACAACCAAATCTACCCGATCAAAAGCCCCAAGGATGCCCACGGCTGCGGCATTGGCATGGTGTATCAGCACTTCACCTCGGTGCCCGCCATGACCGTGGCCGAAAACCTGGTGCTCAGCCGCTACGATCGCACCCAGGTAATCAACTGGACCCGCGAGTACGCTGCCCTGCGCACCTTTATGGAGCGATCGCCCTTTCAGGTTGACCTCGATGTGCCGGTGGGCCAGCTGGCGGCGGGGCAAAAGCAAAAGCTCGAAATTCTCAAGCAGCTCTATCTACAAAGCCGCATTTTGATTCTCGATGAGCCCACCTCGGTGCTCACCCCCGACGAGGCCGATGAGGTGCTGGGGCTGCTGCGCCAGGAGGTGCAGGCAGGGCACCTCAGCGTGCTGCTGATCACCCACAAGTTTCGTGAGGTGCTGGCCTTTACCGACGAGGTGACGGTGCTGCGCAAGGGCCACCTAGCGGGCCACGGGGCCGTGGCCGACCTGACCGTAGCCGACATGGCCCGAATGATGCTGGGGACCGAGCGGGCCACCAAGTCAGTCGATAAAACCCCCGTCACCGATCGCCATCCGGTGCTGACGGTGCATGGTTTAGGGGCGCTCAAAGATAACGGTCTGCCCGCCTTTGGCCCCTTAGATCTCACCGTACACAGTGGCGAAATCGTCGGCATTGCCGGGGTCTCGGGCAACGGCCAGCGGGAGCTGGTGGAGGTGCTGGCGGGACAGCGATCGCCTACCCACGGCCACATCGAGGTCAACGGCGACCCCTACCGCGCCACCCGGAACGAAATGTATAGCCACGGCGTCTGCACCCTGCCCGAGGAGCCTCTGCGCAACGCCTGCGTCCCCGGCATGACCGTGGCCGAAAATATGGCCCTGCGCACCTTCGATCGCCCCCCCCAGGCCCGCGCCCGCCTGTGGCTCATGCTCGGGGCCATCCGCGAGGCTGCCCAGGGGCTAATCGAGGCGTTTGCCGTCAAGACCCCCTCCCCCGATACCCCGATTCAAAACCTGTCGGGGGGCAACGTGCAGCGGGCGGTGCTGGCGCGGGAGCTGTCGTCCCCCGATGTCAACCTGCTGATTGCCGCCAACCCCTGCTTTGGCCTCGATTTTCAGGCCGTAGACCAAATTCACAACGCCCTGGTGGAGGCCCGCAACCGAGGGGTGGCGGTGCTGCTGGTGAGCGAAGACCTCGACGAGCTGCTGGCCCTGGGCGATCGCATTTTGGTGATCAGCGAAGGGCAGTTTATCTACGAGAGCGCGATTGAACAGGCCAACGTTGCCGACATTGGCCACAAGATGGCTGGTCACTAATTCCTTGGGGGTTTCCCCCCTCGTAGGACTGGTCTGGCAGCGAGTAAACTACAGATCTAGCTTTGTTGCATGCTTCGTTGATACTGTACCGACACAGGCGAGTCAAATCATGGGTGAACCCTTAACGCAGCAAATTCCAGGCATTGCCGACCCTGACTGTTTAGATCGGGTGCAAGAATACTGCCGGTTGGCGGTTCGCCCCAGCCTGAGCGATGCCGAAAGCCAGCGCCTTGACGAGCTGCTTGCCCTAGCCGAAGCCGATGGCCGCCTCGACTTTTGGATCAACGAAGCCGACCACTTCATCGACCACGCCATTGGCCTGGGCAGCGCCACGCGGGTCTACGCCTCGGTGAACGAAAATCTCAAGGCGCGGCTGCGCGAACTGCTCGATCTCACCCACACCGCCCACCCTGGCGACAAAGCCCTAGAGCTGCTCGAAGAGCTAGACGAAAGCCTGGCCGAGGGCGCTCGCCAGGTGCAGCAGCAGTTGGCCAAGCGCGGCTATGACCCTGGCCCGGTGGACGGGGTAGCGGGGCCTAAAACCCAGCGTGCCCTGCGAGACTTTCAGCGTTCTCAAGACCCTAGCCGACGGCAATAGGGTTTACCATCCTCCCACGACCGTTTTTATTCCCAAGCCGGGGGCATCGCTCTGATGCGCCTTTGCTAGGGCAAGGCTGTTTCAGAGTCGCTGAGCGATCGCCTGGCCCTGATTTACTGCAAATTTTTGGTTAAAGGGATCACAGGGTTTTTGAGCTGATGAGGAAGCAACGACTATGGCACAAGATTCCCCCAATAGCCTAGAGGCCAAGACTCTCGATCTAAAGGCTTATTTTGATCGCATTGGCTGTGCTGCCCTGGGCCAGGCCCACCACGAGGGGAATCTTGCCCCTACCCTAGACACCCTCAAAGCCATTCACCAGGGCCACACCAGCACCATTGCCTTTGAGAATCTCAGCTCATTTTTTCACCAGCCCGTGTCCCTAGCATTGGCAGATCTACAGCAAAAGCTGATCCACGATCAGCGGGGCGGCTACTGTTTTGAGCAAAATCTACTGCTGCGATCGGTGCTTGTGGCCCTGGGCTTTCAGGTCACTAACCTGGCCGCTCGCGTCCGGTGGAATCTGCCGAAGGACGCTATCACCCCCCGCAGCCACATGCTGCTCAAGGTGGATATCGACGACATGCCCTACATTGCCGATGTCGGCTTCGGTGGCCTAACAGTGACGGAACCGCTGGCACTGGTTCCCGATCAGCCGCAGTTCACCTCCCATGAACCCTACCGCCTGACGGTAGCCGGACAGACCTACTGCCTAGAAGCCCAGCTCAACCAGGTTTGGCAGCCGCTGTACTGCTTTGACCTACAAGCGCAGCAGCACTGCGACTACGAAGTCAGCAATTGGCATGTATCTACCCATCCCCAATCGCTGTTTGTCAATGTGCTGATCGCCGCTCGGCCTGGGGATGGCTACCGCTACGCCCTGCTCAATAACCAGCTGACCACGCACTACCTCGATGGCCGATCTGAGCTACATCGGTTGACCACCGCTACCGAACTACACGACGTGCTGAGCGATCGCTTTGGGCTGCGGGTGCCTGAAACCCTAGATCTACAGCAAGCCCTAGAACGCTTCGGGGCATCCTAGGGCTTACTTGGGGAAATTGGCGTGGGCTCAGGCTAGCCGATACGCAACAGTTCTACATCAAATAGCAGGGTGGCGTTGGGCGGAATCACCCCCCCAGCGCCCCGGCTGCCATAGCCCAGCTCCGAGGGAATCACCAGCTTGCGCTGACCGCCCACGCGCATGGTGCCAACTCCTTCATCCCAGCCTTTGATCACCTGGCCCACCCCAATTTGAAAGGTAAAGGGGCGACCGCGATCGCGGGAGCTGTCGAACTTGGTGCCGTCTTCGAGGGTGCCGGTGTAGTGCACCGTAACCCGCTGTCCTGGCTGGGGCATCGCCCCTGTGCCTTCAACAACGTCAACGTACTGTAGGCCAGAGTCAGTAGTCACCAACGTCTCTTCGGGTGTCATGGTCGAGGCATCCTCATCAACAGGAACTAGGTCAGCGGCGGCCTGGGCAAGCTGGGCAACGGGCTCAGCGATGACCGCTTCGGCGACCTGAGGGGCATCCAAATTCGCGGCCATGGCCTCGGGTTGAGGGCTGGTAAACTGAGCCACCAGCAGCACTGCGCAGCAGGCCGCTAAAATTCCCAGGCTAATCAAAATTTCTCGCACGGCGTATCTCCCTTGCAGCTTGATCCCTACCGATCATATCGCCTTGCGCCGCCCTCAGGGAAACCATCCCCTCACTCCCCCACTC
>QBLT01000363.1 GCA_003249105.1 Leptolyngbya sp. | reverse complement strand
AAGTCAGCAGCCTTGGATATCCTCGACTCGGGTTTACGCGATGCGGGTGTCTTGACCTGCTTATTTATGCTGCTGGATTGCGCCTATCTAATCGCCCTGGTGTTGGGCATGATGCTAGTTAAAGCGGGCCAACGGACTCGTCTAGATTGGCATGGGGACCGGGGCTTGAGTTTTCTGCAACTCGGTCTGCGGGAGCTAGCTCGGCTCTGCTACGAGCGACTGCCCTTGCCCATTCTCCAAGCGTTGCCGAAGCACAATCCACCGCCCGCCTGCGCCTCTCAGCGCAAACGAGACGCCTTAGACTGCCGCATTGAGTTCTCTGAAGTCGTTACGTTCTCATTCTGAGACTGCCATGAGTTTTCTGCACCACTAAGCTGACTCCTCTAGCGCTGCCCCCTCAGGTGAGTAGAATCACCAGTAGCAGAAAGCCGAAGACGGAAGCCCCAGACTGCCAGAAGATTTTAGACGCTGTGTTGTTGACCATGACGATTTCCTTACAGGTTAAGGATAGAAACACTGAGTGTCCTAAGCATTCCCGAATCTAACCCTAGAATCTTGGGGCTGAGACTGTTAGGCTCTACTCTCACTGTAGGTCTCTGGGCCTAGAACTGTCGTGATGGATGTGCCACAACTCCAGTGATTTCAAATCCCAGCGGCGGTGACCTCGATCAGCTGTTTCGTCAAATGCTATGAATTCAACTGCCCTGCCTGAGTTTTTGCAGCGCTCTGCCACCCACTACTGGCTACAAAATGCTCGACTGCCCCTGGCCTGCGTCGATGGATCAGTGGGTTGGAATGCGATCGCGGCCCTCTTCGCCCCTCCAATCTCCGAAGAATTAGTCGCCGCCCACTTAGAAATCCGGGACGGACAGATTGCGACGATCATCCCCGCCAGTCAGCCCCTTGACCCCGATCAGCCCGCTTGGGATTTGCGCCAGGGCATGGTGTGGCCCTGCTTTGCCGACTGCCATACCCACTTAGACAAAGGCCATACGTGGTTTCGCAACCCCAACCCCGACGGCACCTTTGCCTCGGCCCTCAAGGCCGCCGAAGCCGACCACAGCCACTGGAGCGCTGAAGATCTCTACCCCCGCATGAGCTTTGGCCTGCGGTGCAGCTATGCCCACGGTACTCAGGCGGTCAGAACCCATCTGGACTGCCTGAATGGGCAAGAGGAAATTAGCTTTGCGGTCTTCGATCGCCTGCGGCAGGAGTGGGCGGGCAAAATTGCGCTCCAGGCCGTGTGCCTGGTGTCGATAGACTACTACGCTGGCGCTGGGGCCGAAAAGCTGGCCGACACCGTTGCCCGCTACGGCGGCATTTTAGGCGGGGTCATCTACCCCCAACCGGGCTTGGAAGCCCAGATCGATCGCGCCTTTGAGCTGGCTGAGGCGCGGGGCCTAAACCTCGATTTTCACGCCGATGAGAGCCTTGATCCCCAGGCCGAAGGGCTGCGGGTGGTGGCTGAGACCAAACTGCGGCGGGGCTTTGCCGGGCGGGTCAACTGTGGCCACTGTTGTAGTTTGTCGGTGCAGGCGGGCGATCGCGCCCAAGCCACCCTGGCCCTGCTCAAGCAAGCGGGCATCAGCGTCGTCAGCCTGCCGATGTGCAACCTCTACCTGCAAGATCGCCAGCCGGGCCGCATGCCTCGGTACCGGGGCGTCACCCTGCTGCCCGAGCTGCGCCAGTTTGAGGTAGCGGTGGCCCTGGCCAGCGACAACTGCCGCGACGCCTTCTTTGCCTACGGTGACCACGATATGGTGGAAGTGTTTACCCAGGCGGTGCGCATCGGCCAGCTCGATCGCCCCATTGGCGACTGGCCCCAGGCGGTAACCCGTACCCCAGCCCAGATCATGGGCCTGGAGTCGGGGCTGATTGGCACCGGTCGCCCAGCGGATCTAGTCGTATTTAAGGCCCGCAGCTTTAGCGAGCTGCTGGCGCGGCCCCAGGGCGATCGCGTCGTTTTGCGCCGGGGTAGCCCCATCGACACCACCCTACCTGACTATGCCGAACTCGATGCTGTGGTAGGAGTCGCCTAATTGACCCCGCCCCAACCTGGAAAACCGAACTTTCCTTGGGCGTAGGGTTTGCTACGCTAAACCCAGAGGTAGACGTGGGTCTGGCGGAAATGGCAATGGCCAGCCCCAGCTCCAAGCTGAAGATAATAGTCACCACTTGAGCGCGGGTTTTTAGGAGGACAGGAATGGCTGCTACGGGCTTTAAAGACTACTACGCGGTGCTGGGGGTCAATCGCACGGCAAGTGCCGACGAGATCAAGCAGTCTTTTCGCAAGCTGGCCCGCAAGTACCACCCCGACGTCAACCCCAACGACAAAACCGCCGAGGCCAAGTTTAAAGAGGTGAGCGAAGCCTACGAGGTGCTCTCCGACGCCGACAAGCGCAAAAAGTATGATCAATATGGTCAATACTGGCAGCAGGCCAGCCGCGCCGGAGCCGGCACCCCCTACGGCAGCCCTGGCGACATGGGCGGCTTTGACTTTAGCAACTACGGCAGCTTTGACGAATTCATCAACGAGCTGCTGGGTCGTTTTGCCACCCCCGGCGGCGGCGGTGCCCGCTCCTATCCCTACGGCACACCCGGCGGTGGGGCCGGTGGGCCTGGGTTTGGCTACGAAACTGCCCCCAACCAATCCTTCGACCAAGAGGCCAGCATTCGCCTCACCTTTAGCGAAGCCTTCCACGGTGCCCAAAAGCGCCTGCGCATTGGCAATGACAGTGTAGAGGTGCGCATTCCACCTGGGGCCAAGCAGGGCAGCAAAATTCGCCTCAAGGGCAAGGGGCCGATCAACCCCTACACCAAGCAGCCCGCCGACATTTACTTAGTGGTGCAGCTAGAGGGGCACGGCTTCTTTACCCTGGAGGGCGACAGCCTCACGGCCGAGGTGCCCATTACCCCCGATGAGGCAGTGCTGGGGGGCAAGATTGACGTGCCGACCCCCGACGGCAGCGTCACCATGAACCTACCCGGGGGCACCCGCTCGGGTCAAACCCTGCGGCTGCGGGGCAAGGGCTGGCCTCGACCCAAGGGCGATCGCGGCGATCTGCTGATCAAAGTGGTGATTACACCGCCAACGAGTCTCAGCGACACCGAGCGCCAGCTGTACGAAAAGATTCGCGACGGCCGCACCACCAACCCCCGCCAGAGCCTGACCAACACACGCCTGTAAACGGCTAAAAAACAGCGCAATCAACAGCCCCCCGATTCTTTGATAGAGAATCGGGGGGCTGTTTAGTATCGGAATTAGGGCCGAGAACCTACAGTTCCTCAGCGCGGCTGAGGTCGCCGTAGAGCAGGCTAAGCAGGGCACCACAGCCCAGCAGCTTGATGGCTTCTAGGCCAAAGTACAGCCCGTGCATCTGGTTCATAGCACCGGGCACTTCAACGGTGGCGGAAAAGGGGTCGAGGGAGGCACCTAGGGCCGCCATGGCGGGGGCGATTGCATAGGTCAGCACCAGAGTGAGAGCCAGCAGACCCAACCCTAGCTCCACCGCCCAACGACTGCGCAGGCCGCTGGCGACCACGGGGCGCTGGGGGCGAGACTGCCGAGCGGCCAGCAGACCCGTCAAAATGACGCCAGCGCACAGCAGCTCTAGACGGTTAAACACCCAAAACATGGCGTAGCCCGCCGAGCCAAAATCGGGCTGGCTCATCATGCCGCCGACAAACAGCCCGGGCATGATGACAAAATCCATCAGCAGGCTGCTGCTGAACCAAAACATGAGCGCAAACAAAATCGCCCCGACCCAGGGAGTGGGCTTGGCGATGGGGTGAGATAGGGAATTCATGGAGGCTTTGTTGCATGAATAGTTCAAGCGTCAGGGGTTCTGTGGCAGGAACCGAGAA
>QBLT01000362.1 GCA_003249105.1 Leptolyngbya sp. | reverse complement strand
CCCTACGAATATTAACCATGGCCCGTCGCCGCTCTCGCCGCTCTCGCTCCCAGCCCCTCGATCGCCTGGCCATGACCATCATTGCCGGTCTATCCCTAGCGCTGGGGCTGCTGATCCTTTCGGGCGACCATGCTACGGCGCGGGTGCGCGATTTTACCTGGCAAGACCGCCAGGTAGGAGCCGAAGACCAGGCATTTTTGCTCACCTTTAGCCGCCCGATGGATGTGGCCAGTGTGGAGCAAAACCTCCCCCTCGACCCGCCCCTGCCGGGCAAGGTGAGCTGGGCCGGGCGGCGCATGGCCTACACCCTGACCGAGCCGCTGCCCTACGGGGAATCCTTCAGCGTCAGTTTGGCTCAGGCGCGCGATCGCTACGCTGCCACCGCCAAAAGCTCTAGCCGGTTTGAGCCCTTCCAGAGCCAGTTTGAGACCCGCCCCCGCGCCTTTTTGTATATCGGTGCCGAGGGCGACGAAGCCAACCGGCTGGTGCTGGCCGATCTGAGCCGCCAAGAGCGCACCATTTTGACCCCTAAAAATCTGTCGGTGATGGCCTTTGAGCCCTACCCCCTAGGCGATCGGGTGCTCTTCTCAGCCAGCGATACCAGCCAGGCAGGTAGCCTGCTCAATCAGCAGATTTACACCGTCACCACGGGCCTTACTCCACGTCCGCCCATCGACTTTGCCGCCCCACGCCCGCTCCTGTGGCAGCAGCTCTGGCCCCAGAAAAAGGCCGTCCCCTCAGGGGAAACCACCCTGGTGCTCGACAACAGCACCTATCAAAACCTCAAGTTTGACCTTTCCGCCGATGGGCAAACCATTGTGGTGCAGCGGGTCAACCAGCAGAACCCTGCCGATTTTGGCCCCTGGGTGGTGCGTCAGGGAGCAGCACCCCAGCCGATCGAAACCGAGCCGGGCGGCGACTTCTTGATTGCCCCCGACAACCAGTCGCTGCTGCTGCTCCAGGGGCAGGGCACCGCCATTATTGACCTCGGCTCCGAGAAAGCTCGTGGCCCCAGCCAGCCCCTCGACTTTTTGCCCAACTACGGGCGAGTGCTCGATCTGTCTGCCGATGGCTCGGCTGCCGCCATGGTCAACTTCAACCAGGATGACCCCGAAAAACGCTTTACTGAATCGCTGTTTTTGGTCACCAACCAGGGTCGCGAAGAAGAACTGTTGCAGGTGAGCGGGGCGATTGTCGATGCCCAGTTTGACCCTGCCCGCCAGGTGCTCTACGTGCTGGCCAGCGAGCTGGTCGAGGCTCCACCGGCTCCTGATGCCCTCCAATCTGAAGATGCCTACGCCGAGCAACCGCTGCTGCTGGCCATAACCCTAGACAACGGTCAAGCGAGCCCACTGCTGCGCCTGCCCCAGCAGCAGCGCATTCATATGAGCGTGGCCCCCGACGGGCGATCGCTGCTGCTTGACCTAGCCGGGCCAACCACCGCCGAGGACGCGATCGGCGCACCCGTCATTTGGCATCTACCGCTGGTTCACCCGGCGGTCTCTCCCGCCGCCGCTGCATCCGCCAAGGGCGTTGACACCCCATCAGGTACATCTAAAACTGGATCCAGTGATGCCCTGGGAGATTCCACCAGCGCCATGCCCACCGTCACTGATCCAGAGGAGTTTCCCTTTAGCGGCCTTCAGGCCACCTGGTTACCCTAGACGGCGATTACTGCGATTTCCCTGGCCCCTGGCTGACAATGCCCGACCACTGCACCTGCTTTTCCCCCGTGCGGCGGTAGGAGAAAAAGCGCTCGGAGTCTTGAAAGGTGCAGTGGGGGGCGATCGCCACCTGCTCCGGCCTCAGCCCCAGTTGCTCTAGCTGCCACCGATTCGCCAGCCGCACATCCAGCCGCACCTTGTCGGGGGCATCATCCCCCAGCACAGGAGATTGTTGGTGCCGTTGCAGGGCCGCTACCAACACCTCGTCGTTATCAGCAGGCTGGGGCACGATCGTGCGCCCCACCGCTGCGGCCACATCTACAGAAACCTGGTAGACCTCTCCCGCGATCGCTGGGCCAATGGCCACCACTAAATCCTGCAATCGGCTGCCCTGGGCCTGCATCTTACTCACCGCCACCGGCACGATCGCCTGGGCCGTGCCCCGCCAGCCCGCGTGAATGGCTGAGACCTGACCAGTGGCGCGATCGCCGATCAGCACTGGGCTACAGTCTGCCGAGCAGACCCAGAGGGCTTGCTGGGGGCGATCGCTCAATAGACCGTCCGCCTCAGCCATCTCCTTTAAATCAGGAACTGGTAGGTCAGCGGGAGCTAGCACCCGGTTGCCGTGAACCTGCTTCACCCGCTGCACCGCTGCCGTTGCGTCGAGGACAGCCGTCAGAGCCTCTGGGGTTTGAGGCCAAAACTGGCGGGTAAAAAAGCCGTGAGACCAATCTTGCAGCAGATCACAGGTGAGAAATACTTGCCCTTGCCAGGTCTGCCAATCCCAAGTTGCCATATTGCCCCCTGCGGCGGTTGTGATGCCTGTACGCCTGTTCTACATTGACGCTGCCCCCCGCGTCAATGTAGAGCAGGCGTTAAGTTGCAGCGGCGTTTTATCAAGTTCTATTCTGCACCTCCCCCAACCCTCTCCGTAGATTTGCTGGGGTGGTAGCGTGATTAGGTGTTAGTCAAAGACCTAATTTTAGTTTCTATATAAAATTCTAGGACGATTAGCGGGTGAACCTAGACCGACTTCGCCAAACCCTCCTAAAGCCACCCAAAGACTTGGGAATAATGCCCGATTATCAGGCGTTACGTCCTCGTTTTCACCTCCACTGGGTCGAGCAGATTGACTCCACCAACCGAGCCCTGGTCGCCATGATGGCCGCTGGTGCTCCGGCGGGTACGGTGCTGGTGGCAGCCACTCAGCAGGCCGGGCGGGGGCAGTGGGGGCGGCAGTGGCAGTCTCCACCCGGCGGGCTGTACCTGTCGCTGGGGCTGAAGCCCGATCTGCCTGCCTCCCGTAGCCCATACCTGACCCTGGCCAGCGCCTGGGGTGTGGCCACCAGTCTGGCCAACCTAGGCCTGCCGGTGCAGGTCAAATGGCCCAACGATTTAGTGGCCGGGGGCAAAAAGCTGGGTGGCGTACTGGCCGAAACCCAGCTCGAAAGCGGCCGGGTACAAACTGTGGTGATTGGTTTGGGGCTCAACGGGTTTAACCCAGTGCCTAACACCGGCACCTCGATTCAAGCGCTAATTCAACCGGAATCAACCCCCGGCCCTTTGAATACCTTGGAGGGCCTGGCCGCGATCGCCCTCTACGGCCTCATGCAGGGCTATCTCCACTGGCAAAACCAGGGCGACGACGCCTTTTTAATCGCCTACCAGACTCGCCTGGCCAATCTAGGCCAGGGCCTAACGGTAGAAGGTCGGGCGGCAGAGGTCATTGGCGTGGCTCCGTCGGGAAACCTGCGGGTGCGGCTAAAGCCCACGCATAACGATACGCCAGCGGTCAAGACGCTGGAGATTGAACCAGGTAAAGTAACTTTGGGCTACAATGCGTAGCGGCTGATCATATGGTGAAAAGAAGTAACGAAGAGTCTACTCGAGCGGATAAACTTTCTGGATTGTATCCTTCAGTAGCCTGGCTACAGATAGCGCTGCTCGTAGGAGGCACGGGACTAACCCAAAATGGATTGGCCTTTGCTGGAACTCCTGAAACCTCTGACTCGTCCGAGCAAGAAGTGCCAGTTGAAACCTCAGCTGACTACCTCAAGCCGGTGAATAGCAGTAGTGCTCACAGGGCTAGCCCTCAAGCCACTCTAAGTTTGCCTTCACCCTCCGTAGCACAGCCCGAGGTCACACCTCAGCGCCCGTCTACCTCAGCCGTTGTGACATCCCCCCCTCCAGCGAGTTCGCCGATGTTCTCTCCGGTTCCCCCGC
>QBLT01000361.1 GCA_003249105.1 Leptolyngbya sp. | reverse complement strand
CCGTAGGGCGATCTACACCACCAATGCCATTGAGTCCCTCAATCGCTCTCTGCGCAAAGTCATCAAAACCAAAGCCGTCTTCCCTGACGAAGAGTCTGTTTTCAAACTGATGTATCTCGCCATGAACAATATTGCCAAGCGATGGACTCGGCCCATCAAAAACTGGAGAGCTGCACTTTCACATTTTGCTATCCTATTCCCAGAACGCTTTAAAATCTAAACCGTCACAGGCTTACACAAAAATCTGAACACTCTCCAAAATGAAAAATTCAAAAATTGTGATTCAAGTCCCTATTTTTCCCAATCTTAATTTTGCACTTTGAACTAACCAAAGCGTCCCCAGAATCAAGCAACCCCCTTGAATCAAGACTCTCAACACGCATTCTTAAAGTAGTGCATCTCATTATGCTACCTTAAAGAAGCGAATGATCTCCCGCACGTGCTCTAAGAACTGACCGTCGGCGCTGAGTTGGGCGATCGCCTGCCGTCCTTCTAATACCAATTGCTGGTGCTCCGCCTGATTAGTCGCCACCAGCGTCGTGACTTCTGTGGCAAGAACCGTGAGATCCTGCCGTAGGGCCTGGCGCTGGCGCTGCTCAGTGGCGGCCCAGGAGGCGGGGTCGTCGGTATCGAGCCGGGTGGTGATCTCCTCTAGCTTCGATTCTGCCTGGGTGAGGCGATCGCGCAGCCAGACCAGATCTTCGCGGGGGTACTTAAACTGCTGCTGAATCGCCGCAATGCGGGCGGCAAAATACTGGTAGGTGCGCAGGGCGGGCCGCAGACCGCTGAGCAATAGGGCGGCGGCAGAACCCCAGTAGCCGAGCTGGCTGATGCCCGTGCTGGCGAGCAGGTAGAGGCCCAGGGCCGTGAACAGGTGCAGCCCGAGGACGAGCCGCAGCGACCAGCGGGCCAGCGATCACACATAGTCAACCTGGCGATCGTCCACCGCAATGCCGTTTTCTGCCGACAGAGTCGCTTCGCTCAGCGCTCCCTTAGCTTCAAAATAGATGTTCCAAGGCACAGTGGTAATTGTCAGCAGCCAACCAAAGCTAGCCAAGCCTACAACCCAGTCAGCGAAGTCGCCTACCGGAATCTGCCACCACTGGGCTAGGCCAAAAATGCCCAGCAAAACAATCACCAACACCAGGCTGAACAAGCTCGCCACCATCGCTAGGCTCCAAACGCAATCAAGGGGCAGATAGGCTGGGTAAATCCCCGTCTATCTGCCCCTATGGTGGCCGCTGCACTTTGGCTCAGCGTGGTTGCTATACCGGTTTTTTAGCTGTTCCTAGCTAGTTTTGGGATTGGGTGATTCAGTGGGAAACACCGATTCCTCTCACTTGAGCAGATTTAGATCCCTGGGTTTTTTCAAAATTCAGGGGCTTGAGGGGCTACACCGCTAGGTGCTGGGTGACAGATTGAACGATGTGCTGAGTCCAGCGATCGACCAGGCCCGCGTCTGCGGCCTCGACCATGACCCGAATAACTGGCTCAGTGCCCGAGGGGCGCACCAGCACCCGGCCCTCGTCACCCATAGCTTGCTCAGCGGCGGCAACGGCCTGGAAGACAGGAGGGCAATCTTGCCAGTTGAGGCGGCGATCGCGATCGGCCACCATTACATTCTGAAGCTTCTGGGGATAGGTCTGGAAGCTGTCATCCACCAGGGCCGCCAGGGAACCGCCCAGCGTTTGGACTAGGGTAGCCAGGTGCAGGGCGGTGAGAATGCCGTCGCCGGTCAGGCTGTAGTGGTGACACAGAATGTGGCCCGACTGTTCGCCGCCGAGCTTGGCCCCCCGCAGCACCATTTCGCTGTGCACATGCTGATCGCCAACTTGGGTGCGCACCAGGGTGCCGCCCAACTTTTCCCAGGCGCGCTCAAAGCCCAGGTTGGCCATCACCGTAGAAATCAAGGTGTCGTTGGGCAGCCGTCCCTGCTCTTGCAGCCGCTTGCCCCAGAGGTAGAGAATGTAGTCGCCATCCACCACGCGACCCTGGGCATCCACCGCCATCACCCGGTCGGCATCGCCGTCGAAGGCAAACCCCAGGTCGGCCCCGTGGGCCTGAATCGCCGCCTTTAGAGGTTCTAAGTGGGTCGAGCCACAGTCAACGTTGATGCGATCGCCGTCGGGGGCACCGTGCAGGGCAATCACCTCGGCTCCAGCCTCCACAAACACCTGCTCCGCCAGGCGAGTGGCCGAGCCCCAGGCCATATCGAGCACTACCTTCATGCCCGCCAGGTCGAGGCCGGGCAGCAGGGGCTCGTGCAAAAAGCTGGCGTAGCGGTTGACGAGTTCGGGGCGGTAGTAGCACTGACCCCAGGTGGTTCCCGCTGCGATCGCCGCCCCCTGACCCCGCAGGGCCGCTTCAATCGCAGACTGTACGCTGCTGGCCAGCTTCGTGCCATCGCCGCCAAAAAACTTGATGCCGTTGTCGGCGGGGGGGTTGTGGCTGGCCGAAATCATAATGCCGCCTAGAGCCTGGCACGACTCCGCCAGGTAGGCCACCGCGGGGGTGGGGCAGAGGCCAATGTGCCACACGTCTAGCCCCGCCGAGGTCAGCCCGGCGGAGAGGGCAGAAGCCAGCATGTGCCCAGAAGTGCGCGAGTCTTGGCCCAAAATAATTGGCCCATCGGTCAAACCCTGGGCCTGCATGATCTGTCCAGCCCAGTAGCCGATTTCCATAGCTAAAGGAGCATTGAGTAGATCTCCCGCTTTGCCGCGAATGCCATCGGTGCCAAATAGAGGCCCAGCGGGGAGCGGTAGCCTACCTAGCCCGTTCGGCGATCGCTCAACAACGGCCTCAGTATCAATGAGCTGCTGGCTAACGGGTACTGTGCCCGTCGGCCTTACCGGAGAACTTACCATGCTAATTTTCCTCACACCTCACACTCACAGTGGAGGATAGCACCTCTGCCTTAGGATGGAACTATCCCTTTAGGCCAGTTCCCCCAGCGCCATGGCCACTGATATTTCTGATGACAGTGTTAATCCCCGACCCATGGAAGGGGTAGCCCTTTTTAATCAAGGAGATTACTACGCCTGTCACGATGTGCTCGAAGCCATTTGGATGGAGGCAAGCACCCTCGAAAAGCCGTTTTATCAGGGTATTTTGCAAATTGCGGTAGGGCTCTATCACCTGAGCAACCACAACTGGCGCGGGGCCAGCATCCTGCTAGGGGAAGGGGTAAACCGGCTGCGCCCCTTTGAGCCTACCTATGGGGGTATAGATGTGGAGCGCCTGGTTGACTGCGGCTGGGCTTGGCTGACCGCCCTGCACCAGAGCGGTTCTGAGCGGGTGGCTGAGGTGGCGGCGGCGGTGCCCCAGGCCCAGGGGAAGCCGACGGGGGACTCAGGGGCGGTAGTGGCGATCGCTGGAGTCGAGCACTACCTGCCCGCGCTACACATTATGGATAGCCCCTAGCCAGGTCTAGACAGCCCATGCGAGCTTGTCCTAGAGGATACGGCTGTCTGCAATTACAGTAACGTACCTATAGGCCGCTCTAGGGATTTCTTCGGTGGTTTATCGGTTTGAGCTTCATCAGGGTTTCCGTAAAACTTCAAACTGTGTTTGTCTGTCTGTAGCAATGTCTTTAGCCGAATCTCTTGCTTTTGGAAGATGGGGTTATACACTAGCTTGGTCGTGGCGAGTCAAATCCCACTCCGGCCTTCTAGCAATCATGCCTTGCTAAAAGGCGTAGCAAGACGACCTCAGGACACAACACACGGAGTACTGCGATCGCGGATTGTCTGCCCACAACTGAATTCTTTTCAATGGAAATAAGCGCTATCACAATGCGTTTAGGTGATTTCCGAGAACTAAATTACCGATTTTCGCCATGCTAGCCTGTGTAGCAGTGAATCAGGAGAGCCTGCATGGAGTTACCCCCGAAGCCCAGTGAACAGTT
>QBLT01000360.1 GCA_003249105.1 Leptolyngbya sp. | reverse complement strand
GGGCAGGCACCGGGGCGGGCATAGCCTCAGGCGACGAGGGGGCCGATCGCTCTAGCCGCCGCAGATCTTCAAATAGCGACTGAATCGTGGGAATGCGCCCCTCTAGCCGTCGCCACAGCTGCACCAGGTGAATCAACGCCTCCCGCTGATCTTCGGTGGGGGTGTAGGTAGTAGGAATATGGACTGCAAAGTCGAGCAGGGCGCGATCGAGGGTGCGAGCGGTCGATACCAGCGTGTCTTGGTTGTCGGCGGTTTGCGCCAGATCGTCGGGGTTGATCCCCAGCTGCTGAATGGCGGTGGTGCGCGAGTCGAGGCCAAACCAGCGGCGGTAGCCCTCGGTCAGCGCAAAGCGCAGATCGCCCTGGCCGTTGTAGAGATTGGGTATTTTTTGCACAAAGGCGATCAGCGCTGGGTCGAGAGTTTCCAGGTTGGTTTCATGGGCAAAGGGGTCGTGGGTGAGCAGCCAGGCGATCGCTTCTTCCCGCCCATCCATTGCCCGCCACAGCTGCACCAAGCGAATCAACGCCTCCCGCTGGTTGGGGTAGCCCGCGTAGTAGCGAGCCACCGACTGCATAAAGCCCACCAGCGCATTGTCCAGAGCCGCTTCGTCGGGCACCTGGTCAACCACCGGCACGCTCAAAACCTCGTACACCGCCGCCGTCGTGTCGAGCTGTCGCCACAGCCGCACCGCCTCGACCATGGCCTGGCGCTGAAAGTCGAGGCGTCCATAGTTGGGCGGCACCCGTTCGGCAAAGGCCAGCAGGGCCGGGTCGAGCTGGCCCACATTCTGGGGCAACTGCGCCCCGCTGTAGTCGGTGCTGAGGTCGTCGAGATAAGCCTGGAGCAGGGCGGCGGCATCGCTGGGTTCGAGCTGGGCGGCATCGCGATGGCCCTCCTGGGCCGGTCCTTGACCATCGCCCTCCGCTGGCGTAAACCCCTGAGCCACCGTCTGCAAAAAGCGATCGCTGTAGCGCCCCACGCTGGCATCCCAAATGTCGGCCCCGCTCCAGCCCTGCTCAATGAGACCCTGGGTCAGGCTGCGCAGGGTGTTGGCCGCATACTGCACCTGGGCCGCAAAGGTATCGACCTCGGCTAGATCCACCTGGTTCACCGGGGCAATGCCCAGGCCGGTTTCGCCGTCGGTGAGCTGGGGCTGGTTGTGCACGGCGTAGAGGGCCGCCAAAATGGGCTTGTGCACCCCCGCTCGGCCCCCTTCCAGTAAATAGTAATAGTTGCGTTGATCGGGTGCTAACGTGCTCATAGCGTGCATTCAGCCACAGTGACCTGTCCACAGTAACCACAAAGTGTAAACTCGATGGGCGAAGTTCAACCATTACCCAGCCACGGGTTTTCACCCCGGCCCCAGCTGCTAGCCACCGACATGGATGGCACCCTCACCCGCCAGGGCAAGTTTACCCCCGCCCTGCTGCAAGGGCTAGAGCAGCTCCAGGGGTTGGGCCTGCCGGTGATGATCGTCACGGGGCGATCGGCGGGCTGGGTAAATGGCCTGGCCCACTACTTGCCCGTGGTGGGGGCCATGGCCGAAAACGGCGGCATTTACTTTCCCCACGACGGTCCGCCAGAGCCGCTAGTTGAGATTCCCGATCTGGTCGCCCACCGCGAGCTGTTGCACAAGGCCTTTACCCAACTTCAGTGGCGGTGGCCCCAGCTGCACGAGTCAGACGACAATCGCTTTCGCCTCACCGACTGGACGTTTGACCTTGAGGGTCTAACCCAGGCCGATCTAGATGAAATGGCGCAGCTGTGCCAATCGCTGGGCTGGGGGTTTACCTACAGCACGGTGCAGTGCCACCTGTTTAAGCTGGGCCAGTCTAAGGCAGCGGGCTTGCAGCGGGTGGTCGAGCGCTACTTTGCGCCGATCGCCGCCGCTGAGGTTTTAACCGTGGGCGACAGCCCCAACGACGAGAGCATGTTTAACCCAGCCTTATTTCCTCAATCGGTGGGGGTGGCCAACGTGGTCGACTACTGGCATCGGCTGACCTATCGCCCCACCTACGTCACCCAGGCTGCCGAAGTGACAGGATTTTTAGAACTGGTAGAAGCCCTAGTACAGAATTTTTAGAATTGGCCTCTGAACGACTAGTTTTGTAACAAAAAAAGACCTTGTTTCCTATCGCTGACACCCAGCCCGGATAACGCTGTCAGACATAAAACATTGTTGAAGTTTTGCCCCTGGGAGCGAGCAATCCTTTTACCATGCCAGACAATGGGCGAGGCTTTTCTGCTGATGCTTTGTTCTGCTGGGCCAAGGGGTCGGGCTTTGACGTGTTTCGTTTTGCTGAAATCAAAAAACAATCTGAATATCTAGACCATCTAGGCTAGTAGGGGAGATTGTAGTAATCGGCAGAGTGGGGCAATTTTGTAGAAAATACATGTAAAACCAGGCCATTTAGAGTAATTGACAGTTCTTGAAATTCCTTTGAGGCCGAGGGTTCCTGTGACAGAATAGGCCCTTTGCGATCGCCTGTAATCTGCTGGCATCGACGGTGCGATTCCATCTAGGACGACAAAGCCGATCGCCCCTCTAACCAACGCCTTCACCCAAACAACTTCACTGCCTCGCGCTCGCTGAGCCTGACGTAAAATTTAGCCCCTTCTGATCCCGTTCCCCTGGCGCTAAGGTTGGGATCTTTTTTATCGGTATTCTCCTGCCCACTGCCTGCGTTTTTGTTTAAGGCCCTTTCCCTCGAAACTTCCTATGACCATTGCCGCACCCAAAGATAATTCTGTAGCCGCTCCCCTAGATACCGCCCCCACCGGGCTCAAGGTGGGCATTCCCAAGGAGGTGTTTGCGGGCGAGCAGCGGGTCGCCGCCACCCCCGAAACCGCCAAAAAACTGCAAAAACTAGGCTTTGAGGTCTTGGTCGAAACCCAGGCTGGGGCCGGGGCCAGCTTTACCGACAGCGCCTACGAAGCCGCTGGCTGCACAGTAGTGTCAGATCCTTTGAGCCTATGGGAGACCGCTGACGTGGTGCTCAAGGTGCGATCGCCCCAGCACCATCCCACCCTCGATCGCCACGAAGCCACCCTGCTCAAACCCGAGCAAACTCTGATTAGCTTCATCTGGCCCGCCCAAAATCCCGATTTGCTGACCCATCTGGCCCAGCAGGGCGGCACGGTACTGGCGATGGATTCTGTGCCCCGCATTTCCCGCGCCCAAAAGCTGGATGCCCTCAGCTCCATGGCCAACATCGGCGGCTACCGAGCAGTGATTGAGGCCGCCAGCCACTTTGGCCGCTGCTTTACCGGGCAGATTACCGCTGCGGGCAAAATGCCCCCCGCCAAAGTGATGGTGATTGGGGTTGGGGTGGCCGGGCTGGCGGCGATCGGTGCGGCCAAGAGTTTGGGGGCGATCGTCAAAGCCTTTGACACCCGCTTGGTGGTCAAAGAACAGGTGCAGAGCCTAGGCGCAGAATTTCTCGAGCTGCACTTTGAAGAAGACGGCAGTGGCGAAGGCGGCTACGCCAAGGTGATGAGCCCGGCCTTTATCGCCGCCGAAATGGCCCTGTTTGCCCAACAGGCCAAAGATGTCGACATCATCATCACCACGGCGCTGATCCCCGGCAAACCAGCGCCGCTGCTGATCACCCAAGAAATGGTCGAGAGCATGAAGCCCGGCTCGGTAGTCGTAGACCTAGCTGCCGAGCAGGGGGGCAACTGCGAAGTCACTGAGCCCGGCCAGGTGATTTCGCATAACGGCGTCACCATCATTGGCCTGACCGACCTGCCCAGCCGCATGGCCTCCCAGGCCAGCCAGCTCTATGGCAACAACCTAGTGCACCTGCTCAGCGACCTGGGCGGAGCCGAAAACTTCACCATCAACATGGAAGACCAGGTGATTCGTGCCACCACCGTTATCCACAACGGCCAAGTCACCTGGCCCCCACCGAAGGTAGAAACC
>QBLT01000035.1 GCA_003249105.1 Leptolyngbya sp. | reverse complement strand
GACCTCGACCAACGGAGCGGTTTCCGGCGATCGCCCCCTGGTTGCCGACCCCACCGAAAGCTTGCTGCCCCAGACCCCACCCAGCCACAGTCCACTGTACCCGCTGTCCCCCAACCCGCCAGCTACTTCAGCCGCAGAGCCAGCGCTGCCGCTGACCTGGCAGCGGCCTCGGCGATGGGCATTGTCCTCCAACCTGCTGGTGTGGGGCAGCCTAGGCCTAGCGGGTTTAGGGGCGGTGCTGGGGTTGGCCACCATCACCTTGACTACCATCAATCGCCCCCCAACGGGCGACCCGGTTGAACCACCGATGGCAAGCAACGATGGCAGCGCCTCGGCTACGACCAGCCCGGCGCTGCTGTCGGGGGCATTAAATGCGATCGCCCTAGGGCGCACCGAAACTGCCCGCAACCTAATCGAACAGATGCTCGATCGCAATGACATTCCCACCGCCGAGTCAGCGGTAGGCGCTATCCCTGAGTCCCAGCTGCTCGACCCCGATATTGCCTACGTGCGGGGGCGACTGGCCTGGCAGCAAATGGGCGTTGGCAGCGCTGCCGACACCTCCCCCAGCGATGCCCTGCGCGCTTGGAGCCAGGCCGTTGAGAGTCGCCCTGACTTGCTCGAAGCCTGGGTAGCGTTAGGGTTTGCCCACATGGCCCTGAATGATTACGACCAGGCCATCACGGCTTGGCAACGGGCGATTGACCTTGACCAGCGCCAGCGGCGCGACATTACCCCCGGCACTCCCCAGGTGGCCATTCCCGCAACGGTGAACGCCTACGCAGGGCTGGCCCTGGCCTACCATAAAAATAGCGAGCTTGCCGTTACTGCCGCAGAGCAGGCCCAGCTCCAGCAGCAGGCCCAGTCCTACTTCGCCCAGACCCTAGCCCTTGACTCCACCATGGTGAATCCCAATACCCTGTCGCTCAACTGGCGGTGGTCGCCAGCGCTAATTGACAGCTGGCAAACCGCTGTCAGCCAGCTAGCCGTCAGCAGCGGCGACGCAGCCCTCGAGACCAACAACTGAGCTTTTCTCACAGGCCAGGGCGGGTGCTAGCATGATTGGACTACTGAGAACCCTCTATGCCCAGCACCCTTGCTATTCTGGCCCATCCCACTCAGGTTACCTCCGTCCTGGATTGGCTCTCAAAGCATGAGGGAGTGTTAACCCACTTTCAAATTATGGCTCCGGCAGAAATGGCCCGAGGCATAGAACAGGGTTGGGATCTAAAAAATATCGAGCTCATCACCCTGAGAGAATCTAGCCAGGGGGGCGAC
The DNA here is from genome assembly GCA_003249105.1 of Leptolyngbya sp. Taxonomy (GTDB): domain Bacteria; phylum Cyanobacteriota; class Cyanobacteriia; order Phormidesmidales; family Phormidesmidaceae; genus Nodosilinea. Next base: position 25,280 of record QBLT01000035.1, on the reverse strand, counting down.
ATCGAGCTGGCCAGCCATATCGTCGCCGGAGATGTAGCTGGAGTAATTTTCTTCACCGATCCAGAGGCGATCGCCACTGCCTTCCCCAGCTTTAGCCTAGTGCTGCGGGCCTGCCAAATCCAGGGCATTCCCGCTGCCCTCAACGACGTGTCGGCCACCCTGCTGCTGCGGGGTATCGCCGAAAGCCAAATCGCCTACCTGATCTTCAATCCGGTGGCGGGGCAGAGCAACCCCAATGCCGACCTAGCGCTGATCAAAGAGGTGCTTGAGCCCCAGATCCTGGTCAATGTGATCATGACCAAGCCTGATGCGGATCCGGCAGAGCAGGCACGCGAGGTCATTGAGCACATTCACTCCAAGACTGAGCACGACATGGGCCGCAGCCTGATTATTGCCTCTGGTGGCGATGGCACAGTGTCGGCAGTGGCCGGAGCCACCATCGGCACGGGCATCCCTCTAGGGGTGATTCCGCGGGGCACCGCCAACGCGTTTTCGGTGGGTTTGGGCATCCCCACTAACCTGCGCGCCGCCTGCGAAACGATTTTGGCGGGCAACACCCACGTGATTGATGCCGCCCGCTGCAACGACATTCCCATGATCTTGCTGGCTGGGTTAGGCTTTGAGGCCGGTATGGTCGATGGGGCCAGTCGCCAGCTCAAAAACGAGCTGGGCAACCTGGCCTACGTGCTCTCTGGGGTGCGCCAGCTGGCCGCCGCCGAGCCCTTTACCGCCACCCTCGAAATCGATGGCGAAGAGACGACGGTGACCACCACTGCCATCACTGTTGCCAATGTAGCTCCGCCGACCTCTGTGCTGGCCCAGGGGTTAGGGGAGGTCATCCCTGACGATGGCCTGCTGGAGATCACCATTGCCACCAGCACGACCCGGCTCCAGGGCATCAACGCACTGGCGTCTTTAATGGCGGCGGCGGCCTGGGGTAACCCAACCCAACGGGACGACATTACCTGTCTGCGGGCTCGCCGCATTAAGGTCACTACCGACCCGCCGCAAAAGCTCGTGATCGACGGCGAAATTTTAGAGGCCAACCCGATGGTATTTGAGTGCCTGCCCGACGCGCTGACAGTATTTGCCCCCCTCAAAACGCTCTAGTCATTGTTAAGGGCATGCCAGACGGTGTGCCGGGAACTCACGGGTTGGCTTTCAGGCCATGAATGACTATCAGGCGCAAACTCTAATCGACAAAAAGGCGCTAGAGGGGGGCGATCGCATAGCCTGGGATGTTCGCTGAACCAGGCCATCGGCGTTTACCCACAGCTGAGCATATTCATAGAATTTAGGGTCAGGAGCTATGGTGTCGCTCAGGCCGAAACTCTCGCAGCCAGCAGCGTTCTAGGTAGCGCACCTGGTGCAAATACCAAAACCGCCAAGGATTGAGTACGGTTTTGTAGTTGCGACAAAAAACTGGTTGGTAAAGGTAGGGCAAGATGGGAAACCGCATTGTTCTAAATAGGATTGATCAATAGTGACGCAGCTGGACTAGTACTCGCTCAAGGGCTTGTTTCAAGGGCAACACAGCAGTCAGCCGGGGCTACTTTCTCAGTATAGGCAGATGAAAAAAGAGACCCAACATTGGGTCTCTCAGATGGAAAGATAATTAATAATCGAACACAGATTTATACTGTTGGCCGAGTAACTGGCCCCGTCAGCGGTCTATCGACGCGACGACAGGGCGCTACTCGGCATAGGGGATGGAGCTGACGGGAGTCGAACCCGTGTCCGCTCTGAGTATTAACACACCACTCATTCACAGGCTTAGCCCGTCTAATCCTCAGGGCCGGAACCGCCACTTATCCCGGACGGCGGGATTCTCTGGCTAAGTCTTAGTCAGTGAATCCACCAGAGGAGAGTCACTGAAGCATCCGTTGGGGTTTGTCCATAGCTCTTAACGGAGTCAAACTATGAACGCTCGCTAACTAGGTTAGAACTAAACTAGGTTTAGATTAAGCGGCAACAGGTGCAGCTTTACGAGCAAAAGGAACGATGTTGTTCGCATTTACGTTTGTTTTGAGCCTTGATTTACGAGAGTAGACTCACTCTCGGCCTGTATCACAGCGTGACTTTCGTCAAAACGTCGAAACCGTTACAGCCCCACGATGTTGCTTACCCCTTCATTATAGATCATTGATTTGAATGAGCGGTGGTTCCCCGGTTCTCCATCGAGGTCAAGGAAAGGGGGTGGCAGCCGTGGGGTGCTGGCATGGCGATCGCGCCGGGCAATTTGGCCTTCAACACCTCTCTAGGGTGGCACCCCACCGCCGCCGTGGTTAGCAATCTCTTATGCCGCCAATAATCTTTCGTAAACTCGATGGTGTAGTCATCAAAGTATAATATTTACTTAACGGTTCTGTTTCTGGCGGGGGTTGCCCACTGGCAGCATGCGCCGAGGCAGGCTCTAGATTTTAATCACATCTCATAGTCATAATCAGCATTTTGCCCCCTGGGCGGCTGTTTGCAGCAATAAGGACTTTTTACCCCTATGACCACGACCAACGACTCTATCAACGGTAGTGCCGATACCCCTGAGAAAGAACCAGCCCGCACTACTCGGGGCAACCGCAAGCGTGCCGCTGCTGGCGGCGGCATCGTCAAAGCGAGCCCTGAGAACGGCGATGTTATGGTGCTGGCCGACAACACTCGGGTGGTCGAAACCGATACGCTGCCCAACCATCGCCCGATTGCCCTAGGCACCTTTGAGATCGTTGGTACCCTCGATCGCGCTGGAGTACGCCCCATTGGCGCCAACACCTTTGAGATTTCCACGATCGACACCCTGCCGGGTCATCGCCCAGTAGCGGTGAGCACCCTGCACATTGCCGATATCCACACGCTGCCCGGCGATCGCCCCATTGCTCCCAATGACGATGTGGATCCCCATCCTTCTATTCTGATGGGCTATCTAGACTAGTTAAGCATCAGATTCCCCCAACAAAAAAGCTCCTCACAGTGAGGAGCTTTTTTGTTGGGGAAATGGGAACTAGGTAGCTGTGGAATGACGCAGAAAATGCTGAGTTGAAGCAACAGTTACCCAGTTCTTACTGCCTTAAAGCTATTCAGCAGCGACAGCAGCGGGATAAACGCTGACTTTCTTGCCGTTCTTGCCGCGACGCTCGAAGGTGACTACGCCGTCTACCAGCGCAAACAGCGTGTCGTCGCCACCGCGACCCACGTTGTTGCCGGGGTGAATTTTGGTGCCCCGCTGACGAATCAAAATGTTGCCAGCGATCACGGCTTCGCCACCGTAGCGCTTAACGCCGAGGCGCTTAGCGTTTGAGTCGCGCCCGTTGCGAGTACTACCTGTACCTTTCTTGTGAGCCATGGGTGTATTCCTTCAACCTACCTACTGTTTAATCTAGCGTGAGTTGCGGAGGCTTAGCTCTCAGCTTCGGCCTCAACCTCGGCCTTGGCGGGAGCGGAGGCAGACTCGCCCGCGATCGCCTTGCCGTTCAGCTCAATGGAGTTAATCATGACTCGGGTGAGATCTTGGCGGTGGCCCTGCTTTTTGCGGGTTTTCTTCTTAGGCTGCATCTTATAGACGATCACCTTGCGGCCCCGCAGGTGGCTGACCACGCTACCCACCACGGTTGCCCCTTCCACCACGGGTTGACCTACTACAGATTCGCCGTCGTTATTGATAAACAGCACCCGCTCTAGGGTGACTTGGTCATCTACGTCTAAGGCTAGGCGGTCTACGTCGTAGAAGCGACCCGGCTCTACCCGCAGCTGCTTTCCACTGGTTTCAACAATTGCGTACGTCATTTCTTTACCTCATAACCGCCGTACAGGTGCCAACGACCCCAAACCTGGGGCTCCACTGGGGGAGGCGTTAGCCTTAGGAACCTGATCCGAGCGCATAAACACAGTCTTCCATTATTACGAGGCAGCTTCAGCTCTGTCAAGGGGTGAGGTAGCTGTTGGAGGGTGCGATCGCGGTGAATTTTGGTTTGGCCATCACCCTGCGGCGTAAATACCCAGAGAACGCCGCCATTTCATCCTGATGGACAACGGCTGGTCTGGAAAACGAAGGGGGATGTTGAGGCACATGGGCATGGATATTTGGCTATTGGCGGCCCAGCTGGCATTGGGCAGCGGGGCGACCTCCTTAGAGGTGAGCGAGACAGAGGCTCATCTCCAGCGAGGCGTCGCAAACGCGGTGCCCTCATCGAGCCCAGACCTGTGCTCCCCTGCGGTCAACCCTGACCACGCTGAGGTTTGCCCGACGAACGGTGGCGGAATGGCAACGGCAGCCCCGCCGCAGCCACCTCGGCCAGCGGACGCTGCCGCCCGCTGGCCCCGCCCCGAGCAGGTTATGACCCCTGGCCGTCACCGTCTCACCCTGCCGCAGGTCGACCCCAGGGCTCGACCCGTTACCGGCGCTCAGCTATACCAGTTTCGCACCGCTGCCCTTCAGGCAGGCGAACTCTACGCCCAGGTGGCTCCATACCGCTATATACATCGGTGGCAGCGGGCGTTTGTCTCCCCGACCCACGACGACTGGCAGGCGCTGCTGGAGGCAGAGGCCGCCGCTATGGCCCACCGCCAGGGCCAGGCTCCGCTAACGGTAATGGTGGGGGATTCGCTGGCGCTATGGCTGCCGGTAGACGAATTGCCCACCGACCAGCTGTGGCTGAACCAAAGCATTTCGGGGGAGACCACGACTCACATGCTGGGGCGGCTGCATTATTTTGCCGACATCCAGCCGCAGACCATTCACCTGATGGCAGGCATTAACGACTTGAAGAATGGGGTACCTGAGGCTCAGGTAGTCGACAATCTCTACCAAATGATGACCCGTCTACAGCAGCAGCACCCCCAGGCGCGGCTGGTGGTGTACTCCATTTTGCCGACGCGGCTGCGGGAGGTGTCGAGCGATCGCATTCAGCGAGTCAACCAGCGCTTGGCCGCTTTGGCAGTTCACCAGGGGGCGACCTATGTAGATTTGTACACCAGCTTCAGCGATAGCCAGGGGCTACTGCGGGTAGACCTCACTACCGACGGGCTGCACCTGAGTTCCCAGGGCTACACCCTATGGCAGGCGGCGCTAGTCAGCTATTGATGAACTCTATGTTTGAACGTAACTTAGGGGAAACGCAGCCAGGATAGGGCATCTTTGTGGGCCGATGGCGCGCCATAATAGGATAAATTGCCCTTTGCCAGAGCGAATCACCTGTGCCTAAGCGAGCTGCCAAACCCAAGCTGGGACGACTGGAAAAACTCGACCCTACCGACTATTGGCAGACCCAGGCCGATTTTCAGCAGTGGCTCACTGAGGCAGAAACCCTAGACCTGCTGGGTGAAGCGGCGGGGCTAAGCATAGCCCACCCAGAGAATGATCCCCTCCCTGAGCTGGGCTATGCCCTACTGACTGAGGCCGACACGGGGGCGCTGGTGCTAGTGGCAGCTCACCGGTCGGGAGCCGAGCTGAGCGATCTGGGCCAGTTGCTCGCTTGGGCTGCCGCCGAGAACGCCGCCACGGTACTTTGGGTCGCACCCGATTTTTCTGCGCCAGCGGCGCTAACCTTTGACTGGCTTAACCAAAGCAGTGAGGTGATGTTTTTAGGGCTGACCGTCGAGCTGTGGCGGATTGGCAAGACCGCAATGGCCGCCAACTTCATACCGACGTGCGGGGCTGTGGACGACAGCGAGGTGGACCCCGAAGCCGAGAATGTGGAGGACGATTCCCCCAGTGAACCAGAGCCGGAACCGCTGACGCCTTTGCAGCAGCAAAATTTAGAGTTTTGGAGCGGATTGTGCGATCGCATGGATCGCCAGGGCAGCCTGGTCAAGCCCGGTTCGCCCACCCCGGAGGCCACCATGGGCTTCGCCATCGCCCGAGCGGGGTTTCGCCTCAACACCATTCTCGATCGCGACCACGGCAGCCTCTACACCGAGCTGCTGCTCTCAGGTATCGACGCCCAGCCCCACTTTCACCTGCTAGCCGAAGAGCGCGAGGCCATTGCCAACGAAATGGGTCTGCCCCTGATTTGGGACGGCACCGGCGATCAGGCCTGTATGGTGGCCTGCACCCTAGCCGAGGTGAATTTAGACGATCGCGATCGCTGGCCCGATTACCAGGCCTGGTTCTGCGACTGCCTGGAGCGGTTCTACGAAGCTTTCTTTGACCGCATCAAGCACCTCGATGCCAACGGCTATCAGCCCCTGCCTAAACGGGCGGCTATGACCGATACGCTGGTTTTGCCGGCGCGGCCGAGGGGATAGGGGAGTAGGGGAGTGGATGGGTAGCACATGGGGATAGGGGCTGCGGAGCGGTGTCCTTGCGGCAGTGGGGACTTTGGGGATTGTTGTCAGCCCTATCTGTTGGGCAAGGCTGAGGCACCGACGGCGGCGGCGCTGATGCGATCGCGCTATACGGCCTACCACCAGGGCCACATTGACTATTTAATCGCCACCCACCACCCGACCCAGCGCTATGGGGGGCAGCGGGCGGCAATCGGGCAGAGCGTGGCGACTACCACCTGGCTGGGGCTGCGGGTGGTTGCCACAGAGGCTGGGCAGGTGGCCGACAGCAAAGGCGTTGTTGAGTTCATTGCCTACTACGCAGATCCGCGCCCCGGCCAGGTGCATGAGCGATCGCGCTTTGTAAAGCAAAAACAGCGCTGGTTTTATGTGGACGGCGACGCGCTGCCCCCGGTGGAGCCCAAGCGCAGCGACCCCTGCTGGTGCGGCAGCGGCCAAAAGTACAAAGCCTGCCACGGCCGCTGACAGAAATTTGAAGAATTACTGGCAACTTGAGCCATCCTCTGCGGCAGCATTCCATACTCAGGGCAATCCTGTCCTGGAGTTTCGTTAGGATGCACCTGGGCCACTGCTATGACCGACACTCTAGAACCTGCTGAACTACCCGCTGCCCTGACGCCAGAGGCGATCGCTCGGGTGCGAGAGGGGGTGGCCACGTCGCAAAACCCAGCGGTGCGCCAGTGCATTGCAGTCGATTTGGCTGAGCTGAGTGCGATCGCCCAGGGCACCGCCGATCGGCGCGTCAGCGGTGGCATGCGCCGCTGGGTTATGCGTCGCTTCATCAAGGCGTTCTTTCGGGTGCGCCTTGAGAACCCAGAGCACATTCCCACCCAGCCCAACGTACTCACCGCCAACCACCTCAACCATTTAGACCCGTTTCTACTGCTGGCCTTTTGCCCTACTACCCCCTACTACTACATCCTGGGGGATGCCCGCACCCTCTACAACAAACGCTGGAAGCGCTGGCTGATCGGCTGGGCTGGGGGCGTGATTCCCCTAGAGCGCTGGTGGAAGGAAGAAATGGCCGTCATGGCTGCCGCCGACCGCGGGCAGGCTGATCTCAAACCCCTAGCAGCCGAGATTCGCGATCGCGTACCCAACGGCAGCTCCATTCAGCAAATGCGGCAGATTGACCAGGCGGTGCAGGCTTTACTGGCTCGCGGCGACGGCGTCATGCTCTTTCCCGAGGGCCGCCTAGGCGAACGGGAGGGGCACATGCATCCCCTACGGCGCGGTACCGTGCTCTACGCCATGCGATCAGGGGTACCCATTTATCCCGTGGCGATAATTGGCACCAAAATCCTCTACTTTCGCAAGCAAATTACCCTGCGGTTTGGCCCCCCTGTGCACGTACCCTACCAAGCCCGGCCCAAACGCGTGGCCATTGATGCTGCCCTGGCCGAACTCGAACAAGCCTTTCAGGCCCTATTGCCCTCCCATTACCAAGAACCCGAGGGGCCGCAGCTGTTGCGCCACTGGCTGAACCATCTATTCTGGTAGCCCTTCGCCCTGGAAAATCGAACGGAATTGGCGCATCACAAATTGCCAATCAAAACCCGCAAAGGTACCCCGCAAGCAGCTGCGGCTTGCTTTGGAGAGAATATTAGAAAGCCCTTAACGAGATTTGAACTCGTGACCTCTCCCTTACCAAGGGAGTGCTCTACCACTGAGCTATAAGGGCAAGTTGTCGTGGATGGGCCGGGCTGGATTTGAACCAGCGTAGGCGTAGCCAGCGGATTTACAGTCCGCCCCCATTAACCACTCGGGCACCGACCCGCTCTATCCACGATTTATAATCCTAGCATGGAAGGGGAATTACTTTTGGGCAACCTAAAAAAGTTCTGCCTAATTTTTTGCTGACAAATTTATCGGGCGTAGACAAACCAGGCCAAAACCCAGCCCAGTAAGACTCCTAGCCCACCAAACCGCACCGCCTGCCAGAATGGTTCTTGCAAATGCTGCCACGAGACAATTCGGCTGGCCAGCTCTATCTCAAAACTATCGGCGGCTTCCTGCAAGCGCATCACTTCCTGGGCCGAGTGCTGGGCCTCCGCCTGCGCGCCCTCTGACTCAATCTGCTGAAGCTGTAGCAAATTCGAAACGCCAATCTTGAGCTGGTGTAGGCGTGCTTCTAGCCCCTCTAGCTGGTGCATCAGCTCCCTAAGGGGGAGGGCTTCCTCAGCACTGCTGCCCAGGGCACCTCGTTGGCTGTGGTATCGCTTTTGCCGGTGGCGTGGTTTCATTGTGCAAAATAGAGCAGTAGGGATGTCTACCCAGCAGAACTGTTGGGCAGGGTATATCTTCTAGTTAACCCCAACTGGTTTCAGGAACTATGGCTTTTTCGTTTGATCCGTCGATGACGCCCCAGGCGATCGCCCGGGCAGCTAAACCGGCCGCCGAGCTGAGCGATCTGGAGCTGGCCCAAATCCTGGCGGAGCGTTTGGCCGTTAAGCCCGCCGACTGGCACCGACTCAACCGCGATCGCCGCGTGCGGGCCAGCGAGCAGCTGGCGGCGGCGCTAGTGTTTTTGCTCAAGCAAAATTCTGAGGAGGCGCTGGTGCGGGTTGAACAGGCCGCAGGCTGGTTAAACCGCAGTTTACAAGCGCCGCCTTGCCCTACCCACGGCGATCGCAAAATGCATCGAGCCGAGCAGAGCGACCAGACAGCTTAGGCAGGCAAGGGCCCTACACCAGCTTTTCCAGCTCTTGCTGAGCCAAATCAATTAGCGAATGAGCGGTAGCCGACGAGGCTGCCGCACCACTTTACCCAAGTGCAGCTCTCGGCCCCCGTTGTACCAGGTCACCTGATCAAATATTTGGTAGAGGATATAAAGACCGCGACCGCATTCTCCAGGGTAGGAGGTGCAGTTGTTATCGGCGGCTTCATCGCAGCTACAGGGATGGCTAAATCCGCCCCCTTGGTCAGTAATTACCCACCATAGATGAGATGCTGACGCAGTGTATTTAACTGAAATGCACTTAGCTGGATCTAGACGATTGCCGTGTTTAGCTGCGTTTACAAGAGCTTCTTGCAATCCTAGCCGCACCTCAGCCTGCCAATTCACGGGAACATCCCTTAGCAAAAGCTCTAAAACAGGCTGCAAGTATAGTGTGGACACGAAACTTAGCGTGTCCCACTTTTGCTGCTGTACAGATGGAGAAGTTGCTATCACTCAGGCCATCTCCAATGTCTTGAGTTGAATAGTGGTTGAAATCTCTGACCCACGGCTCAAAGATTAACCAGTAAGAGCAAATGTGTAACGGCCAATAAAATATTTATATTTTTTGTGGCTTGCTCAGAGCTAGCTTTTGTGCATGCCCCATAACAACACTCTTCAAAAGAGCTAAACCAAGACATTAGTCTGCCTGGAAAATTATGGGAATGAAAATTGCTGTAGGCAGAGCAGTACAACCACTATTTCACTATAGCAAATTTTGCTGGGGCTTCGTCAACGAGAGGCAGCTTTTGGGGCAAACCGCTATTTCGATGCGCCTTTGCCTGCATTGGATGCCAGTGGGCAGCATGTTTGGGCCTACCTAAACCCCACGGCAAACACAACTCCATCCATGCTAAACACGAACTTCCAAGGCGCGAAAATGCGGCTCTAGGGAAAGGTTGCGTATATTAAGCAACTCAAGAGCTGGCGTTTACTTTAGCAAAAGTCGGTTTTTAGCGGCTTAGATGCTGTTGGGCAGCACCAGCGACAATGTCAGATTCATCGTTGGTGAGTCGTTGTAGGGCCGATGCTGCCTCTGGCTCAGAAAACTGGGCCAGGGACTGTACTAAGCGATGGCGCACCTGCCAATCAGGATGGGTAGTGTAGTGGAGCAGCAGGGGTAGGGCACGGCGATCGCCCAGTTCGCCCAGAGCCCCAATGGCCGCAGTGGCAATCAGCTCATTGTCTGAGCTAAGGGCCTCTTGCAGGAGATCAAAAGCTTGAGGCTCCCCCAGCTCGCCTAGGGCCGCCACAATGCTAAATTTCACCAGCCACTCATCAGTGCTGTGGTAAAGCGTAGCCAGTTCAGGGTAAGCACTTTTGAGCTTGAGCCCGCCAATGGTGTCGGCGGCGGCCGCTTGGACGTCAGGATCGGGGTCGTCGGTAAGCGATCGCAGTAGCAGCGGTTCTACGGTAGCTATATCTTGCTGGCCTAGGCTAGCAAGCTGACTAACGGCGGCGTAGCGAACCCGAGCGTTGCCATCGTTAGCCGCCAGCTGCACTAGCTCGAAGGCATCGGAGGAGTCCAATTCGCGCATTTGGTTGACCGCCCGCAGCCGATCCCCGTAGTCGTCGGAGTGGAGCAGTTCTCGAACCGAGTCTGGGGTAATAGCCATTTTGTAGAGATAAATACAAATCTGCTCTCTCTACTATCGGCCATTTTGGGGATCAGCGATAGGGGGAGTGGATGGGGAGTGATGGAGTAGGGGAGTGGGAGAGTTTTGAATGTTGGGTGTTTAGTTTTGAATTAAAGCCTTAGTGAGAAAACTCAAAATTCAGCACTAAGAACTCAAAACTCAACGCCCCATCCTTCTACGCGTAGCTATTTGCCATTTCCCGCACGATATCGCCTCGGGTGAGAATGCCGACCACCTGCTTGTCAGCATCGACCACGGGCAGACGGCGCACCTGCTTGTCGTGCATCAGGTGCGCCGCTTCCCGGAGGGATTTATCGGGGGCAATGGTGACGACGTGATCGGTCATGACATCTTTGACCAGTTGGCCGAGGGCTTTGTGGAGTTCCTGGTTGTACTGGGTCGGGTTCTTCAAGTAGATCACGCTGTCGAGCAGCATGATATAGGCGGGCATATCGACCCCAGTGGTTTGCCACATCAAGTCTGACTCCGACAGAATGCCGACCAAATGATTGTCTGCATTGATCACAGGCAGCCCGCCCACGTGGTTGTCGGCCATCAGCTGAATGGCATCCTTCAGCACGGTGTCGGGGGCTACCGAGATCGGGTTTGAGGTCATTACATCCGCGACGGTTTTGGCCATGGGGTTAGTTCGATACAGGTTGGATGGGTGAGCTGGCTGATTTCATTCTAGAAAAGGTTTATCGCTAACCGAGTGGCTGTCACAGGTCGTTACAGTAGTGCTCTAGAATGTCAGCGCAGTGGGCGATCGCCCCCAAGTGCGCCACCTCATAGCCGTGGGTGTTGTGGGTGGGGAAGCTCAGGCAGGCGGCCCGCGACACATGGCCAAACTTCATGGCGATCGAGGCATCGCTGCCAAAGCCGCTAATCACCGCCATTTGAATCGGCAGGTTGTGGGAGGTTGCGGCCTGGCGCAGTTCTGCATTGAGCCCTTCATCGTAGAGACCATAGCCATCCTGGCTGAGCAATACCGGCACATCCCCCGGCTGAATGGGGTATTCCGCCGCTAGAGGGCAAATTTCTAGGGCAATCAAAGCCTCTAGTCGGTGGCGCTGAGAAAAATACAGGGCACCGATCGCCCCCACTTCCTCCTTAGCAGAAGCTACCAAATAGACGGTCACAGGCGGCTCCTTCAGCCGCTCGGCCAACCTCAGCAAAATTGCCAGGGAGGCTTTGTTGTCAAGGGTGTAGCTGGCGATATAGTCGCCCAGGCGAAAGGGCTGTTTGCGGTGCTTGCCGACTACAACCCGCGTGCCGGGGCGAATGCCAGCGGCGGCGAGTTCGTCAGGCGATCGCTTGGTTTCAACCCAGGCGGTCTCCCAGGTGACGGGCTTGCTCTCCTGCTGGGCTTTCTGGGGCGACTCGTGGGAAACATGGCGCGAACCAAAGCTCAAAATACCGCTAATGGTCTGATGATCCCCGATTAGATCCATCACGCCCTCGCCATAGACCCAGGGAAACGAGCCGCCTAGCTTGCGTACCGATACCCGCCCGTCAGCGTAGATGCTTTTGACCAGGGTGCCGATCTCATCTTTGTGGGCGGTGATGGCGATCGCCCGGCTGTCGTTGCACCCTGGGATCTTGGCGATCACGTTGTCGGCCTCATCTCGCCAGTGCTCTATCCCCAAGTCAGCCAAGTCAGCCATCAAATGTTGATTAATTTCGTCCTCTGCACCGCTGGGCGAATGGCACATGACGAGGTCGGAGATTTTGGTAAATAGAGCGTCGTAGGGCATGGAGATAAGGGAGGTGAGGGAGATAAGGGAGGTGGGGAGTTTTGCTGCCTCTATTTTCACACCCACACACCTACGCACCCACGCACACCCACATCCACATCTCCCTCCCCGTTAGCCAATCCGTTCTCGTGGGCTGACTATAAACAGAAAAGTTCTCTTAAAGCTTGTGCGTCTACTACCAAAATCTCCCTGGGTGCGCTGGGGGATCGGGTTTGGGATTGGGCTTCTGCTGTTTGTGGGAGTCAGTAGCCAGTTTCGCAGCGAGGCTACGCTTCCCACCCTCACTCCGCTGCCGCAGGATCCGTATATTCAGGCGTATTTTAACCACAACCAGGCGGCAGTTTACACCGACCCCTACCGCAAGATTACTCGCCACGGCGATGATTTAGAACAGGTGGTGGTGGATGCGATCGCCACCGCCCAAACTTCCATTGATGTAGCTGTCCATGAGTTCTCGCTGCCGGGGATCGCCCACGCCCTGGCCGATCGCAAGGCCGCAGGGGTAGAGGTGAGGGTCGTGGTCGAGAACACCTACAGCACGCCGATAGCCCAGCGAAATTCTGGGTCGTTCGGCGAGCTAGACGAGCATTCCCAAGACAAGATCAACGACCTGTACGCCTTCATCGATGTTGACCAGAATGGGGTGCTGAGTGACGGAGAGTTGCGCGATCGCGACGTGCTCACCATTCTGGCCCAGGCCAACATTCCCCTGATTGACGACACCGCCGACGGCAGCAAAGGCAGCGGTCTGATGCACCATAAATTTATGGCGATCGATGGCCGCACCGTCGTCACCGGCTCCGCCAACTGGACGTTGAGCTGCACTCATGGCGATTTTTCGGATCCAGATAGTCGGGGAAACGCCAACAGCATTCTTGTGATCGACAGCCAGCCTCTGGCTCAGCGGTTTCAGCAGGAATTTAGCTACCTTTGGGGCGATGGCCCTGGTGGGCAACCCAATAGCCTGTTTGGGCTACAAAAACCTCATCGAACCTCGGCCCTGGTTTCGACTCCCGGCCCGGTGCTGGAAGTGCAGTTTTCACCCACCTCTAAAACCCAGCCCTGGGCGCAGAGCGTCAACGGGCTGATTGCCAAAACCCTGGGTCAGGCAACCCAGAGCGTCCATCTGGCGCTGTTCGTGTTTTCTGAGCAGGCGATTAGCGATCAGCTGTTGCCAGTGGCCAACCGGGGCGTGCCGATCAAAACTCTAATCGACCCTGGCTTTGCCTACCGCAGCTATAGCGAGGGGCTCGACATGCTGGGGATCACCATCCCTGACCACAACTGCAAGCGCGACAACAGCGTGCCCTGGGCGAACCCGATCACTACGGTAGGGGTACCGGCCCTGCCGCCTAGCGATAAGCTGCACCACAAGTTTGCGGTGCTCGACCAAAAGATTGTGCTGGTTGGCTCTCAAAACTGGAGCCAGGCCGCAAACACTACTAACGACGAAAATCTGCTGGTGATTCGCAATGCCACGGTGGCGGCCCACTTTGAGCGCGAGTTTCAACGGCTCTACGACGGGGCAGAACTGGGGATGACGCCGCAGCTGCAGGGGGCGATCGCCCGACAGCAAGAAAAATGCGGGGTGTAGCGATCGCCCCTAATTGCAGACTAGATCATCCAGCTAAGTCTTTGCCTGACTCTTCTTTAGAGGTGTTTTCGGCGAGCTGACAGGTATTCTTCCGTAGAAAAGCATCCTCAGGACTGTCCAGGAGACAGGTTTTTAGGCGATACTGGAGCCAAATCCTGAGGATTGTCCAGAGGATAGCGATGAATTCCGGGGAAATCGATCGATACCCAGTCAGTCAGTTGCAAGACCGCTATAGTCTGGCTCGCAGCGCTGTCTACAAGCGCATGCAGGATTTGAGGATTGTCCCTGAAAAAGTTGGGCAGCGCTCTTATATCACCGCCCCGCAGCTACAGCTGTTGGACGAACTGCACCGGTTTGTTAACCAGGGGGGCAGTGCCGCTGAATTTATTGAAGCGCGCGGGCTACGTCAGCGGCCAAGCAGCAATGGCAACGGGCAGGCTGGCGGTGGTTCTGACCTGGCAATTACCCCCAATGATTTTGGCGGCATGCTTGGCGCACTGGCTGAGCTGATGGGGCGCATGGGAATTGGCCAACCCGACCCGCTGAAATACTTTGAGACCCTGGAAGATGCGGCTAGAAATGGTTGGTTGCCCAGCACCAGTGAACTGGCTGGCCTTTTAGATCTATCGCCCAGGGAAGTGGAAAGTTACGGCGATCGCTTCTCTGAGGCGGGGTTTATCTTCAGCCGCTCTGGGTACCGAAAAAACGGCGAAATTGCCTGGAAGGTCACAAAGCGTTTAAAATAAAAAGACCAGCACTGCAACTGCTGGTCTAAATGCAACTTGATTTAGTTCCTTTTTTTCCTTTGGTGATGTTGGTGGTAGCACTGGCATCACCTCTCTTTTTTGGCAAGTGTCCTGCGACTCGGCGTAGGACACGTTTACTCAGTAAAGAGGTGACGGGCTGTCAGCCGCTCTGGCGTCAAGAGTTTGCCAGCGGGAGCTTGACCCACCAGTGGGGGCGGTGTCTCCCTAGGCCCTTCAACCTTGGTCTTATTCTAACACGTCCTGAGGACAATCCTGAGGACGTAACCAAGAAATTCCTGAGGACATTCCTGAGGACAGGTCTACTCCCCAGCTTAGGCCTGTGGCTGAATCAGCATCACCTCTGGGTGGTGGGGTTCTTCAAAGTGATGGAAGGCTCAGACAGCCGAGGTTCTGGGAGGGCTGCACTGGGCCTAATGGCACAGCGCCCTTCAACTAGACGCTGCTGAGAAAACGTTTGGAGCAGGCAGGCGAGTGGCTGTCCTAGGATTGCTCAGGGTTTGACTGTTGCCAGTGCTTCAGTTCTGCGGCGATGAAGTGGTTGATCAGGTCGCTGTAGAGGGCTTCGATCGCATCACCATTCAGCCCTTCTGCCTCGGCCCACACCCGGCGCTGCTGGAGCATGGCCTGAACGCGATCGGGGGCTTTGACCGCTGCTCCGCTGGTTTTGAATTTAGATGCCGCTTTGACGTAGGCGAAGCGCTGGCCTAGCAGGGCAATCACCTGGCGATCGAGGCGATCGATTTCGGCGCGAATGTCGGCCATGTTTTGGCACTGGTCAGGAGTGGGCATGGGTTTATGGGAACTGTTATGGAACCAATGGCTTTGCTGAACACTGGAGCAAGTGTAAACGCGTTGCAGTATGAAGGGGTGCTGACTGCATCAGGGGATGGTGGGCAGTGCCCACCCTACGTAGGGTTAGGGTGAGGCGCTGTTGCTTAGCACCGATTGCAGGGCAGCGATCGCATCGTATTCCCGCTCAAATACCCCAGTCAGGTGCTCAAACATCGGCAAAATCTTTTGGTAAACCGTCACATTTTCAGCGATCGGCTGATGGCGATAGGTTTCGCCGATCATGGTGGTGACGGCATCCAGCGAAGGCACTCGGCCCAGGGCATAGAGGCCCAGTACGGCGGCCCCCAGGCACGAGCTTTCATAGTGTTCTGGAATGGTCACCTCGCGGTTAAAGATATCGGCCATCATCTGCCGCCACAGGGCCGACTCGGCAAAGCCCCCCGTCGCCTGAATCAGGATAGCTGGGCCAGCGAAGGCTTCTAACGCCTTAAGCACCAGATAGAGGTTGTAGACAATACCCTCCAGCACCGATCGCACCAGGTGCGACTTGGTGTGTTTGACGCTGAGGCCAAAGAACGAGGCTCGCGCATTGGCATTCCACAGGGGCGATCGCTCGCCCATCAGGTAGGGGTGAAACAGCAGCCCCTCCGAACCGGGAGACACGGTGCCGGCCATGGTCATCAGCAGACTGTACACGTCTTGGCCCAGGCGTTTGGCGGTGGCCACCTCGGCATCGGCCAGCTGGTCGCGCACCCAGCGCAGGGCCACGCCACCATTGTTGACCGCGCCGCCAATTACCCAGTGGTGCTCGGTGAGGGGGTAGCAAAACAAGCGCTCTTGGGGGTCGGTAATGGGGCGATCGACCACGGCTCGCACCGCGCCGCTGGTGCCCACGGTGACGGCGACCAATCCGGGAGAAATCGCCCCCACCCCCAAATTCGACAGCACGCCATCGCTGGCCCCAGCGATCAGCGGGGTTTCCACTCGCAGGCCCATAGCCTCGGCCATGGCAGGCTTCAGCCCGGTGAGCACGGCGGTGGTGGGCACGAGTTCGGATAGGGAGGATGGGGCGACTCCGGCAATCGCCAGCGCCTCCGCATCCCAATCTAGCGTCTCCAAATTCAGCAGCCCCATGGCGGTGGCAATGGAGTAGTCAACCACGTAGCGACCCAGCAGCCGATAAAACACAAATTCTTTGATCGAAATGAACCGCGCCGCCTGTTGAAACAGCTCGGGCTGCTCATGGCGCAGCCAGGTGAGTTTGACCAGGGGCGACATCGGGTGCAGGGGCATACCCGTGCGCCGATAGACAGCGTGGCCATTCATGTCATTTTTAATCCGTTTTTCCCAGCCGGCGCTGCGGTTGTCGGCCCAGGTGATGCTGCGGGTGAGGAGCTGACCGGCGGCATCGACCAAAATCAGGCTGTGCATGGCCGAGCTAAAGCACAGCCCCAACACCTGCGCTGGGTCGAGGGCGTGGGCATCCACTAGCCCCCGCACGGTTTTGACTACGGCGGCGAAAATCTCTTCAGGGTCTTGTTCGGCGGTGGCTACGTTAGGGGTGTAGAGCGGGTAGGTCACCAGGGCTTTGCCCACCACCTGTCCCGCTTCGGTAAACAGCACCGACTTGGTGCTGGTGGTGCCAATATCGACCCCAATGATGTAGTTCTGGTTGGTCATAGGTGATCTAGTACAGCAGCGATTCCCCTGGGGATCGCTTCGCGAAGCGCCCGGTGCGCTTAATCAGGCTATACCCCAGCGGCACTGACGACAAAACCAATGCCGCGTCAAACTCTGTTACAGGTCATGCAACTCGGCCCCCTACCTACTGGGCAGGGGGCCGAGCCGCAGGTTGAGCGGCGATCGCTAGCCTTTGGTATGGTTTCGCATCGCCTTATGGATCGTCTTCCAGCGGCGCTTGCTGTTGAGCGCGGCGCGGGCATCGTGCCGCTGGTCGATCCACTGCTGCTCGCGCTGGAGCTTGTGGTAGCTGTGCAGGCGATCGCGCTCCAGATCGCCCGCTGCGATCGCTACCTCCACCGCACAGCCGGGTTCCCCCTGGTGCCGGCAGTCCTTAAACCGACAGTCTTCAGCCAGGGCCTCAATATCGGCAAAGGTAGCCTCCAGCCCCTCGCTGGTTGTCCAGAGCTGTAGCTCGCGCATGCCCGGCGTGTCGATCAGCAGCGCCCCCGAAGGCAGGGGCAGCAGGTGCCGCCCGGTGGTGGTGTGCCGCCCGCGACTGTCATCGTCGCGCACCGCCTGGGTAGTTTGCTGCTGGCTGCCCAAAAAGTGGTTCGTCAGCGTAGACTTACCCACCCCCGACGACCCAATCAGCGCCACGGTTTGCCCTGGTGCCAGGTAGGGCTCAAGCTGCTCTAGCCCTGCTCCCGTGGCGGCGCTGACGGCGTGAACTGGCACGCCAAAAGCAATGGACTCAACCTGATCCACCAGTTCATCCAAGTCGAGGCAGGCATCGGCCTTATTTAACACAATCACCGGGGTGGCCCGGCTTTCCCAGGCGGCTACCAGGTAGCGCTCAATGCGGCGCAGGTTAAAGTCGCCATCGAGACCCGTCACCAAAAACACCGTGTCGATATTGGCGGCTACCACCTGCCCTTCGGTTTTGCCGCCTGCCGCCTTGCGCACAAACTCGCTCTGGCGGGGCAGCACGGCGTGGATGACGGCGTGGGCACCCTCATCCTGCCGCTGCATTACCACCCAGTCGCCCACCGCTGGAAAGGTTTGAATGTCTTCGGCCTGGTGGCGAAACTGCCCAACGATTTCTGCTATTAGTTCGCCGTCTAGGGTTAAGAGTCGGTAGGCACCGCGATGCTCTAGCGCGACTCGGCCCGCTTCAAAACCGGCCTCTGCCCAAGGGGCAAACGCGCGATCGCAGGTGGTGCTCCACCCGCCTAATTCAGTTAAGTTCAAGGGTCTTTCCTCAAATGAAGCCTACGTGGGGCAAGGCTTCATGCGGTCGGCCCAATCTTAGGTGCCGCCTAGCCTTGCCGAGAGAAATGTTGGTTGCTGCACAATACCGAATCAGCCATAGGTCACCTTCTTGGCGCTCGTTCACAGGGTTCCACAACCATTCATGGCGTGGTTATATAGCAGTTCTCACTCGTATAAAGTATAGGTCAGTTGCTCAAGCCTATTAATTTTAATGGCTTCCCAAATTGAGTTGTACCTTATCCGTTCTGGAACCGCTATAGATTTACCCAACCTCCAGCATAGAGCGATCGCCCCGCAACTGGGCCTAGCGCTGTCAACTTTGCAGCAAATCTATAAATATTGGAGAGCTGGCTAAGACTCTTGCTCGTTCGGGGAACACTAGCGCCCAGAGAACTTTCTCTAGTAAACCAGTGACTGTTTAAGGGATAGTGATGATCAATGTTACTGCGGCTATTTTGTTAGCACTTGGCATAACACTAGATTCTCTGGGAGAAAACTATACGCTTTTGGCGGCGATCGGCATTGTGTTCGCCATGGCGTTCTTCTTATTGATGTATCTGCAATATCCGGTTTTGTTTACCGGCGCAGCGCGTTATCCCTTAGCTAGAAAGTGTTTTCCGCTGGTTCGCTGGGCCATCTTTGGCATTTACTTCGCTGATCTATCTACCACACTCCTGCGCTACTACGACGGCCCCGAGATGGGCGTTTCTGTCCACGCCTACAGCATTTGGGCTGGGGTTTACCTGGTGGCCTACAGCCTCGCGATCTTGACGGGGCCACCCAAGCAGAGGCGACGCAAGAAGGTTTTTCGCCACTACCAATGGCGGCAGTGGGAAGGGCAACTGGTTCCCATTCCCATTTCGACGCTACGGTAGCCAAAACTGGGGCAACCCCTGCAATCCCTGCAATCCCTGCCGCACCCAGCGATTGACCGATCGCATCACCTGAATATGCGGCTCGTCAGGAATTACCGGCAAAATCTCCGCAGGCTGCCCCTGACCCAGGGTTGCAATCACTCGGTTTGCTGCCTCTAGCCCCGTCACGTAGGCTTTTTCCTGCGACCAAGAGCCGTGGCGCGTGACAATCCAATCGCCCGCCATAAACAGGTTGTCGAAGCTGGTGGTGCTGGGCAGCAGAAAGCGATAGCTGCCGGGGGCAAAGTGCGTCACCCCCTGGGGAATGCGTACTACGCTGTAGTCGATAATTTTGGCCTCGCCAAAGGCGGGAATGCACCCAGCCAAATCTTGCTGCACCTGCTTGAGCACCTGGTCGTCATCCAGCGCTAAAAGCTGGTTAGCGTGGTAGTAATCGGCCTCAACCACGGTGCCCGGTTCGTCACAATACTCGTCATGGAGCGCATTGAGGTCAAAGAACGTCCAGCCCGTGGTGGGGTGAAAGCCAAAGCAGGCGTTAGAGGGCAGGGGAATATTGATCTTGCGATCGCACCACAGCCGGGTAGCGAGAACGTCAACGGCCCCCAGATTGCGGATGTTGGAGAACTCGGTACGCCCCCTGAGCTGGGTTGACTGCTCCACAATCTTCTTCAGCCCGCTGATGCCCACGGCAAAGACCACCGCATCGGCCTCAAACACCTCGTCGCCGCAGACCACCGCCGTCACTCGGTTGTTCTCCACCGTCACATCCGACACGCGGTGGTTAGCGAGAATCTTGCCCCCCGCCCGCTCGATCGCCTCCGTCCAGGGCCGAAAGATCTGCGCCCCCACTGTGCCCCGACACCAGCGCACATCAAAGTCCGGCTGGTGAGCCAGAATGAAGTAGTAGAGCATGCCCAACGCCGCCGCCGCCGAGCACTGCTCCCCTGGGGCAAACAAGCCCACCAGCAGCATCGGCTCAAACGACTCGTGGTAGAGCCGGGCCGACACGCCGTACTGGCGGAAGAGTTCGCGGGCGGTGATGCGATCGTACTTTTGCCAGGCTTCGTCAGAATTGTCGAAGTCGATTAGTGCTTGCAGCAGCGGCAGGGCCGAGAGGCGATCGATTAGCGGCAAGCGTTTAAAGTCGGTGTAGAGAAACGTGCCTAGCGGTGTGGGTAGGTACGGCTGCTCTTGAAACAGCGGCGACTCGACCTCCAGCCCCTGGGGCGAATACTGGGCCGATCGCGTCCACTCGGTAAAGGGCTGAATCCCTAGGTGATCCGTCAGGGCAAAAATATTGCGGTAGGGGTACCAAAACCCATGAATCCCAGCTTCGACAGCACGGCCCTGGGGCGTTTGCCAGCCTGCGACTAGCCCGCCGGGATAGGCTCCGGCTTCTAGCAGCGTCACGGCATAGCCCTGCCGTGCCAGGTGGTAGGCCGATCCCAAACCGGCCCAGCCTGCGCCGACCACCACTACCCGCTTTTGTGCTGTGTTTTCCATGATTCTCGCCCCCGTTGCCCATAGACCTTCTTTACTCTATCGGTAGCGGCGTCGAGTAGGGTTTAGGATCAGGGGAAGGCTAGGGACTGACTGGTATTTCAACTTCTCGGATCCCCTCACTCCCAACCCCTCTCCCACGGGGAGAAGGGAGCCGAACCATCTCTATAAACCACTTTTTTGCCAAATGAGCAGTAAAAAAATTGTGAAAAGCGGCGTCAATAGGGTGATGGGGGTTAACGAAGCCACCCGCGACACCACGATTCGCACGAATCTAGAAAATCCTGAGTGGGATAAGAAAGCCACGCTGACCTACCTGGGCGCGACGATCGCCCAGGTAGCCGCGATGACCGGACTGCTGTGGGGCATGGATGTGGTCTTTGGGTACTTCGACCTGGGTGCCTTAGCCCCTTGGGCAACGACTGCCATCGCCTGTGCGTTCTTTGCCTTTGTAACCTTGCGATCGCGCTTCTTCTCCCTGCTCGACAACACTCGCAACAGCGGGCGCTACAAGTCGCTACAGCGGCCCGGCTGGGCACCGCCGCCCCTGGCCTTCCCCATCGTGTGGATGAGTATTGCTGTGCTGCGGGTGGTGTCGGCCTACCTGGTGTGGTCGGCGATGGGGCAAACCTTTTTGAGCTGGCCGCTAATTCTCTACGTGGCGCACCTCAGCCTGGGCGACACCTGGAACACAATTTTCACAGTGGAAGGTCGCCTGGGGGCCGCCGTGCCCATGGTGATCGCGGGGCCGCTGCTCTCGGTGGTGGCGGTGACAGTCGGCTATTTTCAGGTAGTGCCGCTGGCGGGGTGGATCATTTTGCCGTCGCTGGTGTGGCTGGCGATCGCCACCCTTCTCTGCATTAGCCTCTGGCGCTTGAATGGCCAAGACCCCCTCTATCCAGTCGTATCGATCTAGTTTGGCTATCTTGAAGAGATAGGTTGGGTGAAACGCAAGGTCACTCAACGCTAGCCTGAGTTTTGTTGGGTTCTGCTAGCGCGCCACCCAACCTACAGGTTGACTGCCGAGCACCTCGTTCTTCTCTACTGGTGAAAGCACCTATGGTCACCCTTGAGCTACGCCAAATTGAGGTACCTCTGGGCAAGAGCCTGGTGCTGCGCGACGTGAGCTGGGCCGAGTTCGAAGCCATCCTTGACGAGCTAGGAAACCACCGCAGCACCCGCATCGCCTACGACGGCGGATTCTTGGAAATTATGGCTCCCCTGCCGGAACACGAATACTTTAAAGAGACTCTGGGCGATGCGGTCAAAGACATGGCCGAAGAACTCACTGTAGAATTTGCCAGCTATGGCTCAGCAACCTGGCGACGCGAGGCCCAGCAGGCGGGCATCGAACCCGACAACTGCTTTTACTTCCAAAACGAGGCGCTTGTGCGCGGCAAGCTGGAGTTTGATCTAGAGCGCGACCCGCCCCCCGACCTCGCCCTCGAAGTCGATCTCACCAGCAAATCCCTCGATCGCTTCCCAATCTACGCGCGGCTGGGCGTGCCAGAAATTTGGTGCTACGACAGCGGTGTGCTGACGATTTACTTGCTGGAGGGCGATCGCTACGAGGCTTCAAACCAAAGCCAAGTGTTTCCCACGCTGGATATTCGCGCTCTGCCTCAGCTGATTGAATCACAGCGATCGCTGGGGCGGCTGGCCCTGCGGCGAGCCGTGAGGAACTGGGTAAAAGAGCAATCCCAGAATGCATAGCGCTAAAGCTGCATGACCTCTCTGGTCAGGCCAATCTTCTCCCCAAGCTCAAACACGTTTTCGGTAAACTCGTTGACGTTGCCAGAAAATGTAGCAGCTCCCCCAGCCAGGGTGGCGGCGGCTGTCCCGGCTGCAATCAGCCGCTGAAGGCGTTTGCCCAGGCGCTTTGGTTCCTGCTCTGGCTTACTGAGATCGCTTTCTAAGTCATCTAGCTCCATCAGAACGTCTGCTTTTTGCTCTTCTGGAAACGTTTGAGACAGTTGACGGAGAGACGTTAGCAGCCGCACAACATCATCAGCATTTTGGCCATAGTTGTTGATTATTCCGCCAACCTGATTGCCTTGAACGGTTTCGGCAAAACCGCCCGCAAACTGAGCACCGCGCAGGTCATACTTGGGAACTTTCTGCTCATTAGCCATGGTTTCTACCACCTTTGATAGTCGAGTTCGTTCTTGCCGCTCAACGCTCAGAAAATCTCTGATGTCTTCTAGATGAGCTCCTTGTAGTTGTAACTTTTGCTCATACTGAGCTTCGAGGACAGCAAGTTGATGGGCATAGCGCTGTTTAACCTCTGTCTCAATGGCGGCTTTATCGGCCTCGGGCCTAACTTCTAAACGGACGACAAAGGCATTTCCCTTACTTTCCATTGCCTGAATTGAGATGTCTTCGTGGGGGCGGCTGTCTCGCAGAAATTGGAAGGATTGGAAAAAAGCTTGCCAGTCAATGCCTTCGGTAAAAGTGATGTCGATGGTTTCTAGCGCACTGGCGATAATCTGAAATCGCTGCGTAAATTCACCTGGGGTAAATGTGCTCTCAGGGGCTACGGGAAGACGACCAGAGAATTGCCCAGTTTGCTGGTCATAGGTGCGAAAAACATAGTCGCATTTAATATTCTCAAGGGCAGTTGAGCTACCGATTTGCCAGTCGGCTATGCAGGCTCCTGTAAGTCTCGCCTGGGTGAGATTAGCATAAAGAATTTGAGCTGCATTGAGGTTAGCGTTGCTCAGGGCGGCGTTGCTCAGGTTGGCTTTACTCAGGTCGGCATGGCTCAAGTTGGCATGGCTAAGATTGGCGTTGATTAAGTAGGCTTTGCTGAGGCTAGCGTTGCTCAGGTCGGCATGGCTAAGATCGGCATAGCTGAGATCGACGTTGCTCAAGACGGCGTAACTGAGGTTAGCTCTGCTGAGGGCGGCGTAACTAAGGGCCGCATCGCTGAGATTAGTGTTGTTGAGGTCGGCATTGCTCAGGTTAGCGTTGCTCAGGTTAGCGTTACTGAGGTTGGCATTGCTGAGGTTGGCGTTGTTGAGGTTGGCATTACTGAGGTTGGCGTTACTCAGATCAGCGTTGCTCAGGTTGGTGTTGCTGAAGTAGGCGTTGCTGAGGTCGGCCCCGCTGAGGTCAGCATCGCTGAGGTCGTCGAACCAGAGGGATATCTCAATTCTGGGATTTTCCTTTCTCCAGGCATTCCAGACCTCACTCCCCTGCCTGAGCAAGGTGACTTGGGTTTCATTGGCCATGGTCGCTAAGCCTGCATCTTCTCACCCTAGACTAGGCGTTTTGCCGATCGGTTCCCTACCCCGCTTTGGCCTTGGGGCAGAATTGTCGGTTGAGATGTTAGCGACCGAGCAGCAAACTAGTGACCATGACTGCTGTGGGCGATCGCTAGAGCTTAGGCGACTGCTGGAAAACTTTCTCCCTACAGTAGCTACAGTTGCCCAATAAAGCGGGGATCTTCTTTTCTGGAAATCTCCTTACTTGATTACCGCACAGGCAATGCGATCGCCCGAGCCGCCAATCGGTTGCGAGAAGTGGTCATCTTTGTCGGTGTGGATGATCAGCGCTGTACCATCGTCATCCAGCAGTTTAGCGGCTCCCGCATCCAGAGCCACCAAATCGCTGTATAGCTCAACTTCCACCGTGCCATCGGCGGCGACTACCAGGTTGGGCAAATTGCCTTCGTGGGGGCCATCGGGGTTGCGAAACCCGTGGGGTGTATCGAAGGGGTTCACATGGCCGCCCGCCGACTTAAACGCGGCTAAATCTGAACAGTCGCCCACGGCGTGAAAGTGCATGCCGTGGTAGCCGGGGGGTAAATCTTTGGCCTGAATATTCACCAAGACCCCTTTGTGCCCCTGCTCAATCTGCACCGTGCCAATGGTGGTGCCGCTGTTGTCAATCAAGTCAGCCTGGGCAATGAGCGCATCGGCCAAAGCGGGGCGAGCCAGCAGGGTCAGGGCACCCAGGCACAGGGCCAAACAAAAAAGCTGAAATCGATTGAGGAAGGCAAGCATAGGTCTATCCGTAGCATCTGCGGTAGATCTTAAGGGATTGCATTGCTGGGTGACGGCAACCGCCTACGCTTTGCAAGCTTCCGTGGTAAAACTTAAGCATTGCTATGCTGGTCAAAACGAGACGGCTGATCGGCTTGCTTATAGGGGCTAAACGGGTTGGCCTAGCCTCGATCGCACTACTGTCGGATGGAATGATGCAAATT
Source organism: Leptolyngbya sp. (assembly GCA_003249105.1). Taxonomy (GTDB): domain Bacteria; phylum Cyanobacteriota; class Cyanobacteriia; order Phormidesmidales; family Phormidesmidaceae; genus Nodosilinea. Next base: position 210 of record QBLT01000035.1, on the reverse strand, counting down.
CTCCACGGCACCTGGATACCGCAGCCCGCTACCAACTTTGTGCAAGCCGGGGCTTTTTGTCTGTGGGTAGAAACGGAGGCTAAAAGCCGCCGCCGTTTGTCGTCAGAGACCCACCCCTGCCACCTGCCAGAACCCGACTTAGTCACAGTTCTAACTGATGAGCTAGGGCTGAAGTCCCCCGATCGCCGCCCCTTCCCCACCTTCATCACC
>QBLT01000359.1 GCA_003249105.1 Leptolyngbya sp. | reverse complement strand
CCCTATGCCCCCGCCCACTGACCTTTCTACAGCGTTAAGCATCTTCCATGGCGTACCCCAACTCGGCCCGGCCCAGTGAGGATTTGTGTTCGATTGCCGATTGCTCAGCCCACTCCTTTGACGACATCTCGCTGCTCATTTGTCATGAGCTGCGCACCCCCCTCGCCTCGATTCAGGGGGCGCTCAAGCTATTGGGGTATCAGCAGTCGGGAACGCTCTCTGACGACGGCCAACGGCTGCTGGCGATCGCCATCAACAACGCCGACCGCCTCAACCGGCTGGCCAACGCCCTAGAAAATCAACCCACCCCTCTGCTGACGCTGCTCTCAAGTGCCGAGCTAGAGCTGCTTCAGCTCGAAAACGATCTGCACCAGGCGGTGGAGCAGCAGGCTATTTACCTGGTCTACCAGCCGATTGTGTCGATCGAGCACAACCAGATTATTGGCTTTGAGGCGCTGGCCCGATGGCAGCACAGCCACCGGGCCAGCATTTCGCCAGAGGTGTTTATTCCCCTGGCCGAGAAGGCTGGTCTGATCGACACCCTGGGGCTGTTTTTGCTCGACCAGGCCTGCCAGCAGCTGCACCAGTGGCAGATGCAGTTTCCGGCGGTGGTGCCCCTTAGCGTCAGCGTCAATCTCTCGGCGGTGCAGCTGCGCCATCCCCAGCTGGTGGAGCACATTGACCAGATTCTCAAACGCCACCACATTGCCCCCCACAGCCTCAAGCTCGAAGTCACCGAGAGCGCGCTAATTGAAAACAAAGACGTAGCTATCAGGGCCTTAGTCGAACTGCAACAGCTGGGCATCCAGCTCTACATCGACGACTTTGGCACGGGCTATTCGTCCCTGGGGCGACTGCAAGATCTGCCCTTCGACACCCTCAAAATCGATCGCTCGTTTATTCGCAACAAAAACTGGGCCATGAGCGAGGCCATTTTTATGCTGGCCGAGCGGCTGCACCTCGATGTGATCGTTGAAGGCGTAGAAACCCTCGACGACCTGATGACCCTCAAAGAGCTGGGCTACAAAAAAATGCAGGGCTACTACTTTTCGCGCCCCCTCGACAGTTTGGGAATTGCCCGCCTGCTGGTGCGCCAGATGTTGGATGGTCAGCTGTCGTTTACCCCTGAGCTAGCTCGGGCCGCCTAGGCAACCCTGCGCCTCTCACCCGCCGGGAAACGCACTCTACAACTGGTGCCCTGTATGATGACCTACATTCAAGAGACCCGATGCCAGGGTCGGGAAGACGATTACCCCTACCTGGCCCTGCTAATTCAGGACGGTCAGCGCCGCCAGATTATGCCGCTGGGCAAGCGGTTTTACTCGATTGGCCGCGATCGCACCAAAGACATTCGCCTCGTGTCTGAGGGGGTTTCTGGCCACCACGCCAGCCTGGTGTGGCTCGACCAGGGCTATGTGATTCACAGCGACGATGCTACCGATGGCCCCTGCTGCCAGCGGCTGACCATCAACGGCACCCCGGTGCAAGACAGCCCCCTGCGCCCCGGCGACGCCATTGGCTTTTGCCAGGGAGTACGCGCCCGACTGATTGCGGTGCGCTCTGGCCCCACGGCGGCTTCGCCCTGCTGTCTGCTGCCGCCGCCCCTGGCGATCGCCCCTGGCACCAGTCTGCTAAAGCACTTCCCTGACCTGATGCTCAAATTTGACGCCGAGGGCTCCATTCTCGATCTCAAGCCTTCCGTAGACCCTGACCTCAGCCAGTTGCCCAGCGCCGCGGTGGGCCAGTCGATCGTCGACTACTTTGGGTCGAGCTTTGCCGCCAAACTGTTTAGCTACGGCCAGATGGCCAGCCGTACCCAGTCACTGCAATGCTTTGAGGCCGCGTTAACCCTGGGGCAGCGGCAGATTTTTTGTGAAGCCCGGCTGCTGCCCGCCGAGCAGGGTCACCCGATCGCCATCATTCGCAACGTCACCGAGCGCAAGCAGCTGGAGCTAGAGCTGCGATCGGGGGCAATTCACGACACCCTCACCAGCCTGCCCAATCGCCGCTTTTTTATGGAAAAGGCAGCCCAGGCGATCGCCCTCAAGCGCACCAGCGCCACCTATGGTTTTGCAGTGCTATTCATTGATCTCGACGATTTTAAGGGGGTCAACGACAGCCTGGGCCACCGGGTGGGCGACCAGCTACTGGTGGAAATTGCCCTTCAGCTCAAAGCCTGCCTGCGCCCCGAAGACACCGTGGCCCGGCTGGGAGGCGACGAGTTTGCCATTCTGCTGCACGAGAGGGCGTCGATGGCAGCTGCCTTAGCGGTAGCTAACCGGATTCAGCAGGCGCTGACCCTGCCGCTGCTGCTCGACCACCGCGAGGTGTGCGCCAGCGCCAGCATTGGCATCACTCTGGGTACTGAGAACGACGACAGTGTAGAGGTTGTGCTCAACCACGCCGACATGGCCATGTATCGGGCCAAGGCTCTGGGTGGGGCACAGTATGCGGTGTTTGATCCGGCTATCGATTTAGCTTGATGACGGCCAGATGCAGCCTGAGCAAAAGAAAGAAAATAAATGGTTCCTTGGATGCTTTTTTGGAACCCGCTAATGCCGTATTAAGAACAAAGCGAGCTCATCAATCCCAATTAGTAGAGAGAAAACCATGACCATCAATGTACTTGGCTATGCTGCAAAGTCTGCTACAGACGATCTGGCCCCCTATCGCTTTACCCGGCGCGAGCCCCGTGCGGACGATGTGGCGATCGAAATTCTCTACTGCGGCGTCTGTCACTCCGACTTGCACACGGCTCGCAACGACTGGGACGGCACTGAGTACCCGGTGGTACCCGGCCATGAAATCATCGGTCGCGTGGTCGGTGTGGGGGCAGAGGTCACCCGCTTTAAGCTGGGCGATCAGGTTGGGGTCGGTTGTATGGTCGATTCTTGCCAGCACTGTGCGGCCTGCGGCAAAGGCCTGGAACAATATTGCGAAGCATCGCCGGTCTTTACCTACAACGACAAAGACCGCCACGATCAGATGCCTACCTTCGGCGGCTATTCCGAGAAAATTGTCGCGTCGGAGAAATTTGTGCTGAAAATTCCCGATGGACTAGATCTCAAAGGGGCCGCGCCGCTGCTGTGCGCCGGCATCACCACCTGGTCGCCCCTGCGTCACTGGCAGGTGGGTGAGGGCAGCCGCGTGGCTGTTGTCGGTCTGGGCGGGTTGGGCCATATGGCGCTGAAACTGGCCAAGGGGCTAGGCGCAGATGTCACGCTGTTTACCCGCTCCCCCGGCAAGGAGGAAGATGCCCGCCGTCTGGGGGCAGATCACATTGTGATCTCGACCGACGACGCCCAAATGGAGGCTGTGCAGGGCCAGTTTGACCTGATCCTCGACACCGTCCCCATTGAGCACGATCTCAACCCCTATCTGCCCACCCTGGCCCTCGACGGCACGTTGATACTGGTCGGGTTTTTAGGCAATCTGATGCCCACCTTAAATACTGTGCCGCTGATTATGGGGCGCAAAACCGTGGCGGGGTCGCTGATTGGCGGCATTGCCGAAACCCAGGAAATGCTCGATTTTTGTGGGGAACACGGCATCACCTCAGATGTTGAGATGATCAATATTCAAGATATCAATGCAGCCTATGAGCGCATGCAGAAAAGTGACGTGAAATACCGCTTTGTGATCGACATGGCTTCTTTGAAGGACTGATAGGCAGCCGGTTAATCTGAGTTAGATTGCCGTAGTTCATCCCTCGCTAGCTTAGCCCCTACTACAAACCCCGTCGCCATGACGGCAAACAACAGAGACATCATATTGATGGCAGCCAGCGGGTTGAATTGGGGCTTGCGTTCAGCAACTAAGGTCGACACAGGCACTGCTGACATTGTGGACTTGCCCGGTGCGATCGCTAAGAGTATTCCAAACAAATAATCATCCGTTAGGGTAGTGGGGTAAGCGAGAGATTTC
>QBLT01000358.1 GCA_003249105.1 Leptolyngbya sp. | reverse complement strand
GCATCACCCACCCTAGTGGCCCCTAAGATGCGCCGAGCAGTCTGAGCTAGAGCCAGATCGCCAGCGGCATGGCCATGGGTATCATTGATCCCCTTGAAGTCGTTCAGGTCGCAGAAGAGCAACGCGAACTGCCGATCGCGCTGCTGGCAAGCGTGTTCTAGGAGGGTGTAGAACGTGCTGCGGTTGTAGGCCCCGGTCAAGTGGTCGTGGGTGGCCTCATATTCCAGTTGTTCAATCCTGGCGTCTCGCTGCAAGAGCAATAGCAACAGGATAAAAAACTGCCTCTCAGCTATGGTCATCGTGGTTTCGCTCCGACCGTCGGTAATCATCTTTCTCCTGCTTGTGGTTCGTGTAAGCGATCCAGATGCCAAGTGCAGCGCCAATATTGGCGATCGTCTCCGCTGAGATGCCTGGGGAGTTGTAGGCCCAGCCCTTAAATCGGATGTCTTGGGGGCTGAACGCAAACACAATCGCCAGGCATGCCAGTACGGAGCTGGTGACAACGGCTACCCGAGTCCGTGTTTTTAGGGGAATCAAAAAGGGAACGGGTCTGATCGCGCACTCCAGATCAGCGACCCGATCGGTCAGCACCGCCACGGACTCGCGTAGCGCTTCGATTTGGTCGGTTTGGTCTTCCATAAGGCCTATCCGGTCATTTTCTCAAGGGTAGCGGCTTATAGTCCCGAGAACGGGAAGAAGACCTAAAGCTTGCTAGGGCTGGCACGGATGACTCTGGATGATTGCTGAATAGAATGGTCGTATCCCGCGCTAAAGACACTATGAGCAGCCCATCGTTTAACCAGTTCTTAGCCACCCTCCGCACCCAGTTACGCATTAAGGCGAATTGGCTTGCAAACGAGAGTGTGGTGCTCGACGACAACCTGCGCACCTATGGGCTCATCATCGAGCTAACGACGACAGAGATCCGGCAGCTCCAGGTCGCGGCCTACATAAAGAACATGGGTGCCATCTACCTGGGCAATGAAGCCCTGTCTCAAGAGATGCCCAGCGCCGTGCTGCAAAGCGCAATTAAGACCTGGCAACTGCTATCGCTGGAGATAGCAGTTGCCAGCGGCATGGAGTCTGTCACGACGATCATTGAGCAGTACGCCATGAGGCAGATCCCAGAAAACCGCCTAGCCTCCATATTTCAGGTCGTCAACGTCTGGGTGTCTTGCCTAATGCCGAAAGGCTACCGCCCACCTATGACCCCCCACGACGCTAAGACTACGCTCCTACAACGGGTTGAACTCGGGTGGAGCGATCGCGCCGTGGTCGATCATTTCCTGTCCACCTTAAATCGGTAACGTGTTGCCGATTTGCCAATGAAGCTAAATAGAATCCTGGTTTCGATCGCGGCCTGGCTCAACTCGTTGGCGTGGTGGCGAGAGGGGCAAACACGGATCAAGCCATACGAAATAATCGAAACCAGCTTTTTGGAAGAGCGGGGCGTTTTAATGTTGGTGCGGCGTGACGAGAGAATTTGCCCGCGAGATGTTGGCACGATCATGTGGATGCCTAGCCGCGCCAGCCATCCCAACGCCCGAGACATCCACATCTGCATAGACAGCCTGGATGGCATGGCCCGCCGCCGAGGGCACACCCATCAAGTCTCAATCCTTAGCGCCTCGCACTGGCCAGACAAAGATGGCATGTACGACTACGATCCCTTATTCCACACCACCGCGGATCTGCAAGGCCAGCAACCCCGCCCTGACCTACACGTAAAGTGCCTGCTAACTGAACTGGCAGATGTCTTTCGCTACCCGTCCCCAGAACTCATCAACTGGAGCCTACAGTTTGACATCGCTAGAAAGGTCTGCATGAGAGGCCGCTACAATGGCCCACCCGCCGACCCACTGCCCATAATCAGAGGGAGACGGGTTGACCCCTGACTCGACACCACAATCAGACACCTCAGCCCAAGGCCCAAAACCTTGGGCTTTTTTGATGCGCGTTGCCTCAGCCTGAATCGCTGCTGCCTCAATCTGCCTCAAATCACATCAACCCCAATCAATCGGCAGGGCCAATGGTTGACGGCCTGGAGTCGATGCGATTGCCAAAAAACTGACTCCTTCTAGATATGCGCCTGAGCCTGAGTCAATCAGCAAGCAACGAAAAAGCAAGGGTTTTAGCTGCTGCTGTCAGCAGGAAAGCTGCTGATTAAGTGACTGCCAAGACGATCGCTCAGCAGATCTCCCACATGCGGGACTATGACCACCCCGCCACCTCAGCCAAACCCCTGAAACCTCTGAAATCAAGGACTTTAGAGGCGCTGCTAGATTTGTCCCCATAAGGTATCCCGAATGCGTTACAACTACGCTTAATCGTGTTACATTAATCGTAGTTGAGGCAGGTTGCCTCGGATTGAGGCAAATCTAGTCAAAGAATTTCGCTAACGAAACAAGGAGTGAGTGGTGGTTTCAGCGGTAGAGAAGTCTAAGAGCGCCAAGGTGATGACCTCCAAAAACGAAAATGTTGTGTGCCTGGATGCGGGCAACGGCTATTTCAAGCTGGTTGGCCCCAGCGGTCAACACATCAGTTTTGTGGCTGCGGTGAAAAAGCTCAAGTCCTACGAAGTGGATGACATTGCGGAGGTCGGCCCAAACTCCGCCTTGGTAACGCTAGAAGGTCAGGTTTACGCCTTTGGCGAGCTGGCTAAGCACCTCGGCGGGCAAAGCCTTTTTGAGGCTGGCAAGATTGGCAACACGCCGGTTGCGGTGGCTGCCGCGCTGGCACTACTCGGCATAACCGAGGGCAGCGTTAAAGTGCGCCTGCTGGTACCCGATGCCGCTAAGGCCGAATGGCGCGGGGCTGCTAAGGCTCTGCCCAATCAGCTAACCGACTTTCATGCTCGGGTAGGCGGTGGAGAGTTCCAGCGGTTTGGGCCAAAGGTCGAGGTGCAGTTGGTATCTGAGGGCTATCCCGTCTGGCACTGGGCCACCACGACTAATCAGATTCCTGCCGCCCTGGTCAATCGGCCCCTGATCGGTGTAATCGACGCGGGCACAGGCGACCTGACCTGTAGCGTCTGGAACCCATCGGGTAACGTGGTTCGCAGCGCCGGGGCTGGCAGCGGCCAGGTGACTTTCAGCACTGGTGCGATGAAAGAGCTGGCTGGTCAGATTGGGGCGGGCTTTGCTCACCTCTGCCAACACACTCCCGATCGCGGGATGATCCTCGACATTATCCGAGAGCAAGCCCAGGTGCCCGTTGAAGATCGACGCTATGTCTATGAAGAGAGGGGGATTCCCCACTCCTTCACCGGCATTTTCCAAGATGCGGTGAAGGAGTGGAATCACGCCTTAATGCTGCGGCTACAGCAAGACAACTGGGCACAGGTACTCAGCCAGTTGAGCATGGTGTTTATCGTGGGTGGTGCATGTGATTTGCTGGCCCCAATGGAGGCCGCAACCAAAGGGCGGTTTAAGGTTGTGCGCCTCCCCTACACCGAGGCTCAGCTAACCAATGCCCAACTCATGACCCTTATGGCCTAGGGGGCGGCATGGCTCCTAGCAATATCAAACAAGAAACCATTCGCTTCAACCTCGACATTCCCGCCCAGGCCAACGCCTACCAAATCTACTCAGACATGTTGGCCTTCAGTCCAGATTGCAAGTCGCTAGGAGTATTCCAAACAAATAATCATCCGTTAGGGTAGTGGGGTAAGCGAGAGATTTCTTGGGTTATGACAGATAGTGCTGTGGAGCTAACGGAGACTCTAAAGGACCTTCTCAAAGAGACGGCAATGCGGCTGACCGGTACAGATCGACGCCAATACATGGGGCAGGTTGTTCACGCGTTGGGGCCAGGTGGTCAAGCCGCAGCCGAACGGGAGTTGGGCTGGAACCGAGGCACGATTCGTAAAGGCCTGTATGAGCTTGAACACGGGGCGATCCGAGATGCCTTTGAGCACCGGGGTCGGAAACCGACAGAAGCCCGCCTGCCTCAGTTGCT
>QBLT01000357.1 GCA_003249105.1 Leptolyngbya sp. | reverse complement strand
CGTTATACTCAGACCAGTTGCGGACTCGGTACTGCATCGGCGTCAGGTTTTGGGTAGTACTTAAACCTTATGCCACTACCCCGTTCGTAACGCCCCATTTATGCAACAACGCCGCTCAACAGACCTAATTGTTCCTGCTGTTGGGCTATCGTCGTTAACAGCGCCGCCACTAACGCCTGTACGCTAGCAGGCGTCGCCTCCCAGTCCGCTCGGGGAAGACGTATCCCACCAATCTCAATCTCAGACGGGTCGTCAAAACTCATGGCATCAGCTTACCTGAAGGGCTGCGCTTGAAACCCTGACTCTTTCATCACCCCCTGAACAATTACAAATATAGAGGAGGTATCTATGTGCTTCTTTGAGAGGGTTCCAGGAGTTCTGTTTCTGAGCAAAAGCTGAAATCTCCCCTAAGTCCTCCTCTTTAAAGAGGCAGAGGGATTCAGCTCCTGTCAAAAGCCGCAGAGATCACTCTTTAGAGGATGTTTGAAAAGTCTTGTCTCTTGTAGTAAAAGTGGAGATCCCCCTAAATCCCCTTACCCTGCAGGAAGTCACAAGCATCCATAAAAAGGGGGACTTTAACCCCCCTTTTTATGGGGGGCAGGGGGGATCAGTCGGTGACTAAAGCTACAGCAATTCACTTTTCAAATGCTCTCTTAGACCGCCTCTTAAACAAAATTTGCTGCCGTAATGTCAACCGCATCGGTCAACAACAGCTTTGCCATGGCATCAAACGAGGTGGCGTCTAAGACAAACGTGTTGCGCGCCTCTACCCCTGTGCCCTGGGCCAAGATGACATCAAAAAAGGTGGTGTTGGTGAGCTTATCAACCGCCGGGTCAAAATCCAGCACGGTGGTAATGCCAGGGCCATTAGACAGGCCAAAAGTGTCAATGCCATCCCCACCAAAGGCTGTGTTGTTGCCAGCACCCCCGTCGAGTAGATCGTTGCCGCCAAAGCCAAATAGAGCATCGTCGTCGGTGCCCCCCAGCAGATTATCACTGCCGTCAGCCCCTTCGAAGATGTTGGTGCCAGCTAGGCTTCGTGTGTCGCCGCTGATATGGGTAATGCCAGCAAACTCACTGCTAAAGGCATTGTTCTCTACTACGATATCGGCGAAAGCTTCCGTGGGCTCGCGATGGTCAAAGGCTACTGCGGAGGCTGCGATCGCATCAAAACTGTTGCCGCTGATCTCAATATCAGATTGAGTGCCTTGGGCTAGGGTGCCCTCTGCGGCCGCCAGACGAATGCCATAGAACGCATTTGAAAAGCTGTTGTCAACGATATCAACCGCCGACAGATCGCGATCGTCTAGGGTAACAATGCCGTCGTAGGCTCCAGAAAATATATTGTCGGCAATGGTGACATCAGCGGTGGAAGTGGCAGAGCCGTCAATATCTAGAGAAAGCTGGAGGTTGTAGCGGGCGGTGGTAAAGGCCGCTATTTCATCAGAAAAATCTGTTATCCCCAAATCGACGACGTTGCCTAAAACTTCGACATTTTGAGAATTGTCGATCTGAATGCCCCTGCGACCTACAGCACCGGCATTGTCATGAATGCCGACGTTGTAAGCAATTAGCAGGCCATCAACGTTGTCGATTCGCATGATAGAGGCATCGTTGCCGGTGATGCCGTCGAAGTTGTTGTTGGTAATTGACCAGTTAGAGCCACCCGATGGTGCTCCCCCAGTGCCAAAGCCGTTGGTGATGAAGGTTTGATTGTTGTCGGTCAGTCCGACAAAATCGTTGAAGGCAATAGTAATGTTGCCGAAATTAACGCTGCCGTCGCTGCCGCCTCGAATGGCAGCGGCATTGTTGGTGAACTCAAAACCCAGAATAGAAATATTGTCGTCGGCTAGGGTAAATGAGCCCTCAAGAATCGATTCGGCACCGCGAGCAGAGTCATTACCAGCCAGGCCAAAATTAGCTCCAATCAAAGTTAGTGCTTTGTCGAGGGTGACGTCTTCGCTGTAGGTGCCCGCCGCTGCCAGCAGTGTATAGCCATCGGCAGCGGCATCAACCGCCGCCTGAATGCTGCTAAAACCGCCCACCAGGTTATTGTCAGCATCAAATAGCTGTAGGGGTTGCAGCGCTGCAACCGTGGTTAACCCAGCCACCAGCGTAATATCGGGGTCAGACTTACCGAGGGACAGGGGGCGATCGAGCAGGTTGCCCAGCAGAGGCAAAGGTTTGCTTTCGTTTAGAGTGACTACGCCCTGACCATCGGCACCGTCGACGGTGTCGTCGTTTAGCAAACTTACAATGCGGATGGCGTCAATAGCTTCTCCGGTTGCTAGGCCGAAGTCGCTCAAGTCAAAGGCTGTGGCAAAAAGTCCCGTGCTGTCTGCGGGGCCATTGACGGCGGTTTCGTCGTAGCTGTCAAAGAACTCATAGCGAAACGGGGTGAACTGCCCAGTTGCGGTACTGCGTACGGCGACGGCGTAGTCTTCAGGTACTCTAGCAAAACCGTTTTCGTAGACGACCAGGTCATCCCCCTCGTGGTTGACGGGGCCAGCGCCCCAGGTTAACTCGATGGTTGAGCGATTGAAAAGATTACCCAGAGCAATTGATTGCCCGTTGCTGCCGCCCACAAGGGAGCCGACCGTGTTGTCTAAAAGCTCTGGAAATTGCAGTCCAGACCCAAAGAAAAGGGTTCTGGATGCGCCATCGACGACTGAGCCATCGGTGACTAGATCAGCTTCGTCCAAGGTAAAGCCAGCGATCGTAAACGTAGCCATGGCGTTCAAGCTCCCTATTAAGCACACCTGATTTTTATAGTGAGGGATTATCAGCTCGCATGTGTAAAGAGAAATAAAGAAAGGTTATATAGCAGTGGTATTACGGCTGATTGCTAAGGCAATTTACTGGCGATCGTCTACGTGAATTGGCCAAAATTTCGAAGCCCAATATACTTACTTTTAGATATCTATACTGAGATGGATTTAAACGGTTGTGTCCAACGCCAAGTCTCCCAAGCTAAGTGAAACTAGCTCGGGAGACTTTGACGCTAGGCTGTTTCAGAATAACAGGCGTTTTAGCGGAGCAAACTCTGCGTATTAAAAACTACCTCACCATTGCATCTGTTTACCTCTATCTCCTAAGCCCTTCACACCGGGGGCATAGTTAAAGGAAGGTTCTGCGGGTTAGGCCGTTACAGGGGGCTGACCCAGAGCCTGCTGGGCCTGGCGCACTTCATCCTGGTTGCCTTGAACAATCAGTTTGTACTCGCGAGGCAGGTTGGGGTTGCTCTTCATCTGCTGGCGAGCCGGTTGACGAGCCTGTAGCCCGCGGCCAACACCAGCACCAAATACACCGCCTGCGATCGCACTCGCAAACACCGCCAGACGACTGGCCACAGACGAAGGATAGTCACCGGTTAGCTGATAGACGATGATGATGGTGGCAATTAGTCCCACAATGCCGCCTAGGGTAATCCCCATCAGAAAGCCTGCCTCTCGACCTGTGGTAACGCCCTGGGCAGCGACCTCAATGTCAATGGGAAGTTCGTCATCGATCATTATTTGCTGGGCGTTGAGACCAGATGCTTGAATAGCCTGTTTAGCTTGATTGGCTTCTTGGCGGCTGCTAAATACTGCAACTATTTCTCGATTTCGCGTTAGCTGTGCTGTCATAGGAATAGCTCCTTAACTGTAGTTTTATCTCCAAGTCAAACCAGAGCATTAATTCTGTTCTCTGGTCTAGCCTTAGTATTGTGCTTATCTCGTATGGTGGCGATCCCAGTGCTGTCTATGCTCTGTAAATAGGTAGACTTAGTTGACTTCAAGGGTAGTTAATAGAAGGATGTTAGCTCGGTTGGGGTTTTGGCCAACAATGGCAAAAAGCCGTTTAAAAAAGAAGCTTAGTCGTTGGGCAACCCGTGAAGAGGTGGATTGACCTTGAATTATCAACTACGGCTTAGGCTATCTCCCTTAGTGGTGCAGAAAAGTCCTAAAAGGGTTGCTGTGCGGGGAGTCTCAAATGA
>QBLT01000356.1 GCA_003249105.1 Leptolyngbya sp. | reverse complement strand
CATCACTCCCCACCCTCCATGACTACCCTCGTCTGGTTTCGTAACGATCTCCGCCTCCACGACCATCAGCCCCTCGACGAGGCACTGCGAACCGGACAGCCAATTCTTCCCCTCTACTGTTTTGACCCGCGTCAGTTTGGCCAAACCGCCTTTGGTTTCCCCAAAACGGGAGCCTACCGGGCGCAGTTTTTGCTGGAGAGTGTGGCAGATTTGCGGCGATCGCTCCAAGCCCTGGGCAGCGACCTCATCGTGCGCCTGGGCCAGCCCGAAGCCATCATTCCAGAGCTGGTGAAAGCCCACAGCGTTGAGGCCGTCTACTGGCACGAGGAAGTCACCGCTGAAGAACTGCGGGTGGAGCAGGCGGTGGAAACCAAGCTGGCGGCTATGGGCTGCAAAACGGGGGTGTACTGGGGGGCCACCCTCTACCATCCCGACAACTTGCCCTTTGCCATCAGCCGCCTGCCAGAGGTGTTTACCCAGTTTCGCAAAAAAGTGGAACAGCATAGCACGGTGGATGTGGCCCTACCCACACCCCAAAAAATGCTGCCCCTGCCCCAGGTCAACCCTGGCACCCTGCCTACCCTGGCCGACTTTGGCCTGGAGGCTCCAACCCATGACAGCCGCGCGGTGCTCACCTTTGAGGGGGGCGAAACGGCTGGTTTAGCTCGCCTCAACCACTACGTGTGGGAGGCCGACTGCCTCAAGACCTATAAACTTACCCGCAACGGCATGGTGGGAGCCGACTATTCCTCAAAGCTGTCGGCCTGGCTGGCGATGGGGTGTCTGTCGCCGCGCCGGGTGTACGAAACCGTGCAGCAGTACGAAGCGGAGCGCATTCGCAACGATTCCACCTACTGGCTGGTCTTTGAGCTGCTGTGGCGCGACTACTTTCGTTTTATCTGTGCCAAGCACGGCAACAAAGTGTTTTACCCCTCTGGCCTGCGGGGACTGCTGATCGACTGGAAGCAGGACTGGCCTCGCTTCGACGCCTGGCGCAACGGCGAAACCGGCTTTCCCCTGGTAGATGCCAACATGCGCGAACTGGCCCACTCTGGGTTTATGTCAAACCGGGGGCGGCAAAATGTGGCCAGCTTTCTTACCAAAAACCTGGGCATTGACTGGCGCATGGGGGCCGAGTGGTTTGAGTCGCTGCTGGTCGACTACGACCCGTGCAGCAACTACGGCAACTGGAATTATACAGCTGGCGTTGGCAACGACGCGCGGGGCTTTCGCTATTTCAACATTCCCAAACAGGCGAAGGACTACGACCCCGACGGCCTCTACGTGAAGCACTGGCTGCCGGAATTAGCAGATGTCCCCGCTGCCAAGGTGCATGAGCCGTGGCAACTTCAGCCGGTGGAGCAAAAGCGCTTTGGGGTTACCCTTGGCGTTGATTATTCGCGCCCGGTGGTAGATTTGCACAAGTCGGTGCAGGCCAACGAAGGGATTTATAATGCTGCCCGCGAGATTGGTTAAGAGTTTGATTAGCTCTAAGCTTTAACAGTCTGCTACCCCTAACCCCAGGACAAGAGATATTGCCTCAGTTGATTGAGCTAGGCCCGTTGACAGGCAACATTCTTAGGTGAACGCATTGCGTTGCAATAGCCCCTACGGCGAACCTACGCTAAACCAGGATGTTTGCCATCGGTCTGGCTTTTTGCAAGCGATCGAGGCTAAACAGGGTATGGCAACGCTGCTCTATAGATTTGCTTAAACGTAGTCTGTGTAACGGCGGGCGATGTTGAGCTAACATATGCTTTATGCAGTGTTGACAATGTCATAGTTCACTGACTGATGCTGGCGGGCTGAGCCTAAAAGGCAACGTTAGTAACCAGGACAAAAGCGCCACTAACGCATTTCATAAATTAAACCGTTAAATCAAAACCTTAAATCAAATCGTTGAATCAGCCATTTACCTGACAACCCCAGCTTTGGACGGCTGGGGTTTTTTGTGGCGATTTGTGCCGCGCCAGTCTCCTGGTTCCTAGCGCTATTGTGATTGGTGAAACGCTCATTGACTACGAATTTGGTGGGGCGGCAGGGGCGATCGCAAACCCTATCCGCCCCAGTAAACCGATGCAACCGAGCAGTTCAGCAGATCAACCTACACCTTGGTTCCTAGTCGCTGGGCGATTTCGGCAGCATACTGTTCGGCGTTGAGCCCGGTCACCAGGTGCAGCACGTCATTCTGTAGCCGCATGATGCCTTGCACCCCAGCAGCCTGGAGCGCAGTTTCATCAACGGCAGCGGGGTCGGTGACCTCTACCCGCAGCCGAGTCAGGGCAACGGGGTCAACGGTGCGAATGTTGTTGGCACTGCCTAAGGCCGCGATCATGGCCTCGGCTTTTTCGGCAGCTTGGGGGTCAGAGGGAGTTTTGACCGCATCGGGGGTGGTTTCATCCACAAAGCCGGTGGCAGGTACCTCCACGATATCGGCTTCAGGACCTGCGGTTCTGAGGTAGTCGGCCATATCGGTCTTGAGATTGTCAGACTGCGGCCCAAAGATGGCCTGGGCATTTTGCCCCATTTGTAGCACCCCAGAGGCTCCTAGGGCCTTCAGGCGGGGGACGTTCACCTTCGCCATATCGTCCACGCTGATCCGCAGCCGGGTAATGCAGGCATCCAGGTTTTTGATGTTGCTGCGACCGCCAAAGGCCAGCACCAGGGCTTTGGCCATTTCGGCTTTGTCGCCTGTGATGGCGGCCGTCGATTCATCCACCTCCACATCCTCCTCGCGCCCTGGGGTCATGAGGTTGAACTGTCTAATGGCAAAGCGAAAGATGAAGTAGTAGAGGGCCACAAATACCGGGGCCAGAGCCGGAATTAGCCACACCCGCGTTCCCAGACTGTTGAACAGCACGAAGTCGATCAGCCCGTGGGAGAAGGTGAAGCCCATGCGGCCCCCCAGGGTGACAAACAGCCAGTCGGCAAACCCGGCCAGCACGGCGTGGATAGCAAACAGCTGTGGGGCGACAAACAAGAACGAAAACTCAATCGGTTCGGTAATGCCGGTTAAGAACGAGGTCAGAGCGGCAGAAATCATCAAGCCGCCGACCTGCTTACGGTTTTTGGGTTTGGCACTGTGCCAGATGGCGATCGCCGCCGCTGGCAGCCCAAACATCTTGAACCAGTAGGCCCCACCCAAAATTCCCGCTGTGGGGTCGCCCGCAAAGAAGCGAGCAATGTCGCCCCGCACAGTTTCGCCCGTAATCGGGTCTTGGAATGAGCCGATCTCAAAGAAGAACGGCACGTTCCAGACGTGGTGCAGACCAAAGGGAATCAGCAGCCGCTCGATGAAGCCGTAGATCGCCACGGTCAGCGGCACGTTGCCGCCCTCCGCTGCCGCCTGGGCAAAGCTGTTGATGCCAGCCCCAATCGGTGGCCAGATTACGCTCATCACCAAGCCAGTGAGAATGGCGGCAAAAGCGGTAATGATCGGCACAAACCGCTTGCCCGCAAAGAATCCCAAGTAGCGGGGCAGGCTAATGCGAAAGAATTTGTTGAACATGTAGGCGGCGATGCAGCCCATAATCAAGCCGCCAAACACCCCCGTATCCAGCGTGGGGATGCCCAGCACTGTCTTGGTCTCCAGCCCCATGCCGAGGGCGACGGTGCCCAGAGTGGCGAGAAACACCACAAAGCCCACGGTGGCCGCCAGCGCCGAGACGCCATCGTTGCCGGTGTAGCCGATCGCCACGGCGATCGCAAAAATCAGCGGCAGGCTAGCAAAAATGGCGTCCCCAGAGGTTTTCATAATCGCGGCCAGCCACTCGGGTAGCCACCAAAACTTCGGGTCGGTGAGAATGCCCTGCTCAATCTGCTGAAGCTCGATCAGCCGGGCGCTGCCCAGACCCAGCAGCAGGCCCGCCACCGGCAGCACCGATACGGGAAGCATGAGCGACTTCCCCATTTTTTGCAGCAGCCCGAAGGCGTGGTTCCAGGTTTCTTTGATTTTCATAGGGGGTAAGGGGTAGGGGGTAAGGG
>QBLT01000355.1 GCA_003249105.1 Leptolyngbya sp. | reverse complement strand
AGCCGGGGGGCAGCAGGGTGGGCGGGGCCGCCAGATGCACCTCAGCACCGCAGGCCGTCAAGCACCACAAGTTGGAGCGGGCGACGCGGGAGTGGAGAATATCGCCCACCAGGGCAATTTTCTTGCCTGCCACCAGCGATGCCGTGGGTTGTTCCGGATCGAGGGTCAGCCCCAGCGTGAATAGATCGAGCAGGGCCTGGGAGGGGTGAGCGTGGAGCCCATCGCCGCCGTTGAGCACGCCGACGCCAGTGTGCAGCCGGTCCATTTCGGCGGCGATCGCCCCCGGCACCCCCGCCTCCTGATGGCGGATCACCATCAGGTTGGTGCCCATGGCCAGGTAGGTCTTGGCGGTGTCTAGAATGGTTTCACCCTTAGTCAGCGACGAGGTGCCCGGCGCAAAGTTGAGCACATCCGCCGACAGGCGCTTGGCGGCTAGCTCAAAGCTGCTGCGGGTGCGGGTGGAGGGCTCAAAAAACATGTTGGTGACCACCAACCCCTGCAGGGCGGGCACCTTACGGGTGCGACGCGACAGCACTTGCCAAAAGCTCACGGCTGTCTCCATCACCGTTTCAAACTCCGCCGCCGTAAAATCAGCCAGCGACAGCACGTGTCGTCGATTCCAGGAAGCACTCGCCATGGCCCGTTGTCTCAACCCCGTTCAATACCGTCCCCACCATACCTGGCTGGGGGCCGCAGGGATAATTTTCCTGGCGTTTTTTGGGCTGCTGGGGGGCTGTTCTACACCTGGAACTGGCTCTGAGGTAGAGCCCACGCCCCCAGCGACAGACCTGGCAGAACCGACGGACTCTGAACCAGATGCGATCGCTCCCCTCTTCCAATCCCTAGAACTAGCCCCCAATCCTGCCGATATCGTGATCGGTGCCAGCCGCCTGATACAGGCTCAGTCCCGGCGGCTGGTGGTGCCCGCCGACCCGGTGGCCGTCGAACTCTACACCCTCGACGATCGCTGCGAAGGCTACCAAACAGAACCTATCCAAGTGCCCCGCAGCCAAAGCATGGAAAATACCGTCGCTCTAATTCTGGCCGAACAGGCTACCCCAGAGCTAACTCTGTCGGGCTATCGCACCAGCTTTGACCCCGCCACCAAAACTGTCACCATCGACCTGCGGGTGGCCCGCAATTCGCGTCGGGTGCTGCAATCGCTATCGGTGTGCGAGCAAAAAGCCCTGCTGGGCAGCCTGCGCGAAACCCTGCTCAACCAACCCGATTGGAAAATTGAGGCCGTCGTCTTCACCAATCGGGGTAATCCTCTGGGGTTATAGCTGCCCTACGGACTCAACCAGCCTTGGACACCAGTTCAACCTCTAAGCTGCTGTCGTTGGGAACCACCAGGGTTGGGCAGGGGGCATGCTTGGCCACGTAGTCACTCACGCTGCCCAAAACAAGCTTTTTTAAGCCTTTTTTGCCGCCGTTGCCCGTTACGATCACGTCGGCGGCCCAGGTTTTGGCCAGCTGACAGATCAAGGGGCCAGGGTCAGCCATTTCACAGACGAAATCGGCTGAGATCCCCTGGTTTAGAGCTTCAGCACGCAGCTGTTCTAGCCACCGTTGAGCTTCCTGAACTTGCTGGATCTGGGTGGCTTCCGCTTCGTGCTGCACCGTGACAGAATTTTGCAGGCCAACTCCGGCATCAATTAGCTTCCCCAGGTTGTCGTAGGGGTTGATGTTAAGGCTGTGAACCAGCTGTAGCTGCCCCTGGGAAGACTGGGCCAACCCCAGGGCATATTCAAAGACGCGATCGGAGGCAGCTGTGCGATCGAGGGCCACCAGAATATTTTGATAGCTCATGGTTTCTTTCTCAACGTGTGGGGCTGTCGGTTCAGGTGTTTAGATGGGCTGGGTAGATGAGAACGGTAAGCGCGATCGCCCACTGCCCAGCAAAAAATGTGGTTACCACACCTCGATCAGCGGTGTGAATTTTGTAGGGTTCACCACAGCCCTACAAAACCCAAGAGATCTACCGTTTGCATGGCCTAATGCCCAACACCGATCCCTAATTGACTGACAAGGGGAGAGGGGACAGAAAGAGCGGATCGGCACCCCTTGCCCGCTGGGAGAGGGGTCGGGGTGAGGGCCATAAACTTTTGTCGGTCGATCAGCGCTGATCCACAATGGCTGGGGTGATTGATCTACTTGGGCAGCCCCAGCACAGAGCAGGGGGTCTGTGCATCGAGCTGCTGCACCAGGCGATGCTTAGGGGTATGACAGCCCACCAGCAGCACTTCAGCCCCAATCTCCTTGGCCACCTGACTCAGCTCGGTCGCCACCTGGCCAACCCGCAGGTGGGCGTTGAGCGACCCGCGCCACTCACTGGCCAAGCAGCGGGCTTGCCACAGAATGCGATCGGCATTGGCAATGGTTTTAGGGCGAGTTTTATCGACCACATAAACCACATGTACCATAACTGGATTAGGCTTGGCCAAACGAGTTTGATGCGCCACACAGAGGGCTAAATCAAGGGCCGCCTGGCTGTGGGCTGAGCCACTGTAGCCGACCACAAAATTAATCGTTTGCTCATCTACATTGGGGCCTGTGACAGGCGGCTTGGGCCGCAGCAGCAGCACAATATTTTTGGCGAGATCGCGACGACCCAGGGCCGCCTCTAAACGCATAATCATGGGCTTAATTGCCGCCTCGGGGGAGACCTGAGGGGCATTTGAAAACGGCTGCCCTAATGGGGCAGTGGTGCGCGATTTGAGCTGCATGAGACCCTCCTGGAGCCTAGTCATGAACAGCGAACAAGCCGTGTTAACACGACTTAGGACACTGAAACAATCAACGCATTAGCGTAAATGGTGATAGTTCAGTCTCCCTCAATGCCGACGAGGTTAGCTGACGGGCTAGGGTTGAGAGATACCCTTTTCCGATTACCCTTCATGGGGGTTTGAGAACTCGGAAACACGCCCCTTTACTGGTTCCCCCGCTCTAGCCGTTGGGGCGACTAGATTAGGCTGACTTGTTCGACTTCTAAATTGTAGAAGGGAAAAATGAAAACCGTCAACGAAAACCTTACGTTATGTGACTATTTGTATCTCGCGATACACCTGAGCAATAAATCAATAGGTTTTTATTTTTTGGGTGAATTTACTGACTTAAAATAAGTCGTAAATTAGCTTCTAAAACGTTTCCAAAAGAACAATCTTTTTTGGCTTAGCCATCTTCCATTAGAAGTATTTTTGTCTTTTAAGGATTCATAGGCGAGGCTGCGATCGCAGCCTCGCCCGCCTCAAACCTAGCGATAGTCCTGCGTTAGCCGGTCGAGCTGATCCAGTTCGTCTATGGTTAGCTGCCAGCCCAAAGACCCAGCATTTTGGGCGGCCTGGCGGGCATTTTTGGCCCCAGGGATGGGCAGCACATTGCCCTGGGCTACCAACCAATTGAGGGCAACTTGGGCGGAGGTACGCCCATGCTCCTGCCCAATTTCCTTGAGTGCCTGAATAATCGGCTTGAGCTTGGTTAGATTTTCCTGGCTAAAGCTAGGGCTGATGCGTCTGGCACCAGCGGGTTTGAGATCGGAGTCAGGGGTATATTTGCCCGTAAGCAACCCCTGGGCTAGAGGGCTGTAGGCGAGGATGGTAACACCTAGTTCCCGTGCCGTTGCCATGACGCCACTGGTCTCAATTTTGCGGTTGAGTAGAGAATATTGCACCTGGTTGACGGCGAGGGGAACGCCCTGCTCAGCCAGATAGCCATGGGCCTGGCGCATCTGGCTAGCCGAGTAGTTGCTCACCCCAACCGCACCTATGCGGCCCCGCTTCACCTCTGCGGCCAGGGCCTGCATCAGGTCTTGTTGGCTGAGCAAAAAACTCAGTGGCCAGTGCACCTGGTAAAGCGCTACCGAAGCCACCTGGAGGCGATCGAGACTGGCAGACAGCGCATCGGCGACCGACTGCTGAGAAAATCGCCAGGGCAGCGGAAAGTACTTGGTCGCGGCTTTGTTGCATGAATAGTTCAAGCGTCAGGGGTTCTGTGGCAGGAACCGAGAA
>QBLT01000354.1 GCA_003249105.1 Leptolyngbya sp. | reverse complement strand
CCCAACCCAACCCAGAACTCCTGGCCATCCTGCAACTGGATGCCGCTCAAACCAAAAAGGGCAACTGGCGACGGGGGCGGGGGTGCCCAGCCTGCTTCCAATCCGGCTATTCGGGCCGGGAGGCGGTGGTCGAGATGCTGGAGGTGGACGATCGCATGCGCGAGCTGATCTACGACGGCACCATGACGCAACTGCGCCGCCACCTGAGCAAAAGCGACTCCATCTCATTTCGCACATCGGCCATCGAAAAAGTCATGGCCGGCGTCACCACCGTAGAGGAGGTACTGCGGGTACTGCCCAGAAGTGCTCTAAAACTGGCTAGTGCTGGAGAACCGGAACCGCTGCATCTGGTGCAGCGATTGGGATAATACGAAGCCGCTTCCCCTAGCCGGATGGTTTTGCTCAGAATGACCCTCTTCAACGCCAGGGTTTCAGGCCATCGCCTGCTAGGGAGACCAGAACTAACAGAAGCCGATCGAAGGAAGTAGGGAGGTCACCACCCAGGATTCGGAGACTAAACCGTTACAATAGTTTACGGGGATTAGGTTAGGCGATCGCCTAACCTAATCCCCGACTATCAATCCCTCGGTTTTCAATCCTCTCTCTGAGCGCGCTATGGCTTTAAATACCACCCAGAATTCGGCTCAGCACTACGGTGAGTCTGTCGATATTATCGACGCTGAAGCCATTACGGTAACCGGAGAGGTGATCACCGAGCCGCCTGTGGTTGCTGTACCCGAGCCCGTCCTGGCCGCGCCCCGGCCGCGCACGCTGGCCACTAAAGCCCAAGATCCCTTTGAGTCCTATGGCTACGACCCAGAGGCGATCGCTGCCCACTACCGCCGCCGCCCCTTTCAGGTTTGGGCGCGGTTTGTCGGCATTTTCCTGCCGCTGATTAGCTTTTTTGCTCAGCTCTGGCTCGATGCCCGCGCCGGTCGCAGTGCCCAAAACGAGGTCAAGCGGGCGGCCCAGCTGCGCACCATGCTCACGGATCTGGGTCCCGCCTACATCAAAATTGGCCAGGCCCTCTCCACCCGCCCCGACCTGGTGCCGCCGGTCTTTCTCGAAGAGCTGACTAAACTGCAGGACCAGATTCCGCCCTTTGCCAACGCCACTGCCTACCGATTCATTGAAGAAGAGCTGGGCGCACCCCCCAGCCAAATCTACGCCGAAATTTCGGAAAGCCCGATCGCAGCGGCATCCCTGGGCCAGGTCTACAAGGGCAAACTGCACAGCGGCGAAGACGTGGCCATCAAGGTGCAGCGCCCCGGCTTGGCTCGAAACATTGCCCTCGATTTGCACATCCTGCGGGGGCTGGCCCGTTTCGCCACCAACCGCATCAGCCAGATTCGCAGCGACCTGGTGGCCATTCTAGACGAGTTTGGCGAGCGCATCTTTGAGGAGATGGACTACACCCACGAGGGTGAAAACGCCCAGCGGTTTGCCAGACTCTACAACCACATTCCCGACATTTACGTGCCCCACATCTACCCCCAGTACACCGCCCGCCGGGTGCTGACCATGGAGTGGATCGAGGGCACCAAGCTGACCAACATCGACAAGCTCAACAGCTTGGGCATCGACGCCACCCATTTAATCGATGTGGGGGTGCAGTGCTCGCTGCGGCAGCTGCTAGAGCATGGCTTCTTTCACGCCGACCCGCACCCCGGCAACCTGCTGGCTATGGCCGACGGCAAGCTGGCCTACCTCGACTTTGGCATGATGAGCGAGGTCAAGCCCTACCAGCGCTACGGCCTGATTGAGGCGGTGGTGCACATGGTCAACCGCGACTTTGAGGGGCTGGCCAACGACTACGTCAAGCTGGAGTTTCTCACCCCCGACACCGACCTGACGCCGATTATTCCGGCCTTGGCTAACGTGTTTAGCAACGCCCTGGGGGCCAGCGTCGCCGAGCTGAACTTTAAGAGCATTACCGACGAATTTTCGGCGCTGATGTACGAGTACCCATTTCGGGTGCCGGCCTACTACGCGCTGATCATTCGATCGCTGGTGACCCTAGAGGGCATCGCCATCAACGTTGACCCTGACTTTAAGGTGCTGAGCAAGGCCTACCCCTACGTGGCCAAGCGGCTGCTGACTGACCCCTCGCCCGAGCTGCGCGCCTCGCTGCAAGACCTGCTGTTTAAAGACGGCAGCTTTCGCTGGAACCGGCTGGAAAACCTGCTGCGCAACGCCCGCAGCAGCGACGAGTATGACATGGATCGGCTGATCGATCAGACGCTGGAGTTTTTGTTCTCAGAGCGGGGCTCGTTTTTGCGCGATCGCATCGTCTCTGAGCTGGTCAACAGCCTCGACAGCTTTGGCCAAAGCACCGTAAAAAACTTGACCACCGCCGTGCAGCGCCGCTTTGGCCTCAAGCAAGATCTGCCGCCTGCGGCTACCGCTGCCCCCAACGATCTCGACAATCTCCGCCGCATTCTCGATATTTTGAAGGATACCCCTGGGTTTGACGCCGCCCAGGTGGCGACCCGGATTCCGACGCTGTTGTTTAAGCCTGAGACCCAGGCGATGGGGCAGCAGGTGGTGGCAAAGCTGGCTCAGCGCGGGCTGGCTCGGCTAATTCGCACCCTGCTGCTGGAGGGAGAGCCTGTGGCCCAGCCCCGGCTCACCCCGTCTCGTGCTGGGGTCTAGGCCAACCCCGATGAAATTCTGACGATTACAATCAACCGTGGGGAGCATCGCCCTTAGCCACAACCGACTGAAGGAGATTTCTAGAAAAGAAGATCCCCGCTTTATCGGGCAACTGTAGCCACTGTAGTGTGGGCACTGCCCACCAGTAGGGAGAAAGTTTTCCAGAAGTCGCCTTAGTTCAGCCAGGGTGGAGTCGAGAGCTTAAAGCGCAAAAGCGCAATGCAGCCGCTAATCCACAAAAAGCCGATGCCGTAGCCTGCCAGCACATCCGTTGGCCAGTGCACCCCTAGGTAAAGACGGCTGAGACCGATGCCACCAATTAACAAAACTGCTCCTGCATAAATTGCTATTTTTTGCCTGGGGAAGCGCTGTGCCAGCAGGTAGGCCGAAAAGCCGTAGAGCACCATCGACCCCAGGGCGTGGCCGCTGGGAAAGCTGTAGGTGGTTTCGGTAATGATCTGGGGCCAAAGGGCGGGTCGGGCCTTGCCAAACAACAGCTTTAGCCCGGTGCTCAACACCGCCCCGCCCACACAATTAATCGCAAACACGATCGCAATCGTCCGCTGGCGTCGCCACCAAAGCCCGCTGAACCCAATGCAGGTCAAAGGCACGACCGTGCTGGGGTCGCCCAGGCGAGTCAAGGTCAGCATGATGCGATCGAGGGTTGGTGTAGCAAATTGGTTAATCCACAGCAGAATTGACTCATCAAAGAAGAAGGCCTCTTGCTCTAGCACTTCGTCGGCCAGGCTGGCCAGGCCCAGCAGAATCAGCAGGCAAACCCCTAGCCAGAGCAGACCAACGGCGGCGACAAACGACATCAGTCGCGGATGGATATGCTGCATCCAGATTTTGGCCAGCCGTTTTAGGATCTGCTGCATCGTGCTACCTCACCACAGGACTGACACCAGAATGCCATGCGGCCCGCTTGTATGGGCTGCACCGCATCAGGGGTCAGGTGTCTTTGGCGCTGCGACAGATCACTATCGTGGTTTAGAAGGTGCCTGACCGCTTTAGGGTTGAGAGGTAGGAGCCGAGTTCCTCTGCTTGCAGCTCAGTTTTGGGAAAAATTAGCAGGTCGCTCCCTGAAAGCGGTGGTTGACTGTTGAGTTTTTGTAGCGGTGGAGAAGTTGCTTTGGCTTCACAAAACACATTTAGCAAACGATTGCATTCTGCCGAAGCGGCGATCGCCTCATTAGCCCTTGGCTTGCTCTTGTTTTTTGTCTGCTGCTATGGATTCGGCATCATTGGCTTCTTTTTGATCGGCATAGTTGGTTTGTAATAGCTCAACTAGGTTGAACGGATGTGCGTTGTGGGTGAGGATGGTAAGCTTTTGGCATGCAGGAACTACCGCCCCTAGATAGCCTCAGCCACGCAGAGAAGGATGCTCTG
>QBLT01000353.1 GCA_003249105.1 Leptolyngbya sp. | reverse complement strand
GAGGAAGATAGGGAGGGTGAGGGAGATGGGGAAGATGTCATCCGCTGATCTCGCTGTTCTGCTATCGCCTGGTCGTGGAGAAGTTATCAAACCAGCCGCGTTTCCAGAATAGGTAAATTTGCAGTGCGGCGATCGCCCCCATCACCCCTAGGCAGATGACGTAGCCCCAGTACCACCCCAGCTCGGGCATGTTAAACGGCGAGGCTTCGGTGTCGAAGTTCATACCGTAGACCCCGGCGATAAAGGTGAGGGGAATGAAGATGGAGGAGATCACCGTCAGCAGCTTCATGACTTCGTTCATGCGGTTGTTGATGGAAGATAGGTAGACATCCATCAGGCTGGAGGCGATTTCGCGGTAGTTTTCGATGATGTCGACCACTTGCACAATGTGGTCGTAGACGTCTTGCAGGTAAACGCGCACTTCCGGGCAGATCAGATCGTCGCTATCGCGAATCAGGCCGTTGATGACGCTGCGCTGGGGCCAGATGTAGCGCCGCAGCTTCATCAGCGCTCGGCGCATGCGGTGAATTTTTTTGATGGTGGCGTTGGTGGGATTGGCCACTACTTCTTCTTCGAGATCTTCGAGGGTTTCGCCAATTACCTCGAGCACCGGGAAGAAGCTATCGACGATGGTATCCATCAGGGCGTAGGCCAGGTAGTCGGCTCCCTGAGTGCGAATGGTGCCGGTGCCGCGTCGGATGCGATCGCGCACCGGGTTAAACGAGTCCCACTCAGGCTCTTCCTGAAAGGTGACTAAAAACCCATTGCCTATGACAAAGCTCACCTGCTCGCTGCCTACCCCAGAGCCGGTTTTTTTAGGCTGCACCATCTGCATGATGATCAGAATCTTGTCGTCGTAAAAGTCGATTTTGGGGCGGTGGGGCACGTTGACAATGTCTTCGAGCATTAGAGGGTGGAGGCCAAAGGTCTGACCAATTTGCAGCAGAGAGTCTTCGCTGCCCAGCCCTCGGGCATCGAGCCAGGTAACGCTTTCGGGTTTGCCGAGGGCTTCGCACTCAGCCGGGTGGTCGATGGTGGCAGTGTGCACGGCATCTGGGCCATAGTCCATCAAATGCAGCTCGGTGGGCAGGGCATCATCGGGAATATTCAGCGTGCCGGGAAGCGTGCCGGGGGTCGAATAGTTGAAGTCGATTAGTTTTTTTCTGCCTTCGTGGGGTGAGGCCTTGAGGGTGTTAGACGCTGCCGCCCTCAGTGCCTCGGTGTCAACTGGACTGGCCCATGACCGGTCGGCTCGGTCTGGCGAGGAGGATGGGTTAGCCCCTGGGTTGGGTGTGCGGCGCGACATGGTTCTAACTCCCAAAGATTCCACATCAAGCATAGGGGCACAGCCGCGACTGTGCCCCTAGGGGTTAAGCATTTATTCAGAGATGACTGGAGGCAGGCTACATCATGCCCATGCCGCCCATACCGCCCATACCACCCATGCCGCCCATGCCGCCCATGCCACCCATACCGCCCATGCCGGGGTCGCCAGCGGGAGCGGGAGGCTCAGGAATATCGGCCACTAGGGCTTCGGTGGTGAGGAGCAGACCGGCGATCGAGGCCGCGTCTTGTAGACCCGATCGCACCACCTTGGCTGGGTCAATAATCCCCGCCTGAATCAGGTCTTCGTAGGCACCCGTGAGGGCGTTGTAGCCCGTGGGGAAGCTCATGGCCTTCACCTTCTCGACAATCACAGAGCCGGGTTGACCCGCGTTGTCGGCAATTTGGCGCAGGGGCGCTTCCACCGCCCGCATGACGATGTCTACACCGATCGCCTCTTCAGCAATCAGGGACGCTTTAAGCGACTCCAGCTTGGGGGCCAGGTGCAGCAAAGTCGCGCCGCCGCCGGGGACGATGCCTTCTTCTACTGCGGCCTTGGTGGCGCTGAGAGCGTCTTCGATGCGAAGCTTGCGATCTTTGAGTTCAGTTTCGGTGGCGGCTCCGACTTTGATCACGGCGACGCCGCCCGCTAGCTTAGCCAGGCGCTCGGAGAGCTTTTCTTTGTCGTAGTCAGAGTCGGTGACGGCCAGCTCTTTGCGAATTTGAGCGATGCGCTTGTCGATGTCGGCTTTGTTGCCCGCATCCGACACCAGGGTGGTGGTGTCTTTGGTGATGGTGGCTTTAACAGCCAGACCCAGCATAGACATGTCGGCGGTGTCGAGGCTGAGGCCCACCTCTTCGGAGATCACCTGACCGCCGGTGAGTACGGCGATGTCTTGCAGCATGGCCTTGCGGCGATCGCCGAAGCTCGGCGCTTTCACTGCCGCTACATTCAGCACACCACGGGCCTTGTTGACTACCAGAGTGGCCAGGGCTTCGCCCTCAATGTCTTCGGCAATGATCAGCAGGGGAGCACCCTCGCGGGCTACCTTCTCAAGCACCGACACCAGGTCTTGGATGGAGCCAATTTTTTTGTCGGTGATCAGCACGCGAGCGTTGTCAAGCTCGGTCACCATGCGCTCTTGGTCGGTGACGAAGTAGGGGGAAATGTAGCCGCGATCGAACTGCATGCCCTCAACTACATCCAGCTCGGTGTAGAGAGACTTCGATTCTTCTACGGTGATGACGCCGTCTTTGGTCACCTTATCCATGGCTTCGGCAATCATTTGGCCGATCTCTTCGTCGCTGCCAGCGGAGACGGTGGCCACCTGGGCAATGGTGGCGTTGCCTTCTACGGGCTTGGCCACAGCGGCGATTTCGCTCACCAGCAGGGCCACAGCTTTGTCGATGCCGCGACGCAGGCTGACGGGGTTGGTGCCCGCTGCCACGTTCTTGAGCCCTTCTTTAACCATGGCCTGGGCCAGCACGGTGGCGGTGGTGGTGCCGTCGCCCGCCAGGTCTTTGGTCTTAGAGGCCACCTCTTGCATGAGGCGAGCGCCCATATTTTCAAAGGGGTCTTCTAGCTCGATCTCTTTGGCAATGGTGATGCCGTCGTTGACAATCTGTGGTGCCCCGTACTTTTTCTCAAGTACGACGTTGCGACCCCTGGGGCCGAGGGTAATTTTAACGGCGTCGGCTAAGGCGTTGACGCCTTTTTCGAGGGCCTGCCGCGAAGCCTCATCAAAGGAAATTCTTTTTGCCATGTCGTCCTGTCTTTCAGCTCTCCAGAGACAAACTTAGCACTCGCTATGCCAGAGTGCTAACCTTGCCAGATTACCGCTGCAGGAGACAGCCGGTAAGTCGCAATAACCGATCCTCTACGGCAGCGGGTGCTGTCTTTGCTAATGACGGGGTGTACGGCGATCGCGCCATTCAGCTAGCACCCGGAAAATGCTGGCTGTTGGCTTAGTTGGTTGTGTTACTCCCCAAGCGGGGGCTTCTAGCCACAGGTAAGTAGGTGGCTCTAAATAAACGTAGTTCTGCTAGGTGGTGAGGAATTTAGGGTTTGCTTGACAACCCGAGGCAAAATTGAAGCGTTTGAGGGTGTAGCCTGCGTGGGTTCCTCGCCGGTTCAACCCAGCAATCACGCCCATCGCTAGATCATAGGTGTCCTCAAACATCTCGCCTCGAATCTCATGGGCTTTGAGTTGATGCCATTCAGTCTCAACCGGGTTCATCTCCGAACAGCACGGGGGCAATTGAAAGAAATCCAGCCCTTGAGCTTGCCAGATGGGACGCCGTGCTTGCACCGCCTTGCTGATATGGATCGAGGCATTGTCCTGGACGATGACCGTGGCGATGCCAGTGCGCTGAAACAGACGTTGGGCGCGGGTGGCTTGCCCATTCATAAAGCGGATGTAAGTGGCACTGGTGAGGCTGCCCACGACTAAGCCGTAACTCATCTCCCGTCCTTGCTCCCACAGCCCTAGAATACTGAGCCGTCGACTGCGCTTCGCCGTCAGCTACAGTTGGGCACTGTTGGGTGCCCATCAATGCCCAACTGTAGCTGAGAGGATATTTGAAAACACGGAGACGGGTATCAAAGGCATCACGCTAATCTGCGTAGCATGACCCGAGTCATGGCGATGTAGATTAGCGCTTCAGAGGACTCGGGCAAGCGCTCGTAGTCGACATTGAGACGACGACACCAATGTAGCC
>QBLT01000352.1:767-4064 GCA_003249105.1 Leptolyngbya sp. | reverse complement strand
AAATTACCCCACAGGCTGCCTAGTAAATGGATGCTTTATTTCTTGGAGCACTCTAACCACGCTACCCAAGCAGACGATTTGCTCCATGCTGTCGATTTGGCTCTGTACGCAGCTAAAAAATCAGGTCGCAATCAGATTACCTGCTTTAACCCCCGAATCCATCAGCCCAGTTCGGTCTAAAGCCAAAGTTAATCTGCCTGCCCTCAATTCATTGCTCCAGGAGCGCAATGTTGTCAAAATATAGAGACAATTGCAGTACAAACCTTAACGTAGCGGTCTCCATTTTTGATGAATACAGTCACCGGTATTGGTCTTATCCTCGCCCTCTTGGCCGGGGGCGGAGCCCTCTACCTGCTTACCCCCCGCCGCTACGAGTCTTCCAACTCCGTAGCCAACTCCTACGATCAGTGGACAGAGGATGGCATTCTGGAGTTCTACTGGGGCGAGCATATTCACCTGGGCCACTACGGTTCACCGCCGCGCCGCAAAGATTTTCTCGCCGCTAAGGCCGACTTTGTCCATGAGATGGTGTGTTGGGGCGGCCTAGATCATCTGCCACCAGGCACGACGGTGCTCGATGTGGGCTGCGGCATCGGCGGCAGTAGCCGCATCCTCGCCCGCGACTACGGCTTTGCAGTGACTGGAGTCACCATTAGCCCTAACCAGGTGCGCCGTGCTCAGCAGCTTACCCCCCCTGGAGTCTCCGCTCAGTTCCAGGTAGATGACGCTATGGCGCTGTCATTTCCCGATGGCAGCTTTGACGTGGTGTGGTCGGTGGAAGCCGGCCCCCACATGCCCGATAAAGCCGTCTTTGCCCGCGAGCTGCTGCGGGTGCTCAAGCCCGGCGGCATTCTAGTAGTCGCCGATTGGAACCAGCGGGACGATCGCAAAATTCCCCTTAACGCTTGGGAAAAGCCCGTCATGCGGCAGCTACTGGACCAGTGGTCGCACCCAGCCTTTGCCAGCATTGAAGGCTTTGCCGAGCAGCTCGAAGCCACTGGCCTAGTAGCAGGCCAGGTTACCACCGCCGATTGGTCAAAGGAAACCTTGCCCTCCTGGCTCGACTCGATTTGGCAAGGAGTCATCCGCCCCCAGGGCATGGTGCGCTTTGGGCCAGCGGGAATCGTCAAGTCGGTACGGGAAGTACCCACCCTACTGCTCATGCGGATCGCCTTTGGCTCTGGACTGTGCCGGTTTGGCATGTTCCGAGCCGTGCGGGCAAACCCATACTCCCCACCTCAAGCAATGGTGACGGCATCTGACAGGTACACGTCCTGAATCAGGTGAAACAGTTTCACCCCTTCCTTGAAGTCGCGCTGGAAAGTTTTGCGGCCTGAGATTAGACCCATACCGCCAGCTCGCTTATTGATCACGGCGGTGCGGACGGCTTCAGCAAAGTCATTGTCGCCAGAGCCACCGCCAGAGTTAATCAGCCCCATCCGTCCGGCATAGCAGTTGAGCACTTGGTAGCGAGTAAGGTCAATCGGGTGGTCAGTGGTGAGATCGCTGTAAACGCGATTGATAGTTTTGCCGTAGGGTTGGCCCAGGGCTTTGGCTACGGCTCCGTAGCCGTTGTTGTTCTCAGGCAGCTTTTGCTTGATGATGTCAGCCTCGATGGTGACCCCTAGGTGGTTGGCCTGGCCAGTCAGATCGGCGGCGAGGTGGTAGTCTCTATCCTGCTTAAAGGAGCTGCTGCGCAAGTAGCACCAGAGAATAGTAGCCATACCCAATTCGTGGGCCCGCTGAAAAGCCGCGCTAACTTCTTGAATCTGCCGAGTTGATTCATCAGAACCAAAGTAAATAGTTGCCCCTACAGCGACCGCGCCCAGATTCCAGGCTTGCTCAACATCGGCAAACATGACCTGGTCGAAGCGGTTGGGGGCAGTGAGCAGCTCATTGTGGTTGAGCTTGAGAATGAATGGAATTTTGTGGGCGTAGCGGCGCGACACGCTACCGAGAACTCCAAGGGTGGTGGCGACGGCGTTGCAGCCCCCGGCGATCGCCAATTCCACAATATTTTGTGGGTCAAAATAGATGGGGTTGGGTGCAAAGGAAGCCCCCGCCGAGTGTTCAATCCCTTGATCCACCGGCAGAATGGAGAGGTAGCCAGTATTTGCCAAGCGGCCCGTGCTGTAAAGCTGCTGTAGACTGCGGAGAACCTGAGGGTTGCGATCGCTCTGGGCAAAGATGCGATCGACCCAATCTGGCCCTGGTAAGTGCAGCGTAGATTTCGACACCTTAGCTTCATAGCTGAGTAGCGATTCAGCCTCGGAACCAAGCCATTCGGCGATTGTCTTAGAGGATGGCAGGGCAGTTACCATGGCATTAATTCGAGTTACAACAGTGATGTAAACAGGGCTGTCTAAACGTTAGCCCAAGGTTTCAAAGACGTGAACCTACTTCACGAAACTCACTGAACATCATTTCGAAAAAATCCTTCGTTACTCTCCTCATGTCCTGCACTTTGGCAGTGGAGATAAGAGAAAATGTCAAACCTACAGATATAGCGCTGGCTAGTTCGCTTAGGAGGTTTGGTCACCATCGGGGTCACAGACAACGGGCCTAAAGAACTCCTGGGCTTGGAGTCGGGGTCTCGGGAGTCTGAATTGAGCTGGAAAGCCAACGAATATGGTTTTGCCATTACCTGATTCGCTACCTGCAAAACAACGAGCCCTTTAAAGTCTTACGCATTTTCAGCAGCGTATCCGTGGGGCTTCCCATTAAAATACGTGGGTACTAGACTATTGCCCCTATGCTAACGACCCTATGCTAACCGCCCTGCACATTGAGAACTTTGCCCTGATCGATCATCTCGATCTGCGGCTCGAAGCCGGGTTAAATGTGCTCACGGGCGAAACCGGGGCAGGCAAATCGATCATCCTCGACGCGATCGATGCAGCCCTGGGGGGCAAAGCCAACCAGCGACTGGTGCGATCGGGCAGCCAAAAAGCCCTGGTAGAAGCCACCTTTGACGTACCCCAAGACATCCACACCTGGCTAGCTGAGCAGGAGTTCCCCGCCGCCGACGGTGCCCTCGTGCTGCGGCGCGAGCTGACCCTGGGCAAAGCCCTGCGCAGCCGCTCCTTTCTCAACGGCAGCCCCGCCACCCGGCCCCAGCTCGAGGGGCTGCGGCAAAAGCTGGTCGAAATCACCGCCCAGGGGCAGACGGTGCTGCTCGGCTCAGGCGATCGCCAGCGGGAGTGGCTCGACGGCTTCGGCGGTGCCCCCCTCGTCCCCCAGCGCCAGCGGGTCGCCACCGCCTACGACGCAGCCGCCCAGGCCAAAAAACGGCTAGAC
>QBLT01000352.1:0-757 GCA_003249105.1 Leptolyngbya sp. | reverse complement strand
GGCTAGACCCCCGCCGCAAGGCCGACCAGCAGCGCCGCGACCAGCTCGACCTGCTGCGCATGCACCGCCAAGACCTAGAGCAGGCCCAGCTCGATGACCCCAACGAACTAGATCTCCTCGCCCAGGAGCACGATCGCCTTAACCACAGCGTTGACCTCCAGCAAAATAGCTACGCCGCCTACCAAATACTCTACGAGAGCGATGCGGGGGAAAGCGCCTGCGCCGACCTGCTGGGCAAAGCCGAAGCCATCCTAATCGACATGGAGCGCTACGACCCGGCCATTACCTCGATTTTGAGCATGGTCAGCGAAGCCCTCACCCAGATCGAAGAGGCCGGGCGCGCCATCAACGCCTATGGGGCCAGCGTCGAGGCCGACCCCCAGCGACTCGAAGACGTGGAAGAGCGCATGCGTCAGCTCAAGGCCCTGTGCCGCCGCTTTAGCCGCACCCTGCCCGAGCTGGTGGCCTACCGCGACGAGGTCAACCAGGCCCTAGCCGAACTCTCGGGAGAAGGCCAATCCATCGAAGCCCTGGAAGCCGATGTAGAGAAGACCCAGGAGATCTTGACGGAGGCCTGCGCCCAGCTCACCCAGCTGCGCCAGGGCGTGGCCCAAAAGCTAGAGACGCGCCTGGTCAGCGAACTCAAGCCCTTGGCCATGGATCGGGTGCAGTTCGAGGTCGAGCTGACCCCCATTGCCCCCACTGCCAACGGGGCCGACGGCATTCGGTTTTTGTTTAGCCCCAACCCCGGCGAGCC
>QBLT01000351.1:3851-4068 GCA_003249105.1 Leptolyngbya sp. | reverse complement strand
GTGATAGGGGAGGTGGGGAAGGGTTGGCCCCTGGGGGTATGATATTGAATCGATTGAATGCATGTACCGTTTGGCGACATCAATGGTGCATTGCTTCGCGAATGCACCCTACGTCTAAAACCACATTTCTCCAACGCTATGACTTCGACCTATCGCATTACCCTGCTGCCCGGCGACGGCATTGGCCCTGAGATTATGGCGGTGGCGGGGGGCGGGG
>QBLT01000351.1:762-3841 GCA_003249105.1 Leptolyngbya sp. | reverse complement strand
CTGGCTTTTGAGTTTGAGGAAGCGCTGATTGGCGGGGCGGCAATCGATGAGACTGGGGAGCCACTACCCGAGGCGACTCTGAAGACCTGCAAAGCCAGCGATGCGGTGCTGCTGGCGGCGATCGGGGGCTACAAATGGGATACGCTGCCTCGGCACCAGCGACCTGAGACAGGGCTGCTGGGTCTGCGAGCCGGGTTAGAACTCTTCGCCAACCTGCGCCCCGCCACCATTTTGCCCCAGCTAATTGACGCCTCTTCCCTGAAGCGGGAGGTGGTGGAGGGTGTGGATATTATGGTGGTGAGGGAGCTGACCGGGGGCATCTACTTTGGCAGCCCCAAGGGTATTTTCGAGACGGAGACGGGGCAGAAGCGGGGGGTCAACACCATGGCCTACACCGATCGCGAAATCGATCGCATCGGCAAGGTCGCCTTTGAGACCGCCCAAAAGCGCCGGGGTCAGCTGTGCTCGGTGGATAAGGCCAACGTGCTGGAGGTATCGCAGCTGTGGCGCGATCGCATCACCGCCCTGGCCGCCGACTATCCCGACGTCACCCTCACCCACATGTATGTAGACAATGCGGCCATGCAGCTGATTCGCTGGCCCAAACAGTTTGACACCATCGTGACCGGTAACCTGTTTGGCGACATTCTCTCCGATGCGGCGGCGATGCTCACCGGCAGCATCGGTATGCTGCCCTCCGCTAGCATGGGGGCCAGCGGGCCGGGGGTCTACGAACCCGTCCACGGGTCGGCCCCCGACATCGCCGGGCAAGACAAGGCCAACCCCCTGGCCCAGGTGCTAAGCGCCGCCATGATGCTGCGCTACGGCCTCGACCAGCCCGCCGCCGCTGATCGCATCGAGCAAGCCGTGACAAAAGTCTTAGATCAGGGTTATCGAACTGGCGATATCATGTCTGAAACCATGACCCAGGTGGGTTGCAAAGCCATGGGCGAAGCCCTGCTCAGCGCCCTGTCGTAAAGTTCTTTCTAGAAGCTCTTCTAGAATTTGCCGCCCCTGGAAAGATCGAGTTAGAGTCTGTCTATAAGCGCACAGGTGAGCCGTGTACGGTCTACAGCAACCCCCTTCTTCTAGCCCACTGCCCAGCCAGCTACCGGAAGGCGCCCTGCCCACGGCGCTTAATCCGGCTTTGCTCAAGTCGGCGCGGCAAATTTACCGCACCTACTACGAAGTGCACCCTGAGGATGTGCAGCGCCCCATCGGCATTGCCATTAGCACTAAGACCCATCGCGGCAAGCTGATCTTTGGCGATCGCCCTGTGCTGCTGCCCAACGAGAGCTTTATCCCCATCAGCCAGATTGAGCCAGGGCTGCACTGACCTAGCCGCCATTGCTGCCAGATTCAGCAATCAACCTAGATATTGGGCCATTTCCCACGGGCACACTGGGGAACGTCACCCAGTAGCGCAAAGGGTTTGGTATCTATGACTGAATCTTCTTTGACGGCAGCTGCATCATTTCCCAGCGGGGTAGGCGCTCTGCCCCCCAGACGACTGGGCACCCCAGGCTCTCAACATCGGGCGATGGCCAGCCGACCATTGCCCAGCTACACCCAACGCCTGCTGCGGCGTTTGCGGCTGAAGCTGGCCAATGCTGCCCCCGGCAAAGAAGTGCTGGATCTCTCGGTGGTGATCTGCACCTACAACGGTGAGCACCGCCTGCCCAAGGTGCTCGACTGCCTGCTCGCTCAGCTGGGCACCGAGCACCTTGCCTGGGAGGTGATTGTCGTTGACAACAACAGCACCGACGGCACCGCCCAGGTGTTCAGAACCTATCAGCAGCAGTGGCCCCAGGATATTCCCCTGCGCTATGCCTTTGAGCCGCGACAGGGGGCTGGCTATGCTCGTCAGCACGCCATCACCCTAGCCCGCAGCCCCTTAGTCGGGTTTTTAGACGACGACAACCACCCGGCCCTGGGCTGGGTGGTGGCGGCCCACCGCTTTGGCCAGACCCATCCCCAGGCGGGGGCCTTTGGCAGCCGCATTCAAGGTGATTTTGAAGTTGCCCCACCGCCGAACTTTGGCCGCATTGGGTCGCTGCTGGCGTTGACCGAGCGTGGGTCTGCACCCCTGCTCTATGCACCCAAACAGAAAGTGTTGCCGCCAGCGGCGGGGCTGGTGGTGCGGCGGCAGGCCTGGCTAAGCAGCGTGCCCGAGCAGCTGTCGCTAGCCGATGCCATTGGCTTTCGGGCCGCTGGAGAAGATCTGGAGGTGGTGATCCACATGCAGCGCCACGGCTGGGAGATTTGGTACAACCCGGCCATGCGCATGCAGCACGAGATTCCGTCCAGTCGGTTTGAGCGCGACTATCTGCTGCAAATGTTTCGGGGCATTGGTCTTAGCCGCCATCGCACGCGCATGCTCAGCCTGCCCCTGTGGCAGCGGCCGCTGGTGGCCCATGCCTACCTGGTCAACGATATGCGCAAAATTGTGCGGCACCTGGTCAAATACCAGGGTGAGGTGGTCAGCGATACGGTGACCGCCTGCGAAATGAGACTCTATCTCTACAGTCTGGTCAGCCCGTTTTACATCACCCAGCGGCTGTGGCGACAGCGGTGGCGGCGGTGGAGTTCTAAGTTTTGAGTTTTGAGTTGGCAGCCGAATTCAAAACTCAAAACTGAGAACTAAGAACTCCAAACATGGGGCTATCCGCAATTCGGCCAACAGTGCAACAATAGGTCAAACTAGCCCCCGCCCAGCTGGGCGGGTCACTGCCCAATCTTGAGAGATAGACCTATGCGCTCTGACTTACAACGCGCCTTCGATACCCGCAGCGCCCTTAAAATCATCAGCGGTCTCACCAACTTTGACCCCCAGCGGGTGGTGGCCGTGGTGAAGGCCGCTGACCAGGGCGGTGCCACCTTTGTCGATATCGCCGCCGATGCGGAGTTGGTTCGCCTGGCCAAGGCCGCCACAACTCTGCCCATCTGCGTTTCTGCCGTCGAGGCCGAGGCCTTTCTCGCCCCGGTGGCGGCTGGGGCTGACCTGATTGAAATCGGCAACT
Source organism: Leptolyngbya sp. (assembly GCA_003249105.1). Lineage (GTDB taxonomy): Bacteria > Cyanobacteriota > Cyanobacteriia > Phormidesmidales > Phormidesmidaceae > Nodosilinea. Next base: position 821 of record QBLT01000351.1, on the reverse strand, counting down.
TCGACGCTTTCTACGCCCAGGGTCGCCGGTTTGAAGCGCCCGAGGTGCTAGAGCTGACC
>QBLT01000351.1:0-752 GCA_003249105.1 Leptolyngbya sp. | reverse complement strand
AGAGCTCCCCCGCCGCACCCGCGCCCTGCTGCCCCAGATCACGCTGTCCGTCACGGTGCCCCACATTCTGGCGCTGGATGAGCAGGTGAGCCTGGCCGAAGCTTTGGTGACCGCTGGGGCCGACATCATTCAGACCGAGGGGGGCACCTCTAGCCAGCCCACCCACCCCGGCACCCTGGGGCTAATTGAGAAAGCTGCGCCGACGCTGGCCGCTGCCCACGCGATTTCTCGCGCTGTGTCGGTGCCGGTGCTCTGTGCCTCGGGGCTGTCGGATGTGACGGCTCCGATGGCGATCGCCGCTGGAGCCGCTGGCGTTGGCGTTGGCTCTGCCGTCAACCGACTCGATAACTCTCTAGCTATGATCGCCGTAGTGCGCCAGCTAGCTGAGAGCCTGCAACGGGTACAGGTGTCGGCAGTAGCGCAGTAGCGCTTTCTAACCCGCCAGCTTAGGTCAGAGCAATAACTCAGGCCTAAGCTGGTGCTAGGTGATGTCATGTTAGAGACGGTTACCAACTGGTATCCGGGAATCTCTCGGACTAAAATTCGGGTTGCAGCTGCATGCTCACCGATCGCTCAACTGATATTTCGCAGGGTGGATGCGGAGATTGGGCTATGGCGACAAACTGACCCCATAGCTGGTAGAAGGGGGCACTGTGAGTGCGACAAGAGAAGAATTTTTTTCTCAATATGTAGAGAACAGGGCCATTTCATTCTCAGGGGAGCCTAAAGATGCTAGAGTTTCAGGCTAGTTC
>QBLT01000350.1 GCA_003249105.1 Leptolyngbya sp. | reverse complement strand
CCTAGCGATTGAACCACTTGCGCCATAAATTGTCGGCGCTCTGTTCCTTTCAGCCGGGTCGAGGTGTCTTTCAACAACACCTTGAGGCTATTGGTTAATACTACAGAGGCAACATCCATCATCTCAGGGGAAGAACAACACAGGTCTCTCATACCATAATGGATGATTATTTGCTTGGGCTACTCTAAGTCAACCGCTGCTTTGACGCCCTCAATGATCTCGAAGATGTCCTTGAGGCCCGCTGCCGAACGTTGCTGTCGATGCAATCCGAGATTAAAGCCCTAACCAACTATCATTGGTGGCCTGCATGACAGACCTAATCATTTCGGGTGTATGCTATCCGGATTTAGTATGATTCTGCTCATAGCCGCGGGCAATCAGCGCGGTGTGACCATCGGCATAGTCGTAGTGAATCTCCTGCACCTCGACGACCCCTTGCTCCACGGGGTCTAGGTAGGTCTGCATCGCCACCGCCTTGAGCTGAGTCCCACCGAGCGGACAGAGATAGTAGTCGCCCGTCGCCTGGAGAAAGCAGCGGGTACTTAAGCTGGCCATTTTGCTGTCACCCACGTAGAGCAACCCGGACTGGCTGAGGGTTGTAGCGCACCTGTTGAATGGCCGGAATGTAAAGAGGGTCGTCGGCTTTCTGCCCGGGGACAATCTCGGTCGCTATCGGTAGCCCGAGCGGATCTAGCGTCGCCAGCATCAGCTTCAGTGGCGGCAGGTCGGGGCGATGGTCTTTGCTATGGCCATACTGGAACAGCCCCGACTCATTGACCGTCCAATCCCCGCTGACGCTGGTGCTATCCAACCGCAGCCGTTTGGGGTGCAGGTCATACACCTGAATCTGACGCTGATTCAAAGCCGGTTCAAACAACGCCCATTGGGCATCATCACTGAGATATCGCAACACGCTTTCTAGGCGGTCGTCACTCAGGTCAAGGGCGCGAACCGGTTGCTGCAAACCTTGTTGCAAGGTTTCCTGATGGCGCTCTACCCAAGCCTGCACGGGGTTTAACCGGTGATCCGCTTGAGCCAAAATATGGCTCAGCCAAACTATCGCCACATGGCCTAAACTGAGCCCTTGCCAGTTCCCATGGGTCGGAAAGGCGTCGTCGAGCAGGGGTTGCACGTCCATCCGCTGTAGTTGGGCCAACAGCAGGGGAATATCGTCAACCCGTTCTGTGATAACGGTTAGGGGGGGATCCATAGCCCAAACCTAACCCAATTGGCTGACCTCACTTAAAAATGAGCGAACCGGGAGCTGTAACTTATAGTTTTTCTTTTAGTCGCCGCTGGGGTTGAGTGTAGTGTTCTAGGACCAGCAGCAGGCCATTAATTACAAAAGCTAGAACCGCCACGGCGATCGCACCCGCCACAATCTTGTCATAGCGGTTGGTTTGAATACCGTCAAACAACAACTTACCCAGCCCGCCCGCGTTGAATTTGGCCCCGATTGTAGCGATCGCAATGGCAACGATCGCCGCAATTCTCACCCCGGCCAAAAATACCGGCAGCACCAGCGGCACCTGCACCCGCCACCAGCGCTGGGCCACGCTCATGCCCATGCCTCGCGCCGCCTCCAGCACCGCCGGGTTAATGCCCGCCAGCCCCACCGTCAGGTTGCGCACCAAAATTACTTGGGTATAGAGCACCATGGCCACAATCACCGAGGTGGCGTTGAGGCCAAACAGCGGCACCAAAAAGATAATCAGCGCCAGACTGGGAATGGTGTAGAGCACCCCCAGCCCGCCGAGGACGGGCACCGCTAGCCAGCGCAGGCGCGAGACCAGCAGAGCGAGGGGGACGGCGAGGGCGATCGCAATCCCCAGCGCAATCCCCGTCATCCGCAGGTGTTGCAGCAGCAGGGTCAGCACGTCGCCGGGGTTGCTCAGCAGATAGCTCATCGTCCGTTCACCGCCGACTCGCGAATGTGGTCAAGGGTGAGCAGACCCACCGGGTTGCCTTCTTCTAGCACGGTCAGGGCTGGTGCCCCGGTTTTCAGAATCAGCGACAGCGCATCTCGCAGGCTGTCTAGATGGGAGAGAGTAGGGTTGTGGCCGTTGCTGTAGTTGGGCGGCAGCGCCATCATTGCCGCACCCACCCGCAGCAGACCCAGCTGGCGCACCATGTCGTCGGCACCCAGTAAGGTGTGCACAAACTCATCAGCGGGTCGGGTCAACAGGTTAAAGGGGGTGTCAAACTGCACCACTTCGCCCAGACGCATGATCAAGATACGATCGGCCAGGCGCAGGGCCTCTTCCACATCGTGGGAAACAAACAGAATCGTCTTTTTGAGCTGGCCCTGGAGGCGCAAAATCTCGTCCTGCAACGCCGTGCGCGTGATCGCGTCGATCGCCCCAAAGGGCTCATCCATCAGCATAATGGCGGGGTTGCCCGCCAGCGCCCGAGCAATGCCCACCCGCTGCTGCTGGCCGCCAGAAAGTTGAGCGGGGTAGCGATCGCGAAATTCCCCCGGTGACAGCTTCACCAAGTCCAGCAGCTCGTCGATGCGGGCCTGAATCTGGGGCTTGGGCCAGCCCAACAGCTTGGGCACCACCGCCACATTGTCGGCCACCGTCATGTGGGGAAACAGCCCCGACTGCTGAATCACGTAGCCGATTTGCTGCCGCAGCTTGGTCGCCTTGAGCTGGCGAATATTCGTCCCATCGAGAAAGATATTGCCTGCGGTGGGTTCGTAGAGGCGGTTGACCATCTTGAGCAGCGTGGTTTTGCCGCAGCCCGACGGCCCCAAAATCACCACAATTTCCCCTGAGTTGACCTGGCAAGTCACCCGGTTCACCGCCGGTCGGGCACCCCCAGCAAACCGCAGCGAAACGTCGTCAAACTGAAGGTTGCTCATGGCTTTTCTTTGGGGGGCTGCTCGTTAGGGGATATTCCGCCAGGGGGTTATTCTGCAACTAGGCCCGCATCGACCAAAAATTCTCGCGCAACGTCTGCTGGTTCGCGCTGGTTGCCGCTGACCTCGTAGTTGAGCTGGCGCATGACCTCATCGTTGAGCAGGGGCGAAACCTGGTTAAGGGCCTCAGCGATCGCAGGGTTAGCATCCAGCGCGGCCTGGCTGACAATGGGGGCTACCTGGTAGGGCGGAAACAGCCCCTTGTCGTCTTCGAGCACCACCAGATTAAAGGCGCTGATTTCGCCATCGGTGCCAAAGGCCACGGCCACATCGGCTTCGCCATCCACCAGACCCTTATAGCGCAGGCCCGCATCTACGGCTTTGTATTCTTTGACAGAAAAATTGCCGTAGGCCGCTTGCAGGCCGGGCAGTCCGTCTTCGCGCACCTCAAACTCCGGTGGCCCAATCAGCGTCAGGTTGCTGGCCTGGGCGGCGAAGTCAGAGATCGTGCGAATGCTCAGGGCGTCGGCCTGTTCCTCGGTCATGGCCAGGGCCTGGGTGTTGTTCATCGGTGAGGGGTCGAGCCACACCAGGTTAAATTGCTCCTGGTAGGCCTGCTTGACGGTGTCGAAGACCGCCTGTTGATCGCTGCTGACCGGCAGCTTGAGCACGGTGAGCAGCGCGGTGCCAGTGTACTCGGGGTAGAGGTCGATTTCGCCGCTCTCAATGGCGGCTTGGGCCACCGGAGTGCCCCCCAGGTTGAGCTTGCGCTCGACGGTCAAACCGTTTTCTTCGAGCACCAGGGCGTACATTTCGCCGATGATCAGCTGCTCGGTAAAGTCTTTAGAGCCGACCTTGACCACATCACCGCCACCGCCACCGCCGCAGGCCGCTGCTACTAGCGCCGTCGCCACTCCCAGGCAGGCCTGGCCAAACCACCGTCGAGTTAACGTCATAGGGTTAAAAGGGCTGAAAATTAGACAATTCTGGCATCGCGCCACTGTTCTCCTGAGAATATCACAGGACTTTTAGGCGCGGTTTTTTGCTGGCTAATTCTCCCCTGTCAGTGACAGTGGAGCCTGAGTTAGAGTGTTCCAAGCAAATAATCATCCATTAGTCTAGAGAGACCTATCTTGTTTTCGAGCTCAGATCATGGATGTTGCCCCTCTAGTATTAACCGATAGCCTCAAGGTGTTGTTGAAAGACACCGCGAC
>QBLT01000034.1 GCA_003249105.1 Leptolyngbya sp. | reverse complement strand
GGTGACGACCATGATGGGGATGACGGCGAGGAGGAGAATCACGGCGATCGCGCTGCCGCGACCGTAGTGGCGAAAGCTAAACATCTCCTTAAACATGCGGCTGGCGATTACCTCGGTGCCCTGGTTGCCCGCCGTCATCACGTACACAATGTCAAACACCTTGAGCACCAGCAGCACGGTGGTGGTTGAGACCACCAGAATGGTGGAGCGAATCATGGGCACGACAATGCGCCAAAAAATCTGCATCTCGCTGGCCCCATCGATGCGCGCGGCTTCAAGAATTTCGTGGGGAATGCCCTTCACCGCCGCCGACAGTAGCACCATGCAAAAGCCGGTTTGCAGCCAGATCATGATGGCGATCAGGGCGAAATTATTCAGCGATCGCTCCACCAGCCAGCCCACCGGCTCAAAGCCCAGCGCGGTGATCACCCCATTCAGCAAACCAATCTGGGCAGTCCCCGCCGGGCGAAAGGCGTAGATAAATTTCCAGATCACGCTGGCCCCCACGAAGGAGATCGCCATGGGCAAAAAGATCAGCGTCTTGGGCAAGGGTTCATAGCGCACCCGGTCGGCCAGCACCGCGATCAGCAGCCCCAGGCTGACGCTGACCCCCGTCACCCCCACCAGCCAAAAAATATTGTTGCGCAAGGCCTCGCCCATCCCCGGGTCGGCCAAGAGAGAGATGTAGTTGCTGAGGCCGACGAAGGACTGCGATCGCGCGTCGAGCAGACTGACGTAGACCGTCAACACCGTCGGAATCACCAGGTAGGCCGCCAGCAGCAGCAGCGCCGGGGCCAAAAAGACCCAGGGCAAAATGCGGTCTTTGCTCCGTCCTGGGGCAAAGCGCTCCACCAGGGCGATCGCCCCATAAAACAGAGCTACTACCCCACCGCTACCGACCGCAATAGCCAGCACCGCCATCCCTACTTTTGAGAAAACCACCATAGACCTGCGGTTAGCTGTCAGCCAGTCTTGACGTTACCCTGCCCTAGACCCAAGCATCGCCCATGCGCAGCCCCAGAGCCAATCACCCATTCTGCGCCACCTTCAACGCTCTTCATAGGTCAGGGCAGGCATCCCCGAAATGCTCCGAACCACCATCGGGTTGAAATGCCCGACACCATCCAGGAATAACGCTATGCTGGGGCTGATTTTACCTTAGGCAGGGTCATGGCGCGGCAGCGAGCATTTTCGGGCACCCCGTGGGAAGAGCAGGTCGGTTACTGTCGGGCGCTGCGGGTGGGCCAGCAGATTTTTGTTTCGGGCACCGCCCCCAGCGATGGCCAGGGGGGCACCTTTGCCCCCGGTGACGCCTATGCCCAAACCAAGCGCTGCTTTGAGATCATCCAGCAGGCCCTAGCAGAACTGGATGCCGACCTCAGCGATGTGGTGCGCACCCGCATCTATATCACCGACATGGGCCGCTGGGCAGAGGTCGCCCAGGCCCACCACGAACTGTTTGCCGACCATCCCCCGGTCAACACCACCGTCGAAATTCCCGCCCTGATGAACCCCGATATGCTGGTCGAAATCGAGGTCGAGGCCCTGTGCGAAGTAGCTCCACCCCAGCCGCTGCCAAACAGGCGACCCCAGAGCATGATCTTGGGCCGTCCAATTCAACCGTCTGGTCTGCCGCCGACTACCGGCTCAGATTTGGACGAAGGCTGTCTCGACTAGACCCCTACTCGTCGTCAGCAACGGGAATCCTCCCCTGCTTAGCGGCGGTCACCAGGCGATCGTAGTCGCGCTCGGTTTGGTCGGCATAGGCTTCGGCAAAGGAAACCAGAGCATCGGCCAGAGCATTGCCTTTGCCAATGTAGCCTGTCAGCATGGCCGCATCGCCCGATTTGGCGTGGGCTAGGGCCAACGCCCAGCCGCAGAGAGTGCAGTAGTCGGGCAGTCTTGACACCTGAAACTTATTGGGTTCGAGCTTAAAGCCGCCTTTCATATCGCGCAGTTGGCGAATGTAGTAGTGGGTGTCGTTGAGGCTGCCCCAGCCCAGAAAAATATCGGGAGACCCCTGAATCAACTTCTGGCCAATCACCACCCGCCGCCCCTGGTGGTCGTCGGGCAGTCGGTGTCTACACTGCGCCGAGGAATAGGCGGCCAGGGCCGAAGGCTGCGCCTCTTTAACCTGCAAAAACAGGGGGTCGCTGGCGTCTTTGCCCTCCAGGTAGAGCACCCAGCAGCGGGTACCGACGCTGCCTACCCCGACTACCTTGTGGGCAACATCTAGCAGCCGGTAGCGCGACAGCAAGAAGCGGCGATCGCCGCTCAGAGAGCCTAAATAGTCTTGCATCAACGCCTCCACGGCAGCTAGTACCGTGGGGCCATCGCTCAGGGGCTCGGCCCGTACCACCAGCGGCGGCGACTCGACAATGTGGTGGCGATCGTCCACCAGACTGGTCATTTCGTCGAGCACTTGCAGGTGGTTGCGATCGCGCGCCTTATCCAATACTCGCTGGGCATACTTCTCGGCGCTGTCGGGGAGTTTTTCGAGCAGCTCGGCTTCGGTAATGGTGTCGTACCACAGATCGAGATAGGGCAGGTCGGCGTAGATAGCCAAGTGCTGGGCGTAGGATGCGATCGCCGCTTGCACTGAGTTTTGGCAGAGGGGGCGATCGCCCCCCAAATATCGCCCCGCCACCACAATGCTGGCCGCTAAGCGCTTGAGATCCCACTCCCAGGGGCCGGGGTAGGTTTCGTCAAAATCGTTGATGGCAAATACCAGGTTGCGCTCAGCCGAGGCAAACACCCCAAAGTTCGACACATGCATGTCGCCGCAGGCCTGCACCTCAATGCCGGTGGTCGGCGCTGGGGCAATATCAGCCATCATTACCGCCGCCGAGCCTCGCAAAAAGGCAAAGGGCGACGCCAGCATGCGCCCATAGCGCAGCGGCACCAGGGTTTGCAGGCGAGTGGTTGCCTCGGCCTGGAGCAGGTCTACCGGGTCAGGGCGATTCTCTAGAGGGGAATAGGTGCCTAGGTCAGAGCGCTTGACCTGCTGCCGCAGAGCCTTGCCCGCCGCCCGGCGATCGCCTACCGATCGGGAAATATTAGGATCGGCGGCTGGGCTAGAGGCCGGTTCGTCAGCGGCAATCATAGCAATATCAAACCAGAGACGGCAGCGTAGCTAGGCTTGACCCACGGGCACATCGACGGCGGACTGAAAGGCATCCCAGGTGAGAATATCCTGTAGCAGCGCCCGGTAACCGGCCACATTGGGGTGCAGGCCATCCACAGAAATCAGCGGTTGCCACCAGGCCTCACCCCGACCCATCCACAGGTTGAGCACGTCCAGGTAGGGAATGTTGTGGCTGGTGCAGGCTAAACGGGTGGCTTCGCGGTAGCGCCACTGATCGCTGTGGGTATAGTACAGCACCTCGGAGAAGGGCATGGCCTGCTCATTGACCGGCGTCATTCCCACAAACAGCACCGGGCACAGCCGCCGCGCCTGGTCTAGCAGGGCTTCCATCTGCTCTTGAAACTCGTCAAAGTCGGTGCGGTTGCGGCCCAGGGTGTTGCCCACCCGCGCCGAGTCGTTGAGCCCCACCGACAGCACCAGCAGATCGGGCACCCGGTTGCGCAGCTCGCCTCGATTGCGAAACTCATGGTCGAGGCGCTGTTTCACCTGGCCGACCCCATCCCCGCGCACCCCCAGGTTGTAGAAGACTGCCCCCTCACGGCCTGGGGCCATGGTCAAGCGGCGCAGGCGCTCAACCCAGCCGCCGCCTTCAGGGTCGCCAAAGCCGTACACCAGACTGTCGCCCAGCACCAGCACCTTTTGGGGATGGGGCTGCTTGAGAAGAATCCCTGAGGTCGAGGCGGGATGGGAAGCTAGCATAGAATAACTAACTGAAGTAATGAGCTGAACCGATCAAACTGGACTCTAGAGAGATTTGTTTTAAATTGTTTACATATTACCCTTTGAAGTACCTAGCGCTAGAGGCACATCTTCACCGGGCTGACAAAAAAGCGCGATTCGCGTAGCGTTCGGAACCCGACTCAGAACGAGTATCCGTTTTGGAATCGCCCCAGATTGAAACCCGCTGCTTTGCCTTAGGCTATAGATGGCCATAAGGCCACGCAATCGACCCTGGCCCCCATGAGCAGACCTATGGAGTACGGTGCAGCCCACGGTAACGAACCGATCGCCACCAGCTGGCTAGCCCGCTGGTGGGAGAAGCTTAGCCCTATGGCGCAGTCAGTCCTAGTGCTACTGGCCACGCCGCTGCTTGTTCTCAACGTCTGGGCAGTGGCCGTCATCTTTGGCTATTTCCGCTCAATTTTAGTCACCGTGCTGATCGCAGGTTTGCTGGCGTTTTTGCTCAGCTACCCCATGGGTCGCCTCGAAACCCTTGGCCTCAAGCGTGGCTTGGCGTCAACCCTGGTGCTGGTGCTGGCCCTGGTCGGGTTTTCGGGCCTGGCTATCACTGTGCTACCCTTCGTCATCGACCAGGGTCAGCAGCTGGTGGTGCGCCTGCCCGACTGGTTTGACTCAGGCAAAACCCAGCTTATGATGCTCGACGGCAAGATGGCTGAATGGGGCTGGCCGATCAACCTCGATGGACTGATTGCTCAAACCAGCGATCGCCTCAAGCGCGAGATCCAGTCCATCGCCGGGGAAGCCCTCAACCTCACCATCAACGTGGCGGTGTTTACCGCCAACAAGCTGCTTGACGTGGTGCTGACCGTGGTACTCACCTTCTACCTGCTTCAGCACGGCGAAGAGGTGTGGGAAGGGGTGGTAGGGCTGCTGCCGACCCGACTCCAGCAGCCCTTTTCAGAGACCCTACGCCAGAGCTTTCGCAACTATTTTTTAGGTCAGTTCATTGTCGCTAGCTGCTTTGGCACCGCCCTGACGATCATTTTTGGCCTGCTGAACGTACCCTTTGGCTCCTTGTTTGGCCTCACCGTGGGGCTGCTGGCGCTGGTGCCCTTTGGCGGCACCGTTGGGGTAATCATCGTCACCCTGCTCGTGGCCCTGCGAGATATCAAAATTGCCATTCCCATGCTGATTTCTGCCGTAGTTGTGCAGCAGCTGGTCGAAAACGGCATTGCCCCCCGGGTGCTGGGCAGCGTCACCGGGTTAAACCCATTCTGGGTCTTCATCGCCATTTTGTCGGGGGCCAGGGTAGGTGGGCTGCTGGGGGTCATTGTGGCCGTCCCCGCCGCCGTGATCATCAAAGAGGCCCTGGTGGCGCTGCGCAACTCCCGTCAGCTGCTGCCAGAGGCCGAATCCCCCATCAACCCAGGCGCTCCTTCACCCCAGGCCAAGGCGGCAGCGCTGCCCTAGAGTACACCCCGACGGCCGTTGGGCATCACCGTAGACCAGTTGGTGCGAGCCGAGGCCAACTGGTCGGCGGAAATTAGCGCCCCCGTCAGGTCGGCCCCACAGAGGTTAGCCCCCCGCAGGTTGGCGTTCGACAGACAGGCGTTGGCCAGGTTGGCCCCCCGCAGATCAGCCCCCTCCAGGTTGGCGTAGTGAAAGTAGGCCTTGACCAACTTGGCATTGCGCAAAGTTGCTTTGCAGAGATTGGCGCGGCCAAAGTTAGCGTTGCTCAGATCAGAACCTTGGAAGTTGGCGTTGGGCAGCTTTGATTGATTAAAGTTAGCTTCAACCAGCAGGGTGCGCTGGAGGTCGAGATCCTTAAAGGTTTGCAGCGAAAAGTCGCGGCGACCTTTGGTGTATTTTTGCTTCACATCTTCGGAAGAAAGGGCGGTGGCGGCCCGGGGCAGTGGCGTAGGCGACCCGTTGCGCAGCGGCACCAGGGGAACGCTCTTGGCGTCGGAGTGCGATCGCTCCCGCCGAGCCCGAATTGCTGCCGCCATGCGAGCCGACGGCGACCCGCCCCCTGAGTTGCTGATAGCGGAATGGGGTGAAGAACCACTGACCGGCCCGTGGCCGTTGCTATACCCGCTGGTGGCCGACCCCGATGACGTTGGAAAGGCCATGTTCTGAGCCAGGCTTTCCATATAGGGTTCGAGGTCTAGGTCGCGATGGATAGCCTCCACGGTTTGGTAGCGGTGCTTGACCGAAATCTCTAACATCTTTTGCAGCACGCCAGCAAAGTGATCGCTAATGTGCACGTGCTCACGCCACAGCAGTTCCCCATTGTTGGGGTCATAGTTGAGGTCTTTGGGGGCTTTGGCCGACAGCAAATAAATGCAGGTCACCCCCAGGGCGTAGATGTCGCTGGCGTAGACGGGGCGCATAGCCATTTGCTCGGGGGGCGCATAGCCGGGGGTGCCAATGGCGTAGGCGGTCAGGGCCGTCTGGTCGGAGTTGGCGGCCTGGGCTGGGTTGACCTTGTCTTTTACCGCCCCAAAGTCAATCAGCACCAGTTTTTTATCCTGATCGCGGCGAATGATGTTGGCGGGTTTGATGTCGCGGTGAATGACGTGGTTGTCGTGGACGTACTGCACCATCGCCAAAATTTCGCTGAGGAACTGCTTGACCCCAGCCTCAGTGAAGGGGCCACCGCGCTTGACCTCCTGCTGTAGGGTGAGGCCATTGATATATTCCTGCACCAAAAAAAACTCTGTCCCGCTCTCAAAGTAGTCAAGCAGGCGGGGCAGCTGGGGATGGTTGCCAATCATTCCCAGGATCTTGGCTTCCCGTTTAAACAGATCGCGCGCCATTTCGAGCACGTGGGGCGCTTCGGCGGAGGGGCGCAGCTGTTTGATGACGCAGGGGGGCTTGCCGGGCAGCAGCTCATCGCGGGCCAAAAAGGTCGCCCCAAAACCACCGCGACCCAGGGCACGAATCATTCGGTAGCGGCCCCGCAGCAGGAGATCGGCCCCACAGGTTTGACACTGGTTAACCGTGGGGGGATTCTTAGGCTTAGAACAATCAGGGTTGATGCAGTAGCTCATGCGGCCCAGAAGGGTGGGTATCTAGACGCGGCCCGAAGGCCACGGCAAGCGGTAGTTGACCAGCAGCAGGGCAATCACAGGGCAGCCCCAAGGCCGCGATCGCGACGATTGGGAGGGCCGACCCCTTTCGGTAATGCCACATTACCCCAATTATTCCCTGTTTCCGAGAGGGGTTATAGCATTCACCCAAAGGGATATATACTTCTGCCCGAAATCCGCAGGAAATGTGAAAAGTCGATAAACTCCTGCTCCCTATTCTCAATAGCGAGTCAGGTGTACAGTAGACCGCGGGGCCCTTGGGTAGATGCAATGCCCACAGGGTAGAATGTTTGGGCAATAAACCACAGCATTCTAGTTCTAACGGTCAAGACAGCCCCACCATGCGCATATCCCTGAACTGGCTCAATGAATACGTCAATGTCCAGCTTTCTGCCCAAGAGCTAGCCGATGCCCTGACCATGGCCGGGTTTGAAGTCGAAGATATTGAAGATAGACGCACCTGGGCCGATGGCGTGGTGGTAGGCCGAGTGGTAGAGCGCACCCCGCACCCCGATGCCGACAAGCTCAGCGTTTGCCAAGTTGACATTGGCCAGGCCGACATTTCAACTATAGTCTGCGGAGCCGCCAACGTGCGGGCCGACATCTACGTGGCGGTGGCCACAGTAGACACCTACCTGCCAGTGGTAGATTTGACCATCAAACCCCGTAAGCTGCGCGGCGTGCCATCCTCTGGGATGATCTGCTCCCTGGCAGAACTAGGGTTGGCGAAGGATTCTGAAGGCATCCATATTTTTGCCGCCGACAGCCTGGAGCTGGGGCAAGACGTGCGCCCCCTGCTGGGTCTAGACGATGTAATTCTCGATGTCACTTCGACCGCAAATCGGGCCGATGCCCTGAGCATGGTGGGTATCGCCCGTGAAGTGGCGGCGATTACGGGGGCCGAGCTGCACCTGCCGGTCACCCAAGCGCCTGCGATCGCAAAAAGCGCCACGGCTCCAGAAATTGCTCTGCCCGACGAGAAAGCCTGCCCGATCTACATCGGCACGGTGCTGGAGAACGTTGCCCTTGGCCCTTCGCCTCAGTGGTTGCAGCAGCGGCTGGTGGCGGCGGGCACTCGCCCCATTAACAACGTGGTCGATGTGACGAACTACGTGCTGCTGGAGTGGGGGCAACCGCTGCATGCTTTTGATCGCGATCGCCTGCTAACTACTGGGGACGCCCTCAACCTCGGCGTTCGTTATGCCCAACCCGGCGAAACTCTAGTAACCCTGGATAGCCAAAAGCGTCAACTTCACCCCGAGACGCTATTAATTACCGCCAACGATCAGCCCGTGGCCCTGGCCGGGGTAATGGGCGGTGAAGCCACCGAGGTGCACGACGGCACCCAAGCGGTAATGCTAGAGGCCGCGTTTTTTGACGCGGCGGCGATTCGCAAGTCGGCCCGCAGCCAGGGATTGCGCACTGAGGCTTCGGCCCGCTACGAGCGCGGCGTGAACCCGGCAGAGCTGGGGCTGGCCTGCGATCGCGCCCTTCAGCTGCTGCAAGAGCTAGCCGGAGCCACTGTCGTTGCCCAGACCACCGGCACCACCGCCCTCGGCGCGGCCATCCCCGAACGGGTGATTACCCTGCGCTTGAGCCGGGTGAGTCAGCTGCTGGGCAAAGTCATCAATCTAGGCGACCAGCCCCAAGACCTGCCGCCCAAAACCGTTCAGAAGCTGCTGGAAACTCTGGGCTGCCAGGTGGCCCCCACCGCCGATACAGGCGTGTGGGCCGTAACGGTGCCCCCCTACCGCTACCGCGACCTGGAGCGCGAGGTGGATCTGATTGAAGAAGTAGCTCGCCTCTACGGCTACAACCACTTTGCCGACACCCTGCCCCAAAAGGCGATCGGCGGCTTTTTGTCGGTCGAGGCGGCCCTGCGGCGCAGGCTGCGGGAGACGTTTCGCGCGGCGGGCCTGACGGAGTTGCTGCACTACTCGCTGACTAAGCCGGTCAGCGATCGCCAGGTCACCCTCGCCAACCCGCTTTTTCCTGAATATTCGGCCCTGCGCCAGGATCTGATGGATGGGCTGATCGACGCCTACGAATTTAACCTCAACCAAGGCAACGGCCCCCTCAGCGGTTTTGAGATCGGCCATATCTTTTGGCAAGACGAGGGCGGCATCCATGAGGCCGAAGCGGTTGGTGGCATTGTTGGCGGTGATGGGCGATCGAACCAGTGGGTCACCAGTGGTCAAGATCGGCCCCTCACCTGGTACGAGGCCAAAGGCATTCTCGATGGCGTGTTCAATCGCCTGGGCCTGACGGTTGACTACCGCGCCGACAGCACCGACCCGCGTTTTCACCCCGGTCGCACGGCATCGCTGTGGGTGCGCGGGCGGATGGAGCTGGGCCGCTTTGGCCAGCTCCATCCCCAATTGCGCCAGCAACGGCAGCTACCCGCCGAGGTGTACGTGTTTCAGCTCAACTGGTCGGCGCTGGAGACCTGTCTGGTGCCAGTGCTGCAAAAGTCGGTGAAGTTTGCCGCGTATTCGACCTTCCCGGCCAGCGATCGCGATCTGGCGTTCTACGCCCCGCTCGAGATCCCTGTCGCTGACCTAACGACGACCATGACCAAAGCTGGGGGCAAACTGCTAGAGTCGGTCGCCCTATTTGACGAATACCGAGGCGAAAGCGTCCCCCAAGGGCAGCGCAGCCTGGCCTTTCGTCTGGTTTACCGCTCCCCCGACCAAACCCTCACCGATGAAACGGTAGACCCCGTCCACCAAAAAGTGCGCGCCACCCTAGAGAAGCAGTTTGGCGTAACGCTGCGCAGCTAACTGCACCAGCGACATGCCGTTGCCCCACGTTCCCTGCGACTCCGCTGAGGGAACGTGGGATTTTCCCTAACTAAGACATGACCTTAACCATTGTCTGCCTCAGCCGGTTCGGGCTGGGTAGTGTGATAATGCCACAGTCGATAGCCACCGTAGCCTACCGCCGCCAGCACCACCCAGTAGGGGCTAAAGGCCAGCAGCCAGAGTCCTAGCTTTAGCCCGCTAACGGTAAACGCTTTCACCGATTGAGTTGCCGATTCCCAGGTGCTGCCGAGAGTTTCACCCACCGGGCGCAACGGGGTTACCTGAGTGACCGGGCTTTGCAGGGTTAGGTAGATCTGCGAAAAAGCCACCTGCCGCTTCAGGTTTTGCTGCTGAGCGGCCATGCGCTCGATCGACTCGCGCACGGTGCTGAGTTCCCGCGCCACTTCTAGCACGTGGGAAATTTCGCCCGATCGCTCCATAATTTTTAGCAGAGCGGCTTCGGACTGACGCAGATTCTTCAGCCGGGCATCGAGGTCCACTAGCTGGCTCGACACATCCTCCGCCGTCAGCGACTGCTGCTGCACGGTGCCTAAAGGACGAAGAGCGTTCAGCACCGCATCTAATTCGGCCTGGGGTACCCGCAGGGTCAAGGTCACCTGCTGAGCCGTTCCCTCAGGCGAGCGGTGATCTTGCAGGCTCAGCACATCCCCTTGCGATCGCTGCAGGATGGTTTGAACCTGGCCTACGGCAGCATCAATATCAGCCAGCACCAGTACCAGGCTGGCCTGCTTAACCAGCTGAGGCGCTGGCTGCCCAATGTCGCTAGGGGCCGGCTCAATAACTTCGCCAACCTTGGCTCGATCAGAAGCCTCGGCATCTGCTGGGGCGATCGCCTGGTTGGCAGTCGGCGCAGCATCGCTTAACACTGCACCGGATTCAGGGGCCATGGCTTCTTGCTGGGCCGCCATATCGGGTACGCTAGCGCAGCCGCCTACCAGGGCAGCCCCCAGGGCGATCGCTAAAACTGGAGCACGGTGAGCGCGGAGAAGGGTAAAACGGGTCATCGGGTCACCTAAGCCAAACTCGGATGGCTCTACTATGGCCTGGAGATTTAAAGCAGGGACCGAGGTTACCAATAGTGAAACCAGGCGGAGAGCCTATCTATGGCCACTCTCCCTAGGAAATACAGAGAGCTTTGGCCTAAAATTTGAACCATAGCGGGAGTGCCTATGACCACGACCCCAGACCGAGAGCCTACCCTGGCCGATATTGCTCAGCAGATCAGCGACTTACAGACTGATATGGAAAAGCGGTTTGCAGAAAGCCGTCAGGAACTGAAGTCTGAGGTAGAGCGCTGGGATGAGCGCTTCTTCCAGTTTCAGCGGGATAATTTGACTACGGCGCGCACCATCATCATTACGGCGGGAAGTGTGGTAATTTTGTCGCCGGTACTCCAGGCCTTGGCCCCGGCGATTCAAACGGTGGTGTCTCGGCTGGCGGGGGTGGATGTCGCCCCGTAGCGCCATCACGAACAGCGCCATAAAGAATATTAAGTAGGAGCGATCGACCCCAGTGTCAGAACCTATCAGCATCACCGTCAAGCTCTTTGCCATTTATCAAGAGGCCTACGGTAAGCCCGAGATCCAGTGGCAGTTTTCAGAAGGGACTACGGTGGGGGCGGTGCGCGATCGCGCCCTGGCCGAGCATCCCAAGTTAGAGGCTTGGCGCGATCGCACTCGCCTGGGCCTCAACCTTCAATTTGTAGCTGACGACACTCCGCTAGAAGACGGCGACGAGGTGGTGCTAATTCCTCCCGTGAGCGGTGGCTAAAGGTAGTACAAGCGACCTAGCGCAACCTTCCGATTTTGCAAAGAAAACTTCAAGAAACGTTAGAATCGCCGCATTCAAAGCAGGGTGAGCGATTCCCATTTTTTTTGTTTTTAAAGGATTGCAGAAGTTCTAAAAATGTTCATCGCACTCCGGACATTTCAATACCCATAGCGTAGAGTTGTTTGTGTTAGCCCCATATCTAGCGTTTGTGTTGGAGCGCCCGCTATGGATTGGTTTCCTCGCCGCCATGCCGTTGTCTTAGCCCGCAGCAGCCCCGGTCGACTTGCCTACCTCGAAAAAACAGGAATTATTGTTCCCCAGCGATCGGGACATGCCTCTCGCCTAGAGGTGTTCTACTCCTGGGATCAGATTCTTGAAATCCGCGCCATCAGTCGGCTGCGTCAGCACCTGTCGTTTCAGACTATTCGCAAAATCTTACAGTACTTTGACGACCACGGCGTGGGCCGCACCCTGCGCGATAAACACTTAGTCATTAACCACCATGGGGTTAGCTGGGTGCAGCCTGGAACGACGGCGGCACCGCAGATCATTCACCTGGTTGGTCATGGGTGCAGCTTTATGGGTCAGTTTGTACTCGCCCCGGTCGAGGTTGACGCGTCAGATTTAGGATTGTCTAGTGGTATGGCTAGCCCCACGGCCCCCAAGGTAGTGGATCTTGAGCACTTTAGGCAGAAGGTGGGCCGCTAGGAGGCCACTCCTTGGCAATCTGTGGGTATGTTAGGGAAGCCATACTGTTCATCGGTCACGCTATGGAAAGGCCTGAACTACCCAGGGGAATGCGATCGCGCTCCTACCGATGGGTCACCGCTACATTTGGTCTGGTGTTTATCGTACTGGCGATCGCTATCCTGTTCACCGCCGACAGCCACTCCAAACTGGGAGCCACGTTAGCCGCATTGATCGTCGGTGGACTCGGTGGCGATGCCCTGGTAAGCGCCGTCCGCAACCGCCGATCGATCCTGTCTCGCATTGGTCCTCTACCCTAAACTGGATTATTTCTATGCCCCTAGGCCGACCCTTGACTGGACGGGCTAGAGGCCCATCTCACAAGAGGAGAGGCTCAAGCTTGGAGTTCTCCAGGAGAATTCTTGTGGAATAGTCGTCCCGGCTGTCCAATCTCCAGCAAAAGCCCCTGGATGAATTCACCCAGGGGCTTTTGCTTAGCTCGCCATTTCGCCGGTTTCTTGCAGCACGTGTAGGCGGTGGTAGATGCCGCCGTGGGCCAGCAGTTGCTCGTGGTTACCGACTTCGGCAATGCGGCCCTCCTCCAGCACCACGATCTTGTCGGCTTCGCGCACGGTACTCAGGCGGTGGGCGATGATCAGCGTGGTGCGGGTGCCGAGAATCGATCGCATCGCCAGCTGAATCGATCGCTCCGACTCGTAGTCGAGGCTAGAGGTGGCCTCGTCGAACACCAGCACGTCGGGGTTGACCAGCAGGGCGCGGGCAATGCCCAACCGCTGCCGCTGACCGCCCGAGAGTCGCACCCCCCGCTCACCCACTACGGTGTAGTATCCCTTGGGCAGGCGATGAATAAACTCGTCGACCCGAGCGATGCGGCAGGCTTCGTTCACTTGCTCCATAGAGGCGGTGGGGTTGCCGTACTTGAGGTTGTCGAGCAGGGTGCCGTTGAAGACGTCCACTTCCTGGTGCACGATCGCCAGTCGCTTCCGATAACCCGTCACATCCAGCTGGCGAATGTCTTCGCCGTCGATCAAAATGCGGCCGCTGTGGGGATCAAAGTAGCGAAACAGCAGCTTCACCAGGGTTGACTTTCCGGAACCCGATCGGCCCACCAGGGCCACCGTTTGGTAGGGCTCGATTAGCAAATCGATATTTTGCAGCACCGGCTTTTCGTCGTCGTAGCCAAAGCTCACCTGGTCAAAGTGCACCTTGCCGGTGAACTGGTAGGTGGGCAGGCTCTCGGGAGCGTCGGTGAGGTTCACGGCATCGGTACCCAGGGGCTCTTCCATAAACTCGTGGAAGTGCAGCATCGAGGCGTAGCGGCGGGCAAAGACTTCCCCCACTTCGCTGATCGGCCCTAGCTCCGAGTAGGCCATGCTCGACACCGTCAGGGTAGTGATAAAGTGCCCCAGCGAGATGTGCCCCTGCAGCGTAGCCAGCAGCGTCATGACCAGCAGGCCAAACACACAGCTCTGCACGATCAAATCCTGCCAGGTGCCGAGGATGACGTAACCCTTGTGAATGACGCGAATGACGACAGCAAACTCGCGCTGCAAGCGCTGGCTCTGTCGCCGCAGCTCCTCCCGCTCGGTCGCAAACGCCTTCACGGTTTTGATGTTGGTGATGATCTCCGAGGTGCGGCTCTCGGTGTTCTCCATGTAGGTGTCGAGGGTCTGCTCCTTCTTGTTCAAGCGAATTAGATCTTTCAGACTAAAGCTGAGAATGCCGATGAATGACACCAAAAAGACCAGGGCAATGCGCCAGTCAATCCACCAGATCAGAACGAAGATGCCGGTGATGCGCACCAGCTTGGGGATCAGTTGATTGGCAATTTCCGGATAGGTCCAGGTGTGGTTTGACAGGCCCCGCGCCACCCGCCCCGAGATCCGGCCGGGGTTGTTCACGTCGTAGAAGGCCAGGGGCAGGGTCAGCAGCTTGCGAATCACCGAGTGGGTGTGGTCGCGCCGGGTGCGCAGGGCAATATCCCAGTGGAACCAGTCGGCCACCCAGGGCTGAATCGGGGCGCGGACCACGGTAGCGAAGAAGATAATGGCCAAAAAGAGGGCGATCGCCAATCCTGGCCCAGCCGGATACCTCACCGTGGCGGCTACCCAATCGACCATCCCCTGGCTCAGGGGGTCAATGGGCTGGTCTGAGAGCACGTTGAGCAACTGGCCGATGCTGTAGGGCACCGCCAAATCCACCACCTGAAACAGGCTGCTGGCGGTGATACTCCAGAGCGCTGCCCAGCGGTAGCGGCTGTAGTATCGAATGACGTGTTGAAAGGAAGCCATGACGGTAACCGTCCTGCGATCGAGTACGTTGTAGTATACATACTACAACACAGGATTACGGATTCTGCAAGACCTGTTTTGCTTAGCTGATCGATTCAGCCTTGTGCTTGAAACTATCCAGCCAGGATAGCAATCAGGGTTTACATCATGCCCTTGGATTGACGTGAGTTGAGGCTTTGACTGTTCCAAACTATTCCGATGGTTGCCGCTGGCAAAGACGACACTTGAGGCGGCTGAGCGACTCTGGCTCTAGGCCCAAATCGGAGGCAACGTAGTGCGGCGGCACCCGCTGCACCAGGTGGGGGTCTGACTCCATTCACGCATGATGTGGGGGTTGCAAAACGGCTATCAGCTATACCGAGCGACGCTGCACTAGGGAAGCGATCGCCTCCACCAGCTGGGCCGACTCCATCGGTTTTGGCAGATGCTTTTGAAAGCCAGCGGCCAACACTTTCTGCTGATCAACGGCGCTGGTATAGGAGGTCAGGGCAATGGCAGGAATTGGCCGGTTGTGAGTCACTGCTCGAATTTGCTGCATGAGCATGTAGCCATCCATGCCCGGCATGCCAATGTCGCTCACCAAAATGTCGGGTTTCATCTGGGAGAGGGCTGTAATCGCAGCGGCGGCTGAGGACAGCGCTGTTACCCGAGCGCCAAATTGCTGAAGGGTCGTGGTAATCAAATCGCGGCTATCGGCGTCATCTTCAACGATCAAAACGTGAATGTTTTGTAAGTCGCTCCGGGCCAGGGGAGAGCTGACATGGGCTGGGGTTTCGACCGCATCAAACATGATTGGGAACCGCACTGTAAAGGTAGCTCCCTGATTTTCGCCAGGGCTGGCGGCTTGAATAGTGCCCTGGTGCAACTCGACGATCTGGTGAGCGATCGCCAACCCCAGGCCTAGGCCGCCAAAATCACGGGTCGTCGTGCTATCAGCCTGCCTAAAGCGATCGAATACGTGGGGTAAAAACTCAGGGGCAATCCCCTTGCCGCTATCGCTCACCTGAATCTGCGCCTGGCTGTCGTCGTAGGTCAGGCGCACGGTGACGTGCCCGCCCTGGGGCGCAAACTTGACGGCATTCGACAGCAAGTTCCAAACGACCTGCTTGAGTCGGTTAGGGTCTCCTAAAACTTTAAACGGCCCATCGTCAAGCTCGGTGTCAAACTGCACGCCCTTAGCCTCACCCAGGGATTGCACAGTCTCTAAGGCTTCCTGAATAACGGTAGCCAGAGACACGGGCAGGCTGTTGAGCATCAGCTTGCCGCGCAAAATCCGCGACACATCGAGCAGGTCATCGATCAGCTGGGCCTGAAGTTTGGCGTTGCGCTCAATGGTTTCTAGGGCATAGTCAACTTTGGTCTCACTGAGCTGGCCCATGCGCAACAGCCTGGCCCAGCCCAAAATTGGGTTGAGGGGCGACCTCAGCTCGTGGGAGAGCACCGCCAAAAACTCGTCTTTGATGCGGTTGGCGGTTTCGGCGGCTTCTCGGGCCAGACGCTCCTGCTCTAGCAGCCGGGCGCGCTGGGTTTCTAGCTGCTTTTGGTCATCCACATCGGTGATGGTGCCGACCCAGCGGGTGACTGCGCCGCTGCTGTCGGGCACCGGCAGGCCGCGATTGATGAACCAGCGATAGACGCCATCATGGCGACGAATGCGCTGCTCAATGTCAAAGCCAGTGCCCTGGTCTAGGGCCTGCTGCCACAGCTCCATAGTGCGCCCCTGCTCATCGGGATGCACTATGTCAGTGCCGCCGATACCGGCGGCGGCCTCTTCTGAAATGCCCGTGTAGTCGTACCAGCGTTGGTTCCAGTACTGCACGCCGGTGCGGTCGGCCATCCAAACCATTTGGGGCATGGCCTCAGCCAAAACGCGGTAGCGTTCTTCGCTCTCGCGCAGGGCAATTTCAGTCTGCTTGAGGGTAGAGATATCCAGCGCTACACCTGCCATGCGGTAGGGCTGCCCCTGTTGGTCGTCATACACCCGCCCAATCGATCGCACCCAGTGCACGGTGCCGTCGAACCACAGGGTGCGCATTTCTACGTCGTAGTCCTGGTGGTGCGCGATCGCCGCCGCCACCGCCTGCTGCACGCGATCGCGGTCCTCGGGGTGAATGGCCTGGGCAAACACCTCGAAGCTCATCACGCTGTCTGGGGCGAGGCCAAAGATTGCTTTGCAGCGATCGGACCAGACCAGGGCTTGGTTTACCAGGTCATAGTCCCAGGTGCCGCAGTTGGCTCCCTGCAGAGCTAGCTGCAGCCGCGATTGGCTGTCCTGCAAGACCATCTCAATCTGCTTGCGATCGGTAATGTCTAGACAAGTGCCCATCAGTTTGACCACCTGGTTTTGAGCGTCGAGCACCGGCTCGCAGCGAGAATGCAGATAGCGGACTGAGCCGTCGGGCAGGACTACCCGCAGATCAAAGGCATAGGCGTGGTGATCGACGATCGCCCGTTCGATAAACTGCTGCACCATGCGGCGATCGTCGGGGTGAATGCGCCGCATGAGTTCGCCGTAGTTGGGCTCCGTTTGGGCTGGGTCGTAGCCAAACTGGTCAAACATCGCCTCTGACCAAATGCTCTGCTGGCTCTCTGGGTAAAACTCCCAGCTGCCAAACTGAGCCAGCCGCTGGGCCATGGCCAGATGGGCTTCGCTGTAGCGCAGGGCATCTTCAGCCTGCTTGCGGGCGGTGATGTCAACCCCCACCAGGGTCACGATCCAACAGTCTTGGGCCTCGTCACGGCGCGAGGTCAGGCTATCGGCAATCCACCGAATCGAGCCGTCTTTGTGGCGAAAGCGATACTCAACCGTGATGGGCCGCTGCTCAAACACCGCATCAAACATCGGGCCAGCGACCGCCGCCTGGTCCTCCGCAAAAGTGCGCTCCATCCAGAGGTCGGGGGTGATCTCGGCCAGGGTGTAGCCGGTCAGCGCTTCACAGCCCACCGAGCGGTAGTCCAGGATGTAGGTGCGATCGGCAAAAAAGCGGCAGCGAGCGATCGAGGCTGGGGCAGTGTTGAGCAGACTATTGAGCAGCTCCTGGGAGGTTTGCAGAGCCTGCTCCAGATTTTTGCGCTCCGTAATGTCAACCCGCAGTAGCGACACCCCATTGCTCAAGGGATATACCCGATTTTCAAGCCAGCGCCCCTCAGCCGCAGAGAACAGCTCAAAACTGGTGACGGTTTGCGCCTCAACGGCCTGGTGTAACTGCTGATAAAAGGGAGTGGCGATCGCCTCTGACATCACAGCCCAAATCGACTGCCCCAGCAGCTCGTGACGAGGCTTTTGCAGGGCAGCTAGGGCGCGATCGTTCACGTAGGTAAAGCACCAGTTTGAGTCCAACATCATGAACTCATCGCTGATGCTAGTTAAAACATTTTCCAAGTTCTCGGCAGCCGCCTGAGCTGCGTTCCGCAAATCCCGTTCGCGCTGCTCTCCCAAGATTTTTTGAGTGGTTTCATTGACGGCAATAAAAATGCCCCCTACCTGGCCCAGCTCATCCCAAATCGGCGTGTAGGAAAACGTGAAATACCCCTCCTCAGCTTGGCCTCTGCGGTTGAGAATCATCGGCTGATCCTCAGACCAGGTGGCCTCTCCCGTTGCCCTAACTTGAGCCAGCAGCGCCCCCGAGAAATCCCATACTTCCTGCCAACAGTCCTCAGCCCGCTGGCCAATACCGGCAGGATGCTTATTCCCAGCAATAGGAATATAGGCATCGTTATAAAATTGAATGTAGTCTGGCCCCCACAAAATCTGCATGGGGAACCGAGAAGAAAGCAAAATTTGCAGCGCAGTGCGCAGGCTTTGGGGCCAAGCTTCCATCGGCCCTAAAGACGTATCTGACCAATTACAGGCTCGAATTAGAGATCCCGTCTCTCCTCCGTTACTTAAAAAGGCTAGCCCACTGGATAATGCCATTCTTGACTGCACACGCCTAATCAGCAAACTAACCCTGTTGGGAGCTAAATGTTGCACCCTATTGAGCGGCGACTTAGCCCTAAACCCATCGACAAAATGCTCCCTTACCCACCATTAGCTAAAGCCCATCACCCTGGTCTCACTAGGCTTACAGACTACTACAGAGCTCAATTGGACTACCAAAATTTTAAGCATTACTTTTTAGAGCACCAATCGGGGAAAACGACCCAAAGATTAGGGTGTGCTAAGGCAATTTGCCCAGCTCTATCTTAGAGCTTTACTTTCGAGAATGGCACCTTTCACAAATTGTTAAGCCTGGGCTTTAGCCACCATTTTGAGTATTTGTTTATACAGGCCTTTCCTTAGACGACAAGCCCTTTCCTTAGAATCAACGGCCATTGCGTGGTTGTGTAACTAGACGATAGCCACCGTCATGGGGCGGGAAAATTTAAGTATCAGGAGTTTGTCGCCGCCCTGTAGGTTCCATCGCTCAGCACCCTGGCAGTGCCGCCATAGATTACGCTAAACCCAGCCCACGACTCCGAGAAAGACCTAGATGCCCTCTGGCCCCATTCGCCTCTTGCTGGTAGAAGATTCACCCGTTGCCCTAGTTCTGTTGCAGCGCATTTTGCGGGAGGCACCCGACATGGAGGTCGTGGGGGTGGCCCGCAACGGCCAGGAGGCCCTAGACCTGATGGCAACGGTGAAGCCAACCCTGATCTGCACCGATTTGCACATGCCCAAAATGAACGGGCTAGAGCTGACTGAAGAGGTGATGGCCCGCTGCCCCTGCCCCATTTTGGTGATCAGTGCCTCGGTGCAAAAAGAGGATACTCAAACCGTTTTTCGCATTTTAGAGGCAGGGGCGCTGGATATTTTCCCTAAACCTCGCACCGGCTTAGCTACTGAGTATGAGAAGACAAAGGCTGAGCTGCTGGCAAAAATTCGAGTGCTGGCGGGGGTGTCGGTGTTTACCCACCGACGGCGTAGCCCCGCTCCAGTTGCCCTGCCGAGGCCACCCCTGGGCACCACCTCGCCTGAGAAACGCCCCCGATTGCTAGCTCTGGGCGCGTCGACGGGCGGCCCCCAGGCTCTACTGGCGGTTATGCAGCAGTTGCCTAAAACCTTTCCACTGCCGATTGTGTGCGTCCAGCACATCAGCAATGGTTTTTTGCAGGGGTTGGTCGACTGGCTCGACAGCAGTTGCGCCCTGAGGGTTACCATTGCCACCCCGGGCACAGTGCCACAGCCCGGGGTGGCCTACTTTCCCCCTGAGCGCCATCATTTAGAAATCGACGCGGGTGGCCGAATTCAGCTTTCCCAACGCGGCCCGGTGGACGGGCACTGTCCTTCGGTGACGGTGATGTTTCAATCTGTAGCCGCCTACTACCGCCAGTCGGCGGTGGGCGTGCTGCTCACGGGCATGGGTCGCGACGGAGCCGACGGACTACAGACCCTATCCCAGGCGGGGGGGCTCACCATTGCCCAAGATGAGGCGAGCTGCGTGGTTTTTGGCATGCCCAAGGAGGCGATCGCCCTTGGGGCGGCCCAGCAGGTGCTGCCTCTGAACGCGATCGCTCCCTTTTTGCTCAGTCAGGTTTCTATGGGCGGCCCCCTTAGCCCCTACAAGTAGGGTGGGATACCTGATTGCTGTCGGCCTAGCCGCTGACCATGGGATCGCGTCAGCGACGGCTGAGGAAATTACGCAACTATGTGAATAAGCGTTAACAAGTGCTTTCCCTGGGGAAAATTGGGACTGGGGTTAGGCTGCTGTGGCGGTCGTAGGCTAGCTACAGCGCTGGTCAAAGATCTACTGCTCAGCCCTAGGGCTGAGATGTTTTTTGGTTTGGCAAAAATTTACCCACCTGCCCTTTGGCCGTCCTGGGTTTAGCCGCCATGTATCACCCCTTCGTTGACGCCTCTTTCAACATCGTCATTCGGCGCAGGGTCCTTTAGAGCGGCCTCCATGCGTACCCTAGGGAGCACCCATCTATGGCAAATGCGGAACATCTAGATATTCTCAACAAAGGGGTAGAGAGCTGGAATGCTTGGCGGCTTCACAATCCCGGTATCCGGCCAGACTTTCAGGGAGCAGATCTAGGCAAATTGCATCTGCCTGGCATCGACTTCCGCCACGCCAACTTTTACGAAGCCAACCTGAGAGAAAGCGTGTTTACTCGGGCCAACTTTGAGTCGTCAACCCTCTACCGCTGCGATCTCTGCATGGCCGATTTGAGGGGGTCCAACCTCAGCATGGTCGACTTCTATAAAACCAACCTCTATACCGCCAACCTGAGTAACGCCAATTTGCGCCATTCACACTTTTACAAAGCAGATATGCAGGAGACACTGCTCAACGACGCCGACCTGGGTGAGTCTAACTTCTACGAAGTGGATATGCGAGAGGCCATTCTACAATCGGCCAGCCTGGTCAGAACCACCTTTTATTACTCCAATTTGTGCAACGCCAATCTGGGCCAAGCCAATTTGAACTGCGCCAGCATGATGGGGGCCAATATGGCCAAGGCCAACCTCAGGCGGGCTAGCTGTGTAGGCACTAACCTGTTTAGGGCGGTGCTCAGCGGGGCCGACCTCACCGAAGCCGATCTGCGCGAAGCGGTGCTGCGGCTCGCCGATCTGAGCAACGCCTCCCTAGAAAATGCCAACCTGTTTCGGGCCAATCTCTCTGAGGCTTGCCTCGACTACGCCCAGCTGGCCGGGGCCAACTTCAAAAAAACCAACCTGTGGCGCGTCAACCTGGGGCAGCTGATTTTGACCCATCCGGGCCATGACCGAGATGCCATCACCATTGACTCTAGCGCGCTCAACTAGCCATGGACGATCTGATCCTAAAGCGCATTAGCGATCTCATCGCCGACCACTCGGGCCTGTGCATCCGCCCCCAAGATTTTCAGACTTTGTCAGATAAAGTTTGGCTGCGGGCCAAAGCGCTGGGGCTGACCACTTTGGCTGACTACCACAACTACCTCAAGGCCTTAGACTACAATTCCGGTGCCCGAGAGAGTTTCAACGCTCGATCTAGCCTGACCCAGCAGCGCTCTGAGTGGCACGAGCTGTACTCTATTTTGACAATCAATGAGAGCTATTTTTTTCGAGACAGCAACCAGCTCCGGCTACTGAGCGATCGCCTTCTGCCCGAAATCATCCAGCGCAAGCAGGCCGCCGCTCCCCTGGGCGCTAAACCCAGCCTGCGCATTTGGAGCGCCGGCTGCTCCACCGGGGAAGAGCTGTACTCGATCGCGATCGCCCTCGACCAGCTCAACTTTGCGTGGCACCAGTGGGATGCGCAGCTGATCGGCACTGACATCAGCGCCGCCGCCGTCCATAGCGCTCGCCAGGGGCGCTACAGCAGCTGGTCTTTTCGGCAAACCCCCCCGGCTCTACAGCAAACGTATTTTCAGGCCGATGGCCAGGCCTACAAAATCTGCGATCGCCTCCAGCAGCACGTGGTCTTTCAAGTCGGCAATCTGCTCAAAGACCCTTGCCCTAGCCAGGGGCATGGTGACCTGGACCTAATTTTGTGCCGCAACGTATTTATCTATCTCGATCGCCAAGCAATTGGTCAGATTATTCAAAAGTTTCACAGCGCGCTAACTCCCCAGGGGTACCTGCTCACCGGCCACACCGAACTCTACGGCCAAAACACCAGCCCGTTTCAGGTAACCAGCTTTCCTGAGACAGTGGTCTATCAAAAACCACCCCAAGCCGCCCTACCTCTACCCACTGCGCCAGCCACTCTACAGCAGAGTTTAGCCAGCCCAAAGCCTCCCCCTGTGGCACCCAAAACCGCCCCCCCCAGCCTGGACGATGACTTGACCGCAGCCCTGCAAGAGGCAGCCGCGTTTCTCCAGCAGGACGATTACACCAGCGCCATCCGCGCCGCTAAACAGCTCTACCTTACCCATCCAAACTGCACCGCTGCACGCCAGATTGCCGCGCGAGCCTACGCCAACACGGGCTGCTATAGCCAAGCCAAACGACTCTGCCAGCGGGTGATCCATGACCATCCCCTCAACCTCGACATGCACTATCTGCTGGCCCAAATCGCTGAAGATGAAAATGATCTAGAAACTGCTAAAGAGCATCTGCGTAAAATTATTTATCTAGACCCTGACTTTGTTAAAGCCTATCTCGATCTAGCCAGCATTTACGATCGCGCTAGGCAACCCGAGAAGGCTAAAACAACCCGTGAGCACGCTCTCACCCTATTGGCAAAGCTGCCCCCCAGCAACGTTCTAGACGACCATAGCGATGCCACCGTTGCCCAGTGGCAAGCCCATCTCAAGCAGCAGATCGCAAGCGGCGATCGCCAGTCACCTCAGTATTGAGCTCGTCTCGACCACAGAGAAAAATTTAAGATTTTCATAGGATGATTCAATAGTTGCATCACGAGCGACGCGCTGAAAACAGCAATTGCCGTTGCGTTTATACCGACCTTTGCACGGGTACAAATCGGGGCAACCCAACGGCGTATAGCCATCGCTGCAAGAACATCTAAAATGTCTCAATCGTTCTGACAACGACTGTAGCTCAAACATTTTTTCTTAATTGCGGATAACTCATTCTCTGGGGGAATGCTAAGCCCGAAGCATCGCTCTCGCTGCCCAGACTTGATCGGGTCGGCTGGAGAGCTCTGCGCTCTACCCTGCCGTGCTTTGTCTCCTTGGGGAGACAACCCCTATGACCCAGACCTCCTACCTCCTATTCACGCTAGACGGTGCCCACTACGGGCTAGCCGCTGAGGCTGTACAGGAAATGTTCTTGCTGCCCGCCCTGATCTCGGTTCCCGAGTCGGGGCCAGAAGTTGCCGGCGTGCTAAACCTGCGCGGTCAGCTGCTGCCGGTCATCAACCTCAGGGTTTGCCTCGGCTATCCCCAGCAGTCCAACACCCTCAGTCAGGCCGTTATTGTGGTGCAGAACGACAAGCGGCAGCTCGGCCTAGTTGTAGACCAAATTCAAACCGTAGAGGCGATCGCCCCTAGCAGCATCACGGCTGCCCAAAAGACCCCTTACTTTGGCTGTGGGGAACACCCTCTGACCGCTGGGTTCGCCCGTCGGGGAGACACTGTCGTTGTCTTGATCGACCCAGCGGCCTTAGAACAAGGCTCCCCCAGTCTGAACCCGTCCTTTTCAGTTGCAGAAGTTCAGACCAACCGCTTCATGGCGCAGTTTAGCTCTGCCGAGCAACGGGTGCTTCAGGCTCGAGCCGCCGGGTTGACCCAGCTGATTGCCGATGAAAGCATGTCGGAGTTGTCAGCCTTAGCAGTCATTGGCCTTGAAGGCGAGCGCTTCGCCCTGGGGTTAGAGTCCGTGCATGAGTTTGCTGAAGTGCCCCAGATCACGCCCATCCCCTGCTGCCCGGCGCACATTGTGGGCAACATAAATCTGCGCGGTGAGATTTTAACCCTGGTAGATATACGTCACTTTCTAAATTTGGCTCCAGCCGCCCCTCTTCAGCCTAAAACAGCGGTGGTTATGCGGTTGGGTTCCTTAGTGGCAGGAGTTGTAATTGACGATGTTTTCGACGTGATTTATTTGCATGCTGCGGAGATAGCGGCTACACCCACCGCCGTCCACTCCAGCAACAACCCATACCTGAAAGGATTTGCCCAGCACGGCAACTCTATGCTAACCCTTTTAGACTTGCCCAAACTGCTGACCGCAGGCGAACTTGTTGTCGATCATTCAGACTAGTTAACCATGAAAAATTCTCTAGATCTCAACCCTAAATCTAATTCTTTTAGCCTGTTTTCTTCATTTCCTCTACAGGGAGACATCGTGGGCAAACGCAAGTTCTGGAAGCTACGCCATTGGATTATTTTGGGCTACTCTGTGCCAGTAGTCGCGCTCCTAGCATCGGCGGGCATAACCGTGGTTAACGTCCGCCAGCTCGTCGGCACCTCGGCAGAACTCAAACGCGCCTGGGAAGTTCATGACGAAGTGAACCAAGTCAACATCAGCATTCAAATTATGGCTCGGGCTACCCGTGGCTATTTGCTCCAGCGAAATCCGACCTCTTTATTAGACTTTAATAAAGCGAAAACAGACTACATGGCCGTAGTTGATCAACTAGAGGCTCAAGTCACTGACGAAGACCAAAAGCAAAATTTGGCCCGGCTGAAAACTTTAGTCAGTGAGTTTATTACTGTGCACCAAGGCATGATCGATTTGGTCAACCAAAATCAGACCACAGCAGGTGTGCAAGTCTGGCGAGAAAACAACGGGCGAGCTTTAAGTGGCGAGCTCACCAATTTGTTGACCGTCATGGGAGAGCTTGAAGGTGAGATTGTGGCTCAAGATGAAGCCACCCAGACAGCTGCCCTACAGCGGCTGCAATTTACGCTGCTAACGGCGGCTACTCTCTCCCTATTGCTGTCGGTTTTGATTGGCACTTTGGTAGTGACCAAGGCCTCACGCATTATGAATCGAGCGGCGGGCGACATTGTTAGCTCCGCCAGCGAAATTGCTACCAGCGTTGAGCAGCAGGAGCGCAGCAGCAGCCAACAGGCCGCTTCGGTGAGCGAAACCAGCACCACGATGGATGAGCTAGGGGCTTCATCACGACAGTCGGCAGAGCAGGCTGAAGCCGCCGCCGCCGGTGCCCAACAGGCCCTAGTCTTGGCCAAAGGTGGCACCCGCGCCGTTGAGCGTAGCCTCGACGGGATGGGCGACCTAAGAGAGAAGGTAGATGCGATCGCCGATCAAATTCTGCGGTTGAGTGAGCAAACCAACCAAATTGGCGATATTTCTAGCCTGGTCAGCGATTTGGCTAACCAAACCAACATGCTGGCCCTCAACGCCGCCGTCGAAGCGGTACGCGCAGGCGAGCACGGCAAGGGCTTTGCGGTCGTCTCGGGCGAGATTCGCAAGCTAGCCGATCAAAGCAAAAAATCGGCCGAGAAAATCAACGCCCTGGTGGCCGACATTCAAACTGCCATCAACTCGACGGTGATGGTCACCGACGAGGGCACCAAAACCGTCGAAGAGGGGGTCAGAATCGCGGAGGAAACCGCCGATGCGTTTGCGGGGGTGGCCGAAGCGGTCAACAACGTGGTGCTCAACAGTCAGCAGATCTCCCTCAACGTGAAGCAGCAGGCGGTGGCCATTCAGCAGGTGGTGAGCGCCATGAACAGCCTCAACACCGGTGCTCAGGAAACCGCCCACGGCATTACCCAAATTAAGCTGGGCACCCATCAGCTCAACGAGAGCGCCCTACAGCTCAAAGTGGCTATTTAAGGTGGTCTACTCTCCCTGACAGCCAAAACGTCGAGAGCTGGGAGAAGACATTTCCCCAGGTTATGCCGACTCACCTGCCCCTGCAACCCACGCCCCCATCGGAGGGAAGCGCTCTGCCATGATGATTGACGACACCGAACTCCGCGACATTTTTAAGACCGCCAGCGAGGAACGCTTGCAGGCCCTCGACGACGGGCTGCTCTACCTCGAAAAGCACCCCGACGACTCAGCCACCCTGGCAGCCCTCATGCGCGAGGCCCACTCCCTCAAGGGCGACGGCAACATGCTTGGGGTCACCGATCTCGGTAAGGTTGCCCATCAGATTGAGCATATCTTTGGGGCTATCAGCCGCGGCGAGCAGGCCCCTGGCGCGGATCTCTTTGATCGCCTGGCCCACGGTGTAGCGGCCATGCGCCAGCTTGTCCACGCGGCGGTGACGGGGGAAGCCGCTGAGGTAGAGGTATTTTACGTACTGGCTAAGCTGATGGGGGCAGAAGCCGCCACACCTCATCCAGTAATGGCCCTGGATGGGGACGACGCTATTTTCGATCGCGCGATCGCCCCCGTATCCACCAATGGGGGCAGCCCCAACCAATCCACCCCCACTCAATTGTTGGAGATAAATCTGGGGTCAACCAGCCAAAATGGTGCGGCACCAGCCGATGCCCCTGTAGCTGCGTCTGGCCTCAGCGATCGCTACATTGCCGACAGCGAACTGCGCGATATTTTCAAGGCCGCCAGCCAAGAGCGCCTGCAAGCTTTCGACGACGGGCTGCTCCACCTTGAGAAGCATCCCGACGACACAGCCACCCTTGAAGCCCTCATGCGCGAGGCCCACTCCCTCAAGGGCGATGGCAATATGCTGGGGGTCACCGATCTCGGCCAGGTCGCCCACCACATCGAGCACATTCTTGGCGATCTGCTGCGCGGCGAAGCAGAACTCTCGGCGGATCTATGCGATCGCCTCTCCCACGGCCTAGCCGCCATGAAGCAGCTAGTGCACGAAGCCACCACTGGCGAACCCACCGACGTCAACCTGTTCTACGTCCTAGCTGAACTTATGGGTGCCTCTCCCAGCCCCAAACCTGCGAGCCCCACCC
>QBLT01000349.1 GCA_003249105.1 Leptolyngbya sp. | reverse complement strand
GAAATCTCTCGCTTACCCCACTACCCTAACGGATGATTATTTGTTTGGAATACTCTTAATTGGCACCGTGCCTACCTAAGGGATATATTACGCGCTGTTTTTTGTACTATCAAGTAGTACAAAGCCTTTCGCCCCACCCGGTCAGCCAGGAGTAGACAATTACGTGAATGCCGCCCCCATTTCTACCCTAGACCTCACCGACCGCGTGCTGACCATGGCCAAAACCGGTGTCTACCGCCAGTCGGTGTTTGAAGCCCTGGGGCCGATCGCCACCCGGCGGCAAATTCGCGAGGCGATCGCCCAGGCCAAGCAGTTTGGTCTTTACACCGTCTCCGCCCTGCGGGATGACGAGTTGGGTACCTACTATCAAGTCGAAGCCGCCAATTACGAATCATTTCAGGCCGCCGCTAAAGCCCTAGCCGCAGGTACACCCCCCGAAAATCTGGCGGCTCAGGTCGTCGCCACCCACGATGCCTTACAGGCCATGCTCACGACCGTAGCGGGCAGCACCCTTGGCTTGGCAGCCCTCGGTGGCTGGTGCTTACTCGACGGACAAACCCAGCTAGGGCGCGGGCTGTGGCTGGGGGCTATGGTCGCGGGAGGACTGTGGAGCGTGCAGCGGTGGATTGCGCGGCGGGTTTTGGGGTAGGGGAGTGGAGGGGGTGAGGAAAGCGGAGGTGTAAAGTTCAAAGTTTCTCCTCCGAAGACGCTGCGCGAACAAAATTTTGAATTCTCAATTTTGAATTTTGCATTCATCCCCTCATCTCTACCTGCGAG
The DNA here is from genome assembly GCA_003249105.1 of Leptolyngbya sp. Classification (GTDB taxonomy): domain Bacteria; phylum Cyanobacteriota; class Cyanobacteriia; order Phormidesmidales; family Phormidesmidaceae; genus Nodosilinea. The sequence goes on along the minus strand of QBLT01000349.1, from coordinate 3,304 downwards.
CAAACTCATCCGTCGCCTCAATCAGCGCGCTGGCAACACCCGGCTCCATGGCCGAATGCCCCGCCTCTTGCACCATGACGAACCGGGCTTCGGGCCAGGCGCGGTGCAGTTCCCAGGCGGTGGTGGCGGGGCAGACCACATCGTAGCGGCCCTGCACAATGACGCCGGGAATGTGGCGAATGCGGTGTACCTGGCGAAGAATGTGGTCGTCGGTGTCGAAAAAGCCCTTGTTGATAAAGTAGTGGCACTCAATGCGGGCAAAGGCCACGGCAAACTCGTCTTCGCTGAAGTGGTGCAGCAGGCCGGGGTCTTGCACGAGTTTGCTGGTGCTGGCTTCCCACACGGCCCAGGCGCGGGCGGCGGTCAGTTGTTCCTCAAGGTTGTCGCTGGTGAGGCGGCGATAGTAGGCCGCCACCAAATCATCGCGATCGCCCTCGGGAATGGGGGCGAGATACTGCTCCCAGGCATCGGGATAGAGGTAGCTAGCCCCTTCCTGGTAAAACCAGCTGATTTCGCGCTGGCGTAGGGTAAAAATGCCGCGCAAAATTAGCCCCTGACAGCGATCGGGGTGGGTCTGGGCGTAGGCCAGGGCCAGGGTGCTGCCCCAACTGCCGCCAAACACCGTCCAGCTCTCAATGCCCAGATGAACGCGAATTTTTTCGATATCGCTCACCAAGGCCCAGGTGGTGTTGTCTTCGAGGTCGGCGTGGGGCAGACTTTTGCCGCAGCCCCGCTGGTCGAAGATGACAATGCGCCAGCGATCGGGGTCGAAAAACTGGCGATAGGTGGGGTTGCTGCCGCCCCCGGGTCCGCCGTGTAAAAACACCACTGGCTTGCCCTCGGGGTTGCCTACCTGCTCTACGTAAAGCCGATGCCGGTCGGATACCGCTAGGTATTCAGCATGATAGGGCTCAATGGGGGGATACAGTTGGCGCATAGTAGTGAATGAATGCGTTCCGCTACAGACGGAATGAGCCCACACTATAGCCCAGCGCCCCTGGCTCTGGTTAAAGCGGTTTGCAGACTGACTTTCCTCTCGATCGCAGCGGTTTGGCGAAGACCGGAGGGATGGGGCTGATTGGGTACAGCGGTTTGATCAGCCTGCTTGCTGCGGTCATCCCCAGGAATTATCAACGACTCCTGGGGTGAGTCTTTACCACATGCCATTCTCCTGTGTGGGGATCGCGCTGGGTGACGAACGGATTGTTTTTGAGCGGTTTGCTGCAGGGATTGGCCATAGCACTCACTGTTGCAGAGTTGCATCTATAGTAAGAAATGTCACATCGCCTACGGGTGACCCACAGGGCTCTGCTCCGGTGATGTTGGAGGTTATCACAGGTGATCTACGTCACAGCAGCGGGGGCCGTCGGTGCTGCCTAAAAGATTTGGCCAGAACGATGCGGTTTTTGAAATCTGCGCTAACATCCTCAAGGCATATAGAGGACGGGCAAAAAGTCTTTGATGCTTGACCGTCTACCGGTTCACCATACAAGTAATGGGCAGGAGTCGTGATGGCAATGCAGGATGATCGATTGAGGTCGTGGAGTGGCTACGGGCGCAGGCTCTCGGTGGGTCTGCCCCTAAGAATGGCGACTGTAGTGGCGATCGCCACGGCCACCATAGTTGGCACAGCACCACTGGGGTTGACCCAGGGCTATGAGGTGGTACCGCCGCTACCCGCTGGGGCGATGCCCGTGCCGGGAGCGGCTGTGCCCCAGCAGGCACCCACAAGCGGCCAGCAGTATTTAATCTACGTTAGCGACACCAGCGAGGCCACGCTGAGCCAGGTTCGTCTGGTCGAGCCCACAGCTTTTCGCACCAGCTTCCAGGGGCGATCGGTGATTCAGGCGGGGCGATTTAACATGACCGGCAATGCCCAGCAGCGCATTACCGATCTCGGTGCCCTGGGGGTCAGGGCCGAGATGGCCCAGGTGGCGGCGGCTGTGCCCTACTATTCTCAGACGGCTGCCCTGCCCAATAATGTGTATGCCTCCAACGGCGACCTGCCGCCCCTGCCCGATTCGGCATTTCCCCAGGCTCCGGTAGCGGCTGTGCCCGTGCCAGCGCTGCCGCCGGGTGTTGCTCAGGTGCCCCCGACCGCTGGCAATGTGGAGTTTGGTCAAGAACTTAACTATCCAGTCCCGACTGCACCTCCTGTCGGTGCCATAGGCGCTCCGCCAACGGCAGCTCCGCCGATGACCCAGACGGCTAACGCCCCTTACTACGTGGTCATCCCCACCGATGCTTCAAACTTGGGCACCCTGAGCAGCCAGGTGATTCAACTGGGCACTCCGCCCGATCGCGTACAGCAGCGCACCGAACCCCGTGGCCCCCACGTTGCGGTTGGCCCCTTTGCCGATCGCGGGTTGGCCAACCGCTGGAACGATTTCTACCACCAAGCGGGCCTGGGCAACAGCCGGGTTTTCTTTTCGCGGTAGATACCGTTAGGCGATAAACCCATAGGATCAATAGGCGATGGATCGTATACGACTCCGTCGCCTATTGTTTGTTTGATAAGCCCATGAGCCTTGAATTTTGCGATCGCATCGTCACCGCCGCGCAAATGCGGGCCATTGAAGGCCGCCTGTTTGAGGCCGGTATGCCCGTGGCTGCGCTGATGGAAAAGGTGGCAGGCCGCATTGCTGCCTGGGTGGTGAGTCAGTTTCCGCTCCAGCGCTATCCCAAGATCGCCGTGATGGCGGGGCCGGGGCACAACGGCGGCGACGCGCTGGTGGTAGCTCGGGAATTGGCGACTCAAGGTTACCAGGTACAGGTGTGCAGCCCTGCAGATCGCCTGAAGCCGCTGACCGCTGACCACCTGCGGTTTATAGAGTATTTGGGCATTCCGGTGGTGAAGGCGGTGGAAACGCTAGATTCCTGGGATGTGCTGATCGATGGCCTGTTTGGTTTTGGCCTAGAGCGCCCGGTTGAAGGCGCTATGGCCGACGTCATTGCAGCGATCAGTGCGGCCAATCGCCCGGTGGTCAGTATCGATTTGCCCTCAGGGTTGCACACCGATACGGGCGCGGTGCTGGGTACGGCGGTGCGGGCCGCCCATACCCTCTGCCTGGGCCTGTGGAAACGGGCCTTTTGCCAGGAGGAAGCGCTGGCCTATGTAGGGCAGCCCCATTTGATTGGTTTTGATATCTCCCCCCAGGCCACAGCGGCAGTCTTAGAGAACGTTCCCTCGGTTCGGCGGGCCACCCTGGCGACGATCCGCGAGAAACTGCCCCTGCCGCGCCAGCCCAACACCCACAAGTACCGAGTGGGGCATTTGCTGCTGGTGGCGGGGTCGCGGCCCTAC
>QBLT01000348.1 GCA_003249105.1 Leptolyngbya sp. | reverse complement strand
GATCAAAGGTGGGATACACCTTGAAGTAAAACAAGATGAAGAACAATTTCGCCTCGAGCGTTGCTAACTTGGGTTTTCGTCCAGCTCCGGTCGCCCGTTGACGGGGTAAGGGACTCCGACGTGGCACGTCTGCATTGGCCAATGCCTGAGCGAAGGTGGATTTCAGTTCCTCAAAGGCTTTCCGGTTCAAACCGGTCAAAGCACGGAGGAGGCGGTCACTCTTGAGGGCGCGTTGGAGATTCAGCACGGCACAACTTGGTTAACTTGCTCCACGGGCTATTATCTCCTATTTCACAACAGGTCTAATAGCGATCGCACAGCAAGTCCACTTCAGCATCCAGGGCCATGCCCGCCATGGCGGTTAGCTCTGCCCGCCGCACCGCCAGGTAGGTTTTGGCTAAGGGTTCGCCCAGAGCGTCCAACAGGAGAGAATTGGCCTCCAAAGCGGTGAGGGATTCGGCCAGGGACTGGGGTAGACGAGCAATGGCGCGATCGCCCCTTTCCTCCTCAGACAAACTCCCCGGATCGACCTGCACCGGCTCCGGCAGCGCATAGTCTTGGGCAATGCCGTCGAGACCGGCGGCGATCGCGCTCCCCAGTGCCAAATAGGGGTTTGCCGCCCCATCCACCGTCTTTAGCTCCAGATGGGTTGGGCTGGGCAGCGAAAAATTGCTCGGCACCCGCAGTGCCGCCTCCCGGTTATCCATGCCCCAGGCGGCGTAGGCTCCGCTCCAGCAGTGGGGCCGCAGCCGCCGGTAAGAGTTGGGGCTAGGGGTGGTAATGGCCATCAGGGCGGGCAAGTGATGCAGCAGCCCAGCGGTAAAGGACTGGGCTGTCTGAGACAATCCACCGGCCCCATCGGGTATGAGATTTTGCTCTCCTCGCCACAGGCTCAAGTGCAGATGGCAGCCGCTACCCGCGTGGGCCTCAAACAGTTTCGGCACAAAGGAAGCGATCAGGCCGTGCTGATGGGCGATCGCCTTTACCGTCTCGCGGTAGACCACATGCTGATCGGCGGCGGCTAAAGCATCGGTGTAGCGCACCGAAATTTCCTGCTGCCCCGGCCCCGACTCAGGGTAATACTGCTCTACGGCAATGTCCTGGGTGGTGAGGGCATCGGCGATCGCCATCACCACCTCCTGGTGCAGATCCATCGCCAGCGTCGCGGCAAAGGGCATATTGTCGGCGGGGAGACTGTCTTGGTCACGCTGCTTGAGCAGGTAAAACTCTGGCTCAAAAGCCGCTTTGATGGCGAGGCCCTGGTCAGCGGCCCGCTGCACCATGCGCTTGAGAAACTGCCGCGCACACCAGGGCCAGGGCTGGCCGTTCTTCACCATCTCCCCCATCACCCGCGCCTGGCCTGGCGCATAGGGCAGCATCTGCAAGGTCTCCCAGTCGGGCACCAGCCACACCTCCCCCACCGGCCCCAGCCCGCTACCAGGGGCCACCGCATCCGCCACCACCGGAATTGCCTGCTGCGCCGCCGACAGCCCCACGGCAACCGCCTCGCCCCCTTCCAACTGCCGGGTCAGCGCATCCATATGAATGGCCTTGCCGCGAATGACGTTGCCGTTGTCGCACCACACCACCCGCACAAAACGAGCCTTGCCCTCCCGCAGCCGGGTCAAAATCGTCGAGGCATTTTCTGGCATAGACCTATCTGATATAAATGATTGTCGCTAGCTTAACTGCGCCGTACATTCTAAAATCAGCCGCTGGTTGACCAGCGCGTAGGGCTGCACCGCCAGCGCCCGTCGAAACGCCTGAATCGCCGCTGCATACTGCCCCAGGGCCGCATGGCATAGACCTAGCCCGTGCAGCGCGCCAAAGTGGTAAGGCAACAACTCAATTACCTGTTCACAGTCGGTCATCGCCTCTCGATACCGATGCTGAATGTAGTAGAGCACCGCCCGCCGGTTCCAGGCCTCGGCAAAGTCTGGCTGTTCATCCACCAGGGTAGAGAGCTGTCGCTCTGCTGCATCTAGCAGACCGCTATCCACTAACGCCTGGGCTTCTTGCAGCCGTTGGTTCCCCAACTCGCCCTTTTGATAAAACCAGCGCTGCCACAGGGCGGCGGTTGCCAACTCCCGCTGGTACTCATCCTCCTGCTTGAGGCTTTGCAGCAGCACTTCCAGCGTCGAATCATCCATCATGCTGTTGCCTACCCCTAGCGTTGCGCCTTTTATTATCAGACATCCGGCTAAGATTGGCTGCCCAAAGGCGGTTTGGCCGTTAAGGGCCGGGGCCAATGCCCTTTAGGTAACAATAAATGAACTGATTTTTTCAAAGTTGTGAGCTGTTCTAGGCAGATGGGCAGACTACAAATGTGCAAGGAATAAGCCCTACCCACTAAGTCTGTTTCTACCGCTTCTTTGCAGTAGCAGCCAGGTGCATTTGAGGGAGTTCTCCTTGCAATTTCATTGAACACATTAATTTTTTAGGGATTCAAAACCATGGCTGTTGAAAAAGTAAACTCTTCCTCTAGCTTGGCTGAAGTTGTTGACCGCATTCTGGACAAGGGCATCGTTGTTGATGCTTGGGTTCGTGTTTCTCTGGTAGGGATTGAACTGCTGGCGATCGAAGCCCGCGTTGTAATCGCTTCCGTTGACACCTACCTCAAGTACGCCGAAGCCGTTGGCCTGACTGCTCAAGCCGCTGTGCCCGCTGCTTAAGAGCGCATCCGCTCTTGACACCAATGGGGCAGTAGAATGCTGGATTCAACCAATATTTAACTGCCCCATAAACTGGATAAAGCGAATATCTTTCATGGCAGCTATTAACAGTAAATCTGTCGTCGGCAAGCTCCAGAACAGCGCCTTATTGTTCCATCAAAATACTTCAGCATAGCTAGGTTTATGGTCTAGCATTTGTTCTTCTCATCGCGCCATTCTCTCTCCTTGCCGCCCCACAACATTCTCCAGATTATTCACCCCGTTTCACGTTTACTAAAGGGAGAGCAGTCCTGTGACAGCACTTTATGACCAGTGGCAAGCCGCACGACAGCTGCGCCAGAGCGAGGTGGTTAACCGGCGCGATCAGGTCTCGACCGACCTAGAGCGCTGGCAGGCTGACCGCTTGGCCCATGCAGTGCAGTTGCGTCAAGACCTCGACCAGCTGATGGCTGACCTGCGGGCCAACACTACCCTGTGGCTGGCCCAAACCACCGCCGATCGCACCGCTCAAATCCTACCCCGGCAGCAGGCCCGCCAAGACTATATTCAGCAGCTCCAGGCCGATACCGAAGTGCTGCTCGCCAACTACCAGGCCGATCGCGAAATCAGCGCCGCCGAAGTGCGCCAGCAGCTGGAGTACGATTGCCAAGTGCTGCAAGCCACCGTCAGCGAACTGCGCCTAGAAATTGCCCAGGAGCTACGCCAGGTGCAGCAACAGGTGGCCGACATTCAGGCCCAGACAGCCGTTGATCTGGCGGGCTACCGCCAAGAGCAAGCCATGGTGCGGGCCGAACTACTGCCCCAGCTCACCGCCTACGTCGAAGATCTCCAGGTGCAGGTGCAGGCCACCCTCAAAGACCTCACCGCTGTGCGCCAGCAGACCGCCGTAGACAACCAGGAAAAGCGCCAGAGCGATCGCGCCGCCCTCACCGATTCCGTCGATGCCATGTTTACCGAACTGGCCGACTTTCGCCACCAGCTTCAGGCCCAGCGGGCTCAGCTCTCCCAGGTCGTCTGGGGCAGCACTGCCGGGGCACCATCTACGTCGACCCCGGCGACTCGACCAGTAGCCACCCGGCCTGCGGTCACGTCCGTACCAGTCCGCGCTACAGCTGCGGCCAAGACGACCCCTAAAGCAGCACCAAAATCTGTAGTGACCAAAACGGCTCCGGCCAAGGCAGCCCCAGCCCGTGCAGTTGCCGCACCCCGCTCTACCCCAAGTGCTACCGCTGTGACCCCAGTGGCCCCGGCAGCAGTAGCCGTGGCATCACCCCCCGTTCCCGAGGCTCCGTCCCTTGAAGAGGTGGTTTACAACTACCTGCACCTCGCCCAGGGTGCCCGCCTCAGCGAAATTGAGACGGAGCTGGGTATCAACCGATTTCAGGCGGTAGACGCGCTGCGATCGCTCATTCAAAAAGACCTCGTCATCAAGCAAGACCGTACCTATCTCGTCCAAGAGGAAGCCGTTCTGTGAACACCGTTCTCC
>QBLT01000347.1 GCA_003249105.1 Leptolyngbya sp. | reverse complement strand
TCTCAAATTGATCTGGAGAGTTTTCCCTACATTAGGCTGGGGCTGGCGATCGCCCCCCTAGATCGCCTAATTTCCCTCGCACTCACCTGCGGCGGGCTAGCTCTAATCCTCGGTCTTGGTTTTGGCACCGTAGCTGCGCTGTTGCTCAGTCCTTTTAGTCTGGGCAGCGTCGGGTTTGGCGGGGCAGGGGCTGTCGGAGCTGTGATCGGCTGGAGCTTAGGGCTTCTAGGGCTGCTCCAGGGCGGATTGCCGGGGGCAGCCCAAACTCGTCAAACCCCCAATCAAGACATGACCCTGGCCCTGCGGAATACGGTGGTGCTGGTGGCGGTGCTGGGCGCGATTTTGGGGCTGCTGCTCGTGCTACCAGCAGTGGTGGCTGGACGACCGCCACTGACGCTGCTGCCCCTCAGCCGACTGCGGCTGATCGTCGGGTGCCTGGTAATTCTTGCCCTATGGCTGTCTTTTGGATTGCAGCACGGCCTGGTGCGGCTGCTGTTAGCGGGCAAGCAGGGGCTACCGCTGGCGGGGCGGCCCTGGCTGGAGACCATGGTGGCAGCTGGGCTGCTGCGACGCCTCGGGGGCGGCTATAGCTTTGGCCACGAAGAGCTGCGTCAGGCCATCATCCCTGAAAAAACCGGGAGCGATCGCTAACTCTGTTGGCTAGGCATCATCCCAATTTCGCCCTAACGCGTACAGTAGGCAGGGTTGCGGCCCGGCTGTAGGCTGTGTCTTCGACAGCGGTAGATTAGGCCAAGTTCTTGGGTGGCCACTGAGTGATTGTGCTACTCAGGCCCTTCTCAGACGCATCGGTCAAAATTTACTGGACAGCGTAGCGCCTGGTTAGCCCAGCTTGAGGCTGCGCCCGCTGCTTCTAATCTTTACCGTCGTTAGCCATGCCGTCTCTATCGAGATCTGTTTCTAAACCGATCGACCAGGCTAAATCGCGCCCGCCGGTAGGCTGGGCGACGTTGATTATGGCTGCCACAGTGGGGCTGTCGGCAGCCATTGTGCTGGCCTGGTTTGCGGGCGAGGCGAGAATCACCAAAATTTTTGCCCAGCTCCAGGTGTTGCAAAACCAGCCCCCCATGTGGCTTGAAGTACCGATGGTGGCGGGGCAGTATCTGGTAGCCCCCACAGTGGTACTGCTGCTGCTGGCCTTTGCCATTACCCGCATCTCGCCCCGCCCACGGCCCTGGTCGCGGTGCATTGTGATCAGCATTTTGCTGGTTTTGGTAGCTCGCTACCTGGCCTGGCGCTGCCTCTCCACCCTCAACCTGGCCTCGCCCCTAGAGGGCACCTTTAGCCTGCTGCTGCTGGCGGTGGAGCTGTTTGGCCTGACTGTCAGCATTATTCAACTGCTGCTGCTGCTGCGGGTGCGCGATCGCCGATCCCAGGCCGATACGCTAGTGCAAGACGTGCTTGAGGGCTACTACCAGCCCTGGGTGGATGTGTTCGTTCCTACCTACGATGAACCGGCCTTTATCTTGCGCCGCACCGTCATCGGCTGCCAGGCGATGGATTACCCGCGCAAAACCATTTATCTGCTCGACGACACCCGCCGCCCTGAGATCCAAGCTCTGGCCGCCGACCTGGGGTGCCAGTACCTGACTCGCCCCGACAACCACCACGCCAAGGCGGGCAACCTCAACCACGCCCTCACACTCACCCGAGGGGAGCTGATCGCCTCCTTTGACGCCGACTTTGTGCCAACGCGCAATTTTCTCTGCCGCACCGTGGGCTTCTTTCAAAACCGAGCGGTGGGTCTGGTGCAGACCCCCCAAAGCTTCTACAACCCCGACCCCATCGCCCGCAACCTGGGCCTAGAAGGGGTGTTGACCCCCGATGAAGAGGTCTTTTACCGACAGATTCAGCCCATGCGAGACGGGTCGGGCAGCGTGGTCTGTGCTGGCACCTCGTTTGTGGTGCGCCGCAGCGCCTTAGAAGACAGCGGTGGTTTTGTCACCGAATCGCTCAGTGAAGACTACTTCACCGCCATCCGTATAGCGGCCCGAGGCAATGAGGTGATCTATCTAGACGAGCAGCTCAGCGCGGGGCTTGCCACCGAGAATATTTCGGCTCACATCACCCAGCGGCTGCGGTGGGCTAGGGGCACCCTCCAGGCATTTTTTATCGACTCCAACCCCCTGACCATTCCAGGGCTGACTCCGCTGCAGCGCCTGGGGCATCTCGAAGGGCTAATGAACCAGCTGGGCAGCATTCCCCGCCTGGTGCTGTTGCTGATGCCCCTGGCCTACTCATTTCTCAATGTGGTGCCCATTCAGGCCAACACCCGCGAAGTGCTGTATTTCTTTTTGCCCTACTACCTGGTGCAGCTCACCGTCTTTGCCTGGCTCAACCACTACTCCCGCTCGGCGCTAATCTCTGATATTTATTCGGTGGTGCTGGTGTTTCCCCTAGCGGCAACGGTGGTACAGGCTCTGGTCAGACCGTTCTCAAAGGGTTTTGATGTCACCCCCAAGGGCACGTCTAATCAAACGTTTCAGTTCAACTGGCGGCTGAGCCTGCCCCTGATCGTTTTGTTTGGGCTTACCGCCGTCAGCCTGTGGCGCAACCTGGGCCTGTGTCTGATGACCGGTTGGGGCAGCGAGGGCTACGACCTCCAGTCCAAGGGGCTGGCTCTGGGCTGGATGTGGAGCGCCTACAACCTGGCGATGATTGCGATCGCCCTGCTGATTTTGCTCGATGTGCCGCGTCCCGACCCCCACGTGTGGCTCGATCTGCGCCGGGTGGTGAAGCTATCGCCCCGGCTGTTTTCGGCAGCGGGCGACGGCCCCATGCCCGCCAATAATCCTGTTCCTAAAACCTGGTGGGGCATTACCACGCAGATGTCAGAGGCCGGAGTCGAGGTGGCCCTTACCCAGCGACCTTCCCCAGAGCATCCCCTCAGCGTGGGAATGGCGGTGGATTTAGAAATTGCCGAAGAGGCGATCGCCCTGGAGGGCATCGTCACCGCCATAAACGACAAAGATGACTTTCCCCACCTGCGGGTGCAGTTTGGCCCCATGGCTTCCGCCACCTACCGCGCCCTGGTCACCACCCTGTTTTGCCGCCCTGGCCAGTGGAAGCGGTGGAACAGCCCCGGTGAACTGCGATCGCTCGGATTGCTGTTGCGGGTGCTGTTTTGGCCAAGATGGGCACAGAGCCACAATCCCAAAGCAGTGCCAGTGGCCAAAGGGTAAACCATCCGTCCAGAAACACTCTATGATGGCGGCTATCACACTACCCACTGCGCCCTTGTCGCCCCGCGCCCTAGCCTATGCAGATCACCTACGACCCCGATCGCGACATCCTGCAAATCGCCTTTAACCAGCGTGAAGTCGGCGAAACCGCCCGCATTTCACCCAACCTGATTCTCGATTACGACGACGACGGCATGATTGTGGGGCTTGAGCTGCGTGAGGCCTCCCGCCGGGTTGACAGCCCCCTCTCGGTCACTTTTACCGTAGGCGAGGCCGATCTCGAAAAACCCCAGCCCTAGGGGATTTTAGATTTTGGAATGGCGATTTTGGTTGGGTTTTGCTCTCCTGATGCCGCAGTTTGGAGCAGGCAAAAAAAGGGGAGGCAATGCCTCCCCCGTCATCATGACTTACTCTCAATCGTCAACCGTTAGCGCAGAGACATCTCTTGCTCTGAGCTAGGCTTCGCCCGCTTCGATGGCCGGGGCTTCGGTGCCGCCCAGGCTGATTTTGACCACCTTGTTGCGGGCTTCAACCACCTTGGGCAGGGTCAAGGTCAGCACGCCGTGGGCAAAGTCGGCCACAACCTTGTCGTTTTGCACCGCATCGGGCAGATTGACCACACGCTGGAAGCTGCCGTAGCGGGTGTCGTCGTAGAGCACCTGAGTGCTTTCTTCGGCAGGAGCTTCGGGAGCCTTGCGGGCACCGGCGATAGATACGCTGTCAGCGGTGACCTGCACATCCAGATCAGCAGCGGTGACGCCCACCAGGTGAGCAGTTAACACGAACTCATTACCGTAGTCAACCAGACGAATGGCAGGAGCCCAATCGGTCTTGGTCAGCGCTTCACTGGTGAGATCGCCAAAGACATCGTTGATCTGACGACGAATGGCGTTGATCTCGGCAATCGGGTCTCATGCTAAATCCGGATAGCATACACCCGAAATGATTAGGTCTGTCATGCAGGCCACCAATGATAGTTGGTTAGGGCTTTAATCTCGGATTGCATCGACAGCAACGTT
>QBLT01000346.1 GCA_003249105.1 Leptolyngbya sp. | reverse complement strand
GCCTTAAACCGGTACTGAATCTGGCGGGCTAGGGTAGAGGCCTCAACTAGGCCAAAACACCCCAGCGACCCCACTAGAGTATGAACTTCTCGCTCGGCAGCGTGCCGCTGGGCCGGAGTTAGGGTTTGCGCTTGCAGAGCTGCCACTGCCTGCTCAACGGTCGATAGACGATCGCAGTAAGAGGGGCGCACCGCCTGCCAGGTTTCCCATAGCTCTGATAAAACAGAGGCTGACGACGGGCTCGTCGCAACGCCCACGCTGCTGCTGCCCACCCTGTCCTGGGAATGCTCACTGCGGTCTTGCCACGGCTTCAGCCGATACCCCAGCTTATAGAGGGTCTCGATCGGGTCCTCGGCACCGGCCTGCTTAAGCTTCTGCCGTAAGCCCTTAATATGCGCCCGCACGGCCCCCTCACTGGGCATGTCGTCTACCTTCCACAGGGCAGTCAGCAGCCGGTTAAGGCTAAAAATTTGATCGGGGTTGCGCAGAAAAAGCTCTAGCAGCTCATATTCTTTCGGCCCCAGGGCGATCGGCTGCGCTTGATACATCACCTCGCAGCGGTTGGGGTTTAAGCACACCTCGCCCCAGTAGAGCAGGGGCGATCGCGTCGTTTGGCTTCGCCGCATTAAGGCTCGTACCCTGGCCAGCAGTTCATCCAAATCTAGCGGCTTGGCCACATAGTCATCGGCACCAGCGTTCAGCCCCATCACTTTGTGGGTCACGGTGTCCATCGCCGTCATTAGCAAAACCGGCGTCTCTCGATTGGGATTGAGCACTGAATGTTTTTCAGTTCTCAACTGCTGACAAAACTCAATTCCGGTCAGTTTCGGCAACATCCAATCCAGCAAAATCAAGTCGTAGGTTTCAGTTTCAGCGAGGTTCCAACCCATCAGCCCATCGGCGGCCATTTCCACCTGATAATGCTGTTTGATCAGCGCTTGCTGAATCAGCTCAGCTAATCCTTGATCGTCTTCTACACAGAGAATTTTCACGTTGAAAGCACCGGTTCAAGCGCCTGTCTAAGCTGACTAGGATACAGTTCTCCCTGGAGCCAAGCTAAATACCAGGCTTCGCCAATCGGCGATCGGCGGAGGTTTACGGCCTGGCCCGCCTGCCAGTCAAACTGAATTAACTGAAAAGACTCACAGGAGTCCAGACTGGGGCTAGAAGGGAGATGCTCAACCCATACCACTTGAGAGGGATTGAGGTTGAACGAGCTGACGACTCGACTAGCAGCCTCTATGATGCCGTGGGGGATCGAGCGATCGCTCAACCCACGACTCTTGGAAAGAATAACTATTTTTAGCGAAGTTTGGGGCGAACAGAAACAAACCCGGTAGCCCGAGTCTAACCCTTCGGTAAAAACCTTGACATTTTTAGCCTCGAAAAACTGATCGATTTTGCTCATAACACTTAAGCAGGATGACATTAATGGAGAGCAATTAACCCTACGAAGAAAGGATTGATTCTCAAAGCCTAGTACATTGCCAAAGCCAGCCCAAAGCATCAGGGTTCTCGTGGGTGAGGCAGAAGGCATTGAAACCCAATCTACCGACTAAAGCTGGATAGGTTACTACCTCTGAAAGCGGCTATAGAAACGTGATTGGTTAAGCTAGATTTAGGCTGTTCTGGCAACGGCATCTCTTGCCAGCAACTGCGACAAAACCAGGCCACCTGGTGCTGCCGAAATTGGCGAAACATGGTGTGATGACAACAAGGGCAATCATTCATAAAGATATTTAAGTGCGGTGATTCTAAAGCGGTGTTTTGAGTTGTACGCAACTGACCCATTGATTGAGCAGATTCCGTACGACTAGAACCTATGAGAAATTTGTGAGGAAATTGTGAATAGCCGCCAGGCTTTATATTTCTACAAGGAAATATGAAGCTGGCTCTGTGTTCTGAGGGTTGTGTTTTGTGACAGTTTGAGGGGGCGATCGCAGGTCGCCTAACCCAGAAAGCTAGAATTCAAGGGCAAATGCTGAAGACAGCGTCCCTGTTCCTTGCTAGGGCAGTCGTCATGAATGTATCTGGCCAAAAGCCAGATGGATCCGTTTCCCACAATTGCTCGTCTCAACGCACGAGCAACGCCGTAATCTTGATTAAATACTATGGTTCAAACTGCACCTCAGCCCCCCACCGACACTCTCCCCGCCGACAGCTATCTTGTGGTGGGCCTAGCCACCTGCTACCTGCGCCAGGAGGGCGAAACCATCGAAATTCAGGTGCTTGAGCCGATTCCTTCCGCCTATCTCGAATCTGTGCTCCAGGGCGTGCCCACCTCCTACAGCGCCATCTGCGGCACCACCATCGCCCAAGCCCAGGCCATGGAACTGCCCGAAATCGCCGCCGCTCCGGCCCAGCCCTGTGCCGACTACGAAGAGCGCATCGCCGCCGCCGCCCGCACCTACCAGTCTCGACCAGCTGCAGCAGAGCTAGTGCCCGTGGGCACCCTGCGCCGCGATCTCAACTACTCCACCGAGAGAAAGCGCGTGCTCAACAGCCAGCGTAAAATCTCAAAGAACGACAACGTCAAACAGCACAAATACACCCACGAAGTGCTGTAGAGATTCAAAAATCTCACGCTGTTGGGAAACCCCAGCAGCGTGAGATTTTTGGCGTTGCTGGATATAGATATGAACCAAAACTGCAACGTCTCTGGTAGGGGCAAATAGCCGTTTGCCCCTACCCAAATTTATGCTGCAATTCAGCGACAGCAGACTTTTTAGATGGGCACGATCGATCGCTGGCAGCTAGGGCAAATACCGTGAATTAGCAGCTGGCAATCCAAAATGTGGTAGCCGGAGCGATCGGCGGTTTTGGCCCCCACCTTGAGCACCGAGTCATTTTTGAACTCGATAGTTTTGTTGCACCGCACGCAGATCAGGTGGTGGTGGTGGTGGGGGGCGGGCTGGTTGATCTCGTAGCGTTTTTGACCCTCAGCTAGCTCTAGCTCGCGCAAAATACCCATGCGCGCCATTAGCTTAAGGTTGCGATAGATGGTGGAGAGGCTAATCGGTTCACCTTCTTTCTCCAGCAGGTCGCAGAGATCTTCGGCGCTCAGGTGAGTGCTCTCAGGCAAGTTCTGAAAGGTTTTAAGCATGGTCTCTCGCTGGGGAGTCATGCGCCAGCCGCGCTCGTTGAGCTCGGCTTTGAGGGCTGATGGAGTGTAAGCAGCCATGGCCTGGTTTCTCCCCGCTAGATTTCAATAACTGATCCTTAATGAGAATACTAGCGGACTTTTTGGGGTATTTGCAATAATTTTTCGCTATTGAGAATGACTCCGAAGACTGCGTTAGATGTCTTTAAGTTCCTCTCGGGTGCGGGCAGCGGTGACGAGGGTAAGCGCCGCTAACGGAGCCGTGACGGCCCGCAGAATGTGGGGGCCAAGGGAAACCGGCTGAAAACCGGCGGCGATCGCCCCCTCCACCTCGGCTTCAGTCCAGCCCCCCTCTGGCCCGGTGGCAACCACGGCAGGGCGGGCAGGATCGCTGGCCTGGGCCACCGCCAGCAGGTGGGGGGCATCGCCCCGCGCCACGCAAATCCACCGATTTCCCTCGATCGCCCCCTTGAGATAATCTCGCCAGGGCAGCGGGGGCAAAATCTGGGGCAGCAGCAGCCGTTCCGACTGTTCGGTGGCCTCGGCGGCGATGCGCTGCCAGCGATCGAGCTTTTTGGGGTTGGGCTGGTGCAGGGTGCGATCGCTAATCACCGGCTGTAGGATGCTCACCCCCAGCTCGGTGGTCTGGCGCACCACATCGTCGAAGCCGCTGCCCTTGGGTAGGGCGATCGCCAGGGTAATCGGGGCCTGGGTGGCTGAGGCTGGCAGGGCAAGGGGTGCGATCGCCACCACCTCCGGCTTGGCTGTCAGGGTAGCCATCCACTGCTGCCCTTGGCCGTCGAGGGCCACAAACTGCTGCCCCGCCCCCAACCGCAGCACTCGATACAGGTAGTGCTGCTGGCTGCTGGTCAGATAAAGCTGGTCAGCAACCACCTGATTGGGCTCCACCATTAACCGCTGCATTGGCCCCCCTCTGGTCTGGAGTGGGTAAAGGGTCGGTCAAGGCTATCCGCCATGCCACGATTGAAGCTACTCAAGTATTTCCTGTTGTCTTCGTTCTTCACGTTTCGTTCTTTTGCCCTGGTCGATGCCTTACCCCTTATACCGCACCCCAAAAACGTAATAGCTCAACTAGGTTGAACGGATGTGCGTTGTGGGTGAGGATGGTAAGCTT
>QBLT01000345.1 GCA_003249105.1 Leptolyngbya sp. | reverse complement strand
GCCCAGCCGCGAACCCATTCACATCACCGTCATCGGCTCTGCCACAGGCATTGATACGGTAGTCAAAATTCTCCATAGCCTTGGCTTTGCCGAAGCCCGCGCCTGGAGCAAACTCCAGAACGACCCCAACACCGGCAGACCCATGCGCGTGCTCACCAAATGGCTGCGGTACTAGGCAGCAATTCGCCCACATGTCACAGCGAGCGATCGTTCAAGCCGCAATGCTCTGGCTATGAGCTTCGGTAACATAGGAGAAAACACATCTTGCAGCGCGAGGCTCTAGACGCAGAGATTTAGCGGTAAGAGGCCTACATTGCCCAACTAGAACAGCAGGCCTTGAGTCACCCTTTTAGCTCGACTCAAGGCTCATGGCAGAAGGCCTTGGGCCTTGCTCTTTACATGGATGAAAACGTTTATGGCGCTATTGCCAATGGTCTACGCCAGCGGCAAATAGCTGTCTTACCCGTTCAAGAGAATAACCGCAGTGGAATTGCTGATCCTAAAATTTTGTTCGGGCAAATTCTGGCTCGATCGTTGGGCAGCGCTGAAGGGCGATCGCATTGTCTCAGTCACCCGGTGCTTAACCTGGGGAAACTACAATGGCCTGTAGTGTTTGGGCTACCCAACGATGGACTTTCTCTGCCAGGCGATCATCTTTGATGTCGATGGGGTGCTGATTGACTCAGACCCAGTTTCAGAGCGCCACTGGCGGGCCTGGGCCGATCGCCACGGGGTTGACTACGACGCGATCGCCCGTATTCACCACGGTCTGCCCACAGTGGAGACCATTCGCCAGGTTGCACCCCATGTGGATGCCGCTAAGGAGGCCCAGATCAAAGAAACCGCTGAGGCGGACGATACCGAGGGGTTGAGGCTGTATCCAGGTGTGAAAGGGCTGCTGGCTCAGCTGCCGCGCGATCGCTGGGGAGTAGCCACCAGCGGCACCCGCCGCACCGTATCCCTGCGATTTCCCCATCTGGGCTTGCCCGACCCCTTGGTGATGGTGACCGCTGACGATGTGCAGCGGGGGAAGCCCGCGCCCGATCCCTACTTGTTGGTAGCCGAGCGGTTGGGAGTGGCCCCGGCTGACTGCCTGGTAATTGAAGATGCCCCTGCTGGAGTGCAGGCGGCAAAGGCGGCTGGGGCAAAGGTAATTGCGGTGACGACAACAAACCGGGCCGAAGATTTGGGATTGGCGGATGCGATCGCCCCCGCCCTAGCTGCCCTTCAAATCAGTGTTGGCCCAGAGGGACTACGGGTTCAAACAAACAGTGCAGTATAAAACTTGACCTCAGGTGCAGTTTCAGTTTTTGTAACCATCCTGAGCTGGCCACCCCCATCGCGTAGGTTAGGGGCATAGCTTTGCGAGGGCCTGAGGATGGAACACCGCTGGAATGTTTGGTTATTGGGCGCAATGGCGGCAGGAGCACTGCCCATGGCCTTTGCCGCTCCAACTCAGGCCTGGGATCCGATCGCGCCTAACCCCAACGCCAACGTCAACACTACGGAAAGCTCCCCTATGCCACCGATCGTGCAGCGCCAGGCCTTTGACCGCTACCGGCAGGTGATTGAGCGCACCCAGGCAATGGTGCAGGATCCCATCGCTCGCCAGCTGGCAGAATCCTTTGATTTAAACGTGCTCAACGTCACCTGGGAAGACACCGGGCGCTTCTACGGCTCTTCCGTTGGCCCAAATATTAGTGACATGACCATACAGGTGCAACAGCAGGATCCTGTGAGCAGACAGAACCAGCTACATCTGATGCCGGTCATTCGCCATCCCAACTTTGAAGACATCAGCGCCGACATTCCTTTAGAGAGCTTTTTTCTTCAGGTGGGTAACGAGACCGGCGAAGACTTGCGTCGGGTGGCTTTGAGCGAGGTGCTGGGCGATCTGCGCAGCTATCTGAGCACTCCAGATTCTTGGAGCGGGCGAGGGCGATCGCTCCTTGCCCCCCAGCGCGACAGCCATGTGCTGGTCAGTGCCCAGGCCTGTTTTTTGCCGATTCCTCAAGAGGGTTCGGCCACGTTTAACCCGGTGCTGTTTAACTATCAGTCGCGCCCCGGGGACCCGGCGGTGCTGACCATTCTCGCCACCCGCGAAGGCACCAGCGTTACGGTAATCGACAACCAGCGCGATGGTTTTGAGGCCGGGCAAACCTGGGGCCAGCGCCTTTTCTTCAACAAAAATGGCGAACGGGCCAGCTTTACCGGGCAGCGCCTCAGCGATTTTCAGGCGGCGGAGAACCCAGACGATGGCCGTCCTGGGGAAACCGCTGAGGATGACACCGAGGGGCTGAATATGGTGCTGCTGATTCAGGTGCCCCTCAAACAGCGGGCACCCATGCGGCAGTCATCCTTTGACGGCATGGCCCCCATGGCCCCCATGGCCGCTGCCCCTGCCCTGGAGGCAACCCGCGCCCCCAGCGATGTAGAGGCCGCCGTCATCGGCCACGGCGCGGTGGAGGGGCCGTTTACCGAAATCGACAACTTGGCCATTGAGCGCGACCCCGACTACCCGATTCGGGTCACGGTGCAGTTCTATAAGGCCACCAGCAATGGCGTGGTGTCGGAAGCAGACATGGCCGAAATTCGCGAGCAGATCGATCGCGTCTATGCCGAGGCCGACTACGTGGGCAGCCTGGTGGTCGATGGCCCCAGTGACCGCCCCACCGAGCACGACGGCCCCAAAGTTGAGCCCGCCGACTGGTGGCAGCGCTTCTGGGAATATCAGCGCCGCCTGCGCGATCGCTAGGGTTTGGTTAGGGCAAACGCCGTTTTCCCTACGGGGTAGAGGAGTTAGGGGGCGTAGATCGCCTGCACAAAGCGATCGCGCCCCGCCAAATCTAAACAAACTTGAATATCGCGATAGCATCCCTGTGCCTCTAGCAGTTCTTGGACTGCTTCTCCCTGGCCCGCCATCATTTCTACTACCCAGAGCCCGCCCGGCACGAGGAATTTGGGAGCTTGAGTTGCAAGAATTCTGAGATCATTTAAGCCATCGTCGCCGCCATCTAACGCACTGGCGGGCTCGTGGTTGATCACCTCGGGTTGAAGCGTCGGCAGCAGTGCCGAGGGGATATAGGGCGGGTTCGACACCACCGCACTGAGCTGCCCACGATAAAACGCTAACGGTTCAAACCAGGAGCCGTTGTAGAACGTGATGCGATTCTGTAAACCTGCCCGGTTTGCATTCTCTTGAGCGATCGCCAGCGCTTCACTGCTAAAATCCACCGCCAAAATCTGAGCCGACGGAAAGGTTTGGGCGAGACCCAGGGCGATCGCGCCGCTGCCCGTGCCCAGATCGGCCCAAATACCCTGGGCCAGCTGATCCCCGATGGGGCTGCGGGCGATCGCAGCCTCGGCCAGATCGATGATTAGCTCAGTCTCAGGACGAGGGATCAGTACCGCCGGAGACACGGTCAGCATCAGATCGCGCCAGGGAGTTTCGCCCACTAGATATTGCACAGGAGTTCGCTGCGTGAGGCGCTGCTGCCAGCGGCGATCCAATTCGGCTAGAGAATAGCGGAGGGTGATATGCGATTCGCGAAGCGATCCCGACGGGAATCGCTGTCGCACGGTACCCAGCCGCAGCGATAGCCGATCTACATCCGCCACCGCCATCAGCAGCCAGTCCACTTCGGCAGCGTCAACTCCCGCTCCGTGAGCATCTGCCAGCGCCTTTTCGCGCCACGCCCATAGCTCCGCCCCTAGAATGGAATCGCTTTCTGCCATTAACTGCCGTAGGTCTCCAACAATGTGCCAAAGTCAGCGCTAGATTGCTGGCACTCCTCAACGCCCCACCCCCTCACTCTCCAACTCCTTCACTCCCCTACCGCGTCCACCGCGCCTTTGACCCGCGCGCATCCAAATGCACCAGCGCCGGAAACTGGCTGTAGCGTCCCAGGCCCCCTGGCCACCAGGGATCCAGCGCCCAGTAAACCTGTTTGCCAGTCAGCCCCATACAGTAAAAGTCGATGGCATCGCCCACAACATGACGACGCTCGGAGGCATCGCCCACCCGACTGTCGATCGCAGCGGGGCGGTACCAGTTGGTAATTAGGAACGGGCGGCCAATGCGATCGCGGGCCTGCTCGGCCAGAGCGGCAATGCGCACAATGGCATCCACCGTTGCCTGGTTTGAGGGCATGCGGGCACCGCCATGGGTCGCTTCTGCCCAGGTAAAGTTGCCGTTGGGCACAATGCTGGCGTCGAGCTGAATATTGTTGGGCGTCCACTGGGGGGGGCGCGGCGG
>QBLT01000344.1 GCA_003249105.1 Leptolyngbya sp. | reverse complement strand
CTCCACGACCCAGTGCCTGGGCAGCAGGACAAACCCCTTGGCCCCTTGAGGGCGCAGCACCACTTCCAGCACTATCACAAACCAGTCAATCACCGTCTTGAAGAAGTCCACACCCGAAAAACCTCCATCCACCCAGATGAGCCCCAAGCGAGGTAGACGTTCTCGCTCATCGTGAACGACCGATAGCAGTTGTTTGGCTCCGTCCCGCTCTGGGACGCTGGCGGCTACCACCTTCACTGCCACCAATAACCCCAAGCTATCGACCAGAGTAAACCGCTTGCGACCCTTAATTTTCTTGCCCCCGTCATAGCCCACTGATTGACTCACCATCACTGCGCTGGGCACGCTCTGGGAATCGAGGGCTCCTGCGCTTGGGGTCGGTGCTCGGTCTTCGGACACTCGCACCCAGGTCACCAAATGGTCATGCACCCGCTTCCAGGTGCCGTCGTTTTTCCACTGTCGGAAGTAGTAATACACCGTGGAGTAGGGTGGAAAGGTCTTGGGCAACAGCGACCAGGCACAACTCGTCACTAACACATACAGAATGGCGTTGATGACCTCATACAGGTCAACGGTGCGAGGTCTCCCGGTGGCTTTCGGGCCAGGGAGCAAGGGGAATAGGAGATCCCACTGGTCATAGGTCAGGTTGGTGGAATAGTCTGATGTCATGGCTTCCAAAGGGCTAAGTAACAAGGCTCAATCATCTATAAGATGGCTCGGCTTCTTCACAATCGCCAAAATCCCTAATTGGCAAGGGTTGCAGATGTTTAACCTGTTTGATATTTAATTCGTCCCACCTACTTACAGTCTTCATTGCTGAGCCTAATAAGTAGGTAGACCTAAGTAATCAGCATGCTGACCACGGCGCAGCAAGGTTTCTAGCGATTCAGGGCTACGTTTAATTAGGCTCACCCACTTACTCCCAACGGGAAACGGCTTAAACCATCCTGAGATTTCACCATCGACTCCGTTCAGGGGACGGCTACAAACAATCAGCGTCCTAAGCCACTTAGGACGCTGATTGCATAAACCTCTACTGAGCCATGACGTGGCGCTGGGTGAGCTTATCGAGCTGCTTCACCAGCAGGCTGAGGAACAGGCCGACATCGGTTACTACCCCAGTGGATTCCAGCGAGCCGCGATCGGCTAGCTTTGTCACCACGGCGGGGTTGATGTCAACGCAGACCATTTTCACGCCCGAAGGGGTCATGTTGCCGACGCCGATCGCATGGAGCATCGTCGAGAGCATCAGAATCAGGTCACAGCCTTCGATCAGGCGAGCGTAATCGGCCTGGGCTTCGAGCAGGTTCATTTTGGTGTCGGGCAGGGGGCCATCGTCGCGAATGGAGCCCGCCAGGGAAAAGGGCACGTTGTGCTTGACGCACTCGTAGAGCACACCGCGAGTCAGCACACCCTGCTCGACCGCGTTGGCAATGCTGCCGCAGCGACGAATAGAGTTGATCGCCCGCAGGTGGTGGCGGTGGCCACCACGCACCGAAGTGCCCTGCTTCATATCTACCCCCAGGGAGGTGCCGAGCATGGCCTGCTCGATATCGTGAACGGCGATCGCATTACCCCCCAGCAGCGCCTGCACATAGCCCTCGCGAATCAGCCGCCCCAGGTGGTCGCCGCCGCCGGTATGAATCACCACCGGGCCAGCCACTACAGCCACCTTGCCACCCTGGTCGCGCAGGCGGCGCAGATCCCAGGCTACCTGTTCGACGATTAGCTCCACGCGGCGCTCGCTAGAGACCCCCGAGCCCATGAAGCTAAATTCTTCGGTGACGGCGGCGGCGCGGCTGCGATCGGTGGTGCTGCGCACGCTGCGAATGCCGTCGTAGCCGACAATCACCTGGTCACCTACCGCCAGGTCGCGCAGCAGCTTGCAGCTAGCCACCGGTTCAGACTCCGACACCACAATCACGCCATCCATACGCTGGCCCTGCACCCGCACCCACTGACCCCGCACCCGCACCTCGGTGGGGTAAATGGTGGAGCTGTAGAAGTCGTCAGGGGCAACCCCGGCCTGGGTAATGGTTACCAGGTGAGCGTCCTGCTGTTCCTCAGGTAGCGCCACTGCACCCAGATCGATCAGCTGGGCCATGATCTCGTCCATCACCTCGCGATCGGGGGCCGAGACGCGAATTTCAGCCGACGAGGTGCTCTGGCGCTGCTCGCCCAGGTCAAAATTTAATACCTGGAAGCTGCCGCCGCCCTCCATCACCAAATCCAGCGCCCGACTGACCAGGCCCGAGTCGAGCAGGTGACCGGTCATGGTGACGGTGCGGGCAATGATTCCTTTTTCTCCGGCAGGTTCAGGGTGCAGGGGCTCGGTTACCCGCAGGGTGAGGCACTTGGCGGCCCCCCCGGCCTTGAGAAATTCAGTCAGGGGCGTTTCTACCACCTCAAAGCCCGCATCGGCCAGGCGCGCCTTCAGCTCATCGCTGACCTTGTTCATGATCACGGTGCGATCGATATTCACTGAGTTGCAGGCAAAGTTGACGGCGTCGGGCTCGTCAATAGCGATACGCTTTTCGGGGGGCACCCGCAGCTCAATCAGCCGGTTCGAGTAGGCGTCAAAGGCGGGGGGGTAGTAGAGCAGGTAGCCGCCGGTCAGCGGGCAGAAACAGGTGTCGAGATGGTAAAAGCGCTCGTCCATCAGGTGCAGCGACAGCACTTCGATATTCAGCCACTCGGCCACCAGCCCGTGGGAGTCTAGCTCGGTGCGAAAACCATAGCCCGCCCATAGCCAGCGCCCCTCGCGATCGAGCAGGGCATCGCCAGCCCCCTCGAAGGGCAGCTCGGAGGGCAGGGTAAAGACCTTGTGCCCCTGGGCCTCAAACCATTCCTTAAAGAAGGGCTCTTCGCCTTGACGTTCGGGGTGCAGAAAGCGGCTCAGCACTACTTGGTTGCCCAAGATTAGCCCAGCGTTGGCGGTAAACACCATGTCGGGCCAGCCCTGCTGGGGCTTGACCAGATCTACATCGGCGCGATCGCTAATAATTTGGTAGAGGCTTTGCCACTGCTCTTGGGCGGTCTCTAGCGACGAGCGGTGAATGTTGCCCTCCATCCAGGGGTTAATGACGTAATCCACCTCGTAGTGGTGGGGAGCGCACATGAGAAAACGAATGGAGGAAGTCATAGGAAAGGGCCGACGTGAAGGAAATCAGAGCAAACAGACGAATCGGACAGCGGAGGCCATCCCAGAGGGCGCTTAAACTAAACAGCGCTGGGGGCCAACATCGTATTTTAAGCCCTCAGCGCGGTCAGTATATTCGGTTGTCATGGGTCCCTGTAAATTGCGGCAGTGGGTTGATTGCTAATACTCTAAAGGTAGGTCAGTAAAGAAGTGGGCATCCGTCAAGCGATTGTTGGTGATGATAGCGCTAGTCAAACTGCCGTGACGCAGACGACGGGCAGTGGCTAGCTGGACATCGCTAGCTTGGGGTTGCCCTTCGAAGGCATAGGTGGGTGCAGCGGTCATGGTGATGGAGACAGGCACTAGAGCTGAGCCTGTTGCCAGGTCAGCGGCCTCAGCCCTATTACCCGAGGAGTCAAACCCAACAGCCAGCATAAAGGCTGCCAGACCAATCACCAAAGCCAGACGAATATCAACAATTTGCAGCACCCAAAAGGCAACGTCTTGGACGAAGGACAAAAAGGTGGAAGATGACTTGGTGTCGTTAAGCAAGGTTAATCTCCTCGAAATGCCAGCGCCCGGAATAAAGATTTGTCAAGACCGGCAAACCGACGCATTGACTAACCTTTCGGGGCTTCTACCGAGGCATCCGGTGTGGTTCGTGGATTACTCAATAGTTTTGCTTAAGTATTGTTATACACATAACGTCAACAAGTCACAAGTTGTTGCACCTACTTCCAAATTGCCGCAAAGGGTTTTGAATATACTCAAACCCTAGCAGCGTATAGGATTTAGGCTCTTTGCAAGCTTCCGAAATAAATTTTGCAAAGTATAGAGAAAATTCTATGGTTGAGCTATGTCCTTGGCCAAAGCATTTCTGTCTAGAGTCATGCTTAAGGATTGGGCCTCCAATCTATATTGGCTCCAGCTCAAAGGAAAAGATCCAACCGCCTTCAACCAGCTCTGTCCAGTTGCCGGAGGTGCGTCCGGTGATGGTCACAATCGAGCCGTTGGGTACGCTTCTGGCCTCGCCAAACTCAGCGCCAGGGCCTTTAAAAACAGTGGTTGAGCCGTCAGCGGCCACCACCCGCCGCTGACTGGTGCCGCTGGGCGGGGGGTTAGTGG
>QBLT01000343.1 GCA_003249105.1 Leptolyngbya sp. | reverse complement strand
CCCTACCCCTTTTCTACCGATTCAGCCCCTGCCTCAATTCTTTGTGATCTACTGAGTCTGGAGAGAAGGTCTGAGGTTTGGGGTCTGAGGTCTATGGTTTTTGGTTCACGGTTTAAGGCAAATCCGTGGCCTGTAGACCTGCTACCTTGCACTTTGCATCTATCCCAGGATTAAGTTCTAGGACGAGGCGATTCGTTAGGAACGTTATTCGGCATAATCGGTGGCAGGCTCGCCAGTTTTGGGCCAAAAGGAGAATGAGCACCGCATGGCACTGCGTTTAATTTCGCTGCTGGGTATGTTTGGCCTTTGCTTTATCGCGTGGCTGGGGTCAGAGGATCGGCGGCGGGTCCCGTGGAAGGTGATTCAGTGGGGCATTGGCATTCAGCTGGTGGTGGGGATGCTGGTATTTTTGCTGCCCTTTACCCGTGAGTTTGTGGTGTGGCTCAGCTCCCTGCTCAACGCCCTGATCGATGCCTCAGATGCCGGGGCGCGGTTTTTGTTTGGCCCGATTTTTGTGCCCGACTTTAACCAAACCGTTGGCCCTGCCGGAGCCGGGCGCTGGATTGCCCGCGCCCTGACGCCGCCCTTTACCGCCGTGCCAGGCGATCGCCTGGGGGCCGACAACCTCAACCTGGGCTACATTTTTGCCTTTCGCTCGCTGCCCCAGGTGGTGTTTTTTGCCTCCATTTTTGCGCTGCTCTACAACCTGGGGGTGGTGCAGCCCATCGTGCGGGTGTTTGCCCGCTTCTTTCGCTGGGCGATGAATATCAGCGGAGCCGAGGCCCTGGCGGGGGCGGCGAATATTTTTGTCGGCATTGAGTCGGCGATCGCCATTAAGCCCTTTCTCGAACGCATGACCCGCAGCGAGCTGTGTGCGGTGTTGGCCGGCTGTTTTGGCTCCATTGCCTCCACGGTGCTGGGCCTCTACGCCGGGTATCTGCG
Source organism: Leptolyngbya sp. (assembly GCA_003249105.1). Lineage (GTDB taxonomy): Bacteria > Cyanobacteriota > Cyanobacteriia > Phormidesmidales > Phormidesmidaceae > Nodosilinea. The sequence goes on along the minus strand of QBLT01000343.1, from coordinate 3,335 downwards.
GCCCATCTTCCCCTCGATCGCGGGCCACCTGATGTCGGCCTCGGTGCTGACCATTCCGGCCTGTTTTGTCTTCGCCAAAATTTTGGTGCCCGAGCGCGAGGTGCCCGACACCCTGGGCAAGGTGCCCGCCATTGAATTAGCTGACGACGAGCAGCAAAGCCCGATGGATAGCTTGATTTTGGGTGCCCTCGACGGCATCAAAATGGCGGTGGGCATCGTCGCGGCGCTGATCGCCATTCTGGGTCTGATCGCGCTGCTCAACCTGCTCTTTGCCCAGCTGGCCAGCCTGGCCACCCAGGAATTTGCCCTCTGGCGCGTCATCGGTCAGGTGTTTAGCGTGATTACACTGCAAAACATCATGGGGGTGCTGTTTTTGCCCCTCACCTTTCTCACCGGGGTTTCCCTCGACTGGCCAGAGCTGTGGCTGTCGTCGCAGCTGATTGGGCGACGGTTTTTAGAGACGGCGATTCCGCCCTACATCGCCCTGGCCAATGCGGCTGCTGAGGGTACGCTGAGCGATCGCGCCCTGGTGATCGTCAGCTACGCCCTCTGTGGCTTTGCCCACCTGCCCTCGGTGGGCATCTTTGTCGGCGGGCTGTCGACCCTGGTGCCCTCGCGCCGCAAAGATATTAGCGAGGTTGCCTGGAAGGCGCTGTGGGCGGGCACTCTGGCGACGCTGATGACCGGCTGTGTAGCGGGCATCTTTTTCTACGAAGGCGCAGCAGTGCTGGGTCGGTAGGGCTGGGGCTGGCAGCGATCGCCCCGGCTTAACTCCCGGCCTGGTAGCAAATCTCATAGATATCTGTGGCCGTGTGGTAGTCATCCTCATCGGTTCTGCGGTTGTAAACTCGGCCCGACCGCTCCTGCTTGAAAGAAATGCAGACAGGACAGGCAGAACTGTGAATTTCTATCGCATTGGCCTTGGTTCTGAGGCCGGGTTCAAGCTCTGTCCAGTCCGTGTCCCAGACCGGCACCAGCTGCTGACCGGCGCGGTTGACAATTTTTGTAGCGGTGATCGTTGAGGACTCGCCGCCGTCAAAGGATTGCGCCTCGTAGTAACGGCGACCCAGGGCGAGGTGCATCACGGTGATGACGGTTTCAGTTTGGGGCTGCGCCCTGTGGGAAGGTTTGGGTACAGAGGTTTGAGTCATGGGATGGTGCCAATTGGGTTGAGTCGCTGGTGTTAGGGGAGTTCCCGCCCAAGCCTGCCCCAGATAGTGGGGTGCCTCAGCGTTTTCCAGTGCCCTGACACGTTACCTGACACCCTAACCGATCGCTGGGATGAGCGAAGTTCTTTATCCTACAGGCAGGCGATCGCCCCCTCACTGCGGCGATCGCAGCCGCCCAGTAGCCCCTCAGAGTTCACCCGAATGGCGTGGGCGTGGCCCATTTGCTCGGCCCAAGCGGGGGCCTCGACGACCTGGTGTCCCCGCCGCTCCAAAGCTTGGCGAATGTCAGCGGGAATCCGATTTTCCATCGCCAGTCGAGTCGAGGCTTCGCCCCAGGTGCGGCCCCACAGCCAGCGGGGCAGATCGATCGCTGCTTGGGGAGAATAGCCAAAATCCAGCATTCTTGTCAGTAGGGCTAGCTGGGTCTGGGGCTGCCCCTCGCCGCCCATGGTGCCTAGCACTAGGTGGGGTCTGCCGTCGTTGAGCACCAGACCGGGCATGAGGGTGTGAAAGGGCCGCTTACCGGGCACTAGGGCGTTGGCATGGCTGGGGTCGAGGGAAAACAGCGAGCCTCGATTTTGCAGTGGAAAGCCCAGCTCAGGCGGCACCACCGCCGATCCAAAATCGAAGTACAGGCTTTGAATGGTCGATACGGCATTGCCCTCACCATCTACAACAGCGATGTAAACGGTGTCGCCGCCGATCTCCGGAGTTGGGTAGCCCTGGGCGACGGCCATGCTCAGCCGGGCGCGGCGGCGATCGCTGTAGGGTTTCGAGATCAGCTCTTCTAGTGGAATATCGACAAAGTCGGGGTCGCCCAGCCAGCGATCGCGATCGGCAAAGGCCAGCTTGGTGGCCTCCACCAGCAGGTGGTAGTAGTCGGCGGTGCCGTGGCCGACGGTGTGCAGGTTGAACCCCTCCAGCACATTCAGCATTTGCAGCACGGTGAAGCCCTGGGTGTTGGGGGGCAGCTGGCACACCTGGTGGCCCCGGTAGGTGGTGCTGATCGGCTCTACCCAGGTGGCGCTGTGGCGGGCAAAATCGTCGCGGGTGAGCCAACCGCCCAGATCGCTCAAGTAATTCACGATCTGCCTAGCGATCTGGCCTTGATAGAAATCCTGGAAACCCTCGCTGGCGAGACGGCGGAGGGTCGCTCCCAGTGGTGCGTTGGCCACCCTTGATCCAGCGGTGGGCACCTCCCCCCCCGGCAAAAAGGGATTGTTCTCGCCGCCGTAGGTTCGCAGAAATTCGACGTTGACCCGCGTCCAGTGGGCCTGGGACTGGGAGCAGGGGTAGCCCCGTTCAGCCAGGGCGATCGCGGGCTGAAGCAGATCCTCCCAGGGCAGGCGGCCAAACCGCTGGTGCACCTCGCCCCAGGCCGAGACTCCCCCCGGCACCGTGATCACCGCCTGGGGACCGCGCTGGGGAATGGCCCCTAGCCCCGTGAAGCGATCGCGATCGCAGCTCGCCCCCGCTCGGCCCGAGCCGTTGAGGCCGTAGAGCTGGCCTGAGCTGGCCTGGTAGCCCAGCCAAAAGCCGTCGCCGCCCAGCCCGGTCATGGCGGGGTAGACCACTGACAGGGCAGCTTGGGTAGCGATCGCCGCATCGACTGCGTTGCCCCCCTGACTGAGCAGGTTGAGGCCAGCGGTAGAAGCCAGGTAGTGGGGGCAGACCACCATAGCCGTTGGTAAGGAGGAGGCAGAGACTGGAGCCATAGCGAATTTAGGACTACATCGGCGTTGGGCCTAGCAGATTAGCATTTTTGAGGGTGGCCAGTGGGCGGCAGGCGGGGCTCCATCTCTGTTAAGAAATACCTCAGGTTGGGGGCGATTCCGGGACGGATACTCGTTCCGAGTCGGTTCCCGAACGCTTCGCGAATCACACGCAGGCTCTTTTGCCCTCCAGACTCCTGTGGGAGAATACAGCCTAATTCAGCCAATTGTGCCTTTAGCTGGCCCCCAGTCCTGTCCCAAGTTTTATGCACAAGTTTTATGCACAAGGAGATTTGACGATGCTGCTTTATCTGCTCAGTGTTTTGGCTACGGCGCTGTCGCTGCTGTAAGGTGATTTCCGAGAACTAAATTACCGATTTTCGCCATGCTAGCCTGTGTAGCAGTGAATCAGGAGAGCCTGCATGGAGTTACCCCCGAAGCCCAGTGAACAGTT
>QBLT01000342.1 GCA_003249105.1 Leptolyngbya sp. | reverse complement strand
GGATAGAGTCTGTAGAACCCTAACGCCCCAGAGAAACGAACAGGGCAGGAGCACGGATGGCTAACATTGCCGTAATCGACTATGACATGGGCAATCTGCACTCGGCCTGCAAAGGGCTGGCACTGGCTGGAGCCATGCCGACTATTACCGATGCAGTCGCCGACCTGGAAGCTGCCGATGCCCTGGTGCTGCCGGGGGACGGGGCCTTTGACCCGGCGATGCGACACTTGCGAGAGAAGGGGCTGATCGAGCCAATTAAACGAGAGATAGCGGCGGGTAAACCCTTCCTAGGTATTTGCCTGGGGCTTCAACTTCTGTTCGATGGCAGCGATGAGGGCGTGGAGCCAGGGCTGGGGTTGATTGCAGGACGCATTCGCAAGTTCAAAAAAGAGCCGAGTATTGCTATTCCCCACATGGGGTGGAACCAGCTGACGCTGACTCAGCCAAACTGCCCGCTGTGGCAGGGGGTGAGCGATGGCGACTGGGTGTACTTTGTGCATTCCTACTACGCTGAACCCAGCGATCCGGCGGTGAATGCGGCGACCACTACCCACGGGACTCAGACGGTGACGGCGGCGATCGCCCAAAACAACATCATGGCCATGCAGTACCACCCCGAAAAATCGGCCCCCGCTGGCCTGGTCATGCTGGCCAACTTTGTCGCCCTGGTCAATGCCCAAATCCCTGCGGCTGTGGGCTAGTCTATGCTGCGCATCTACGGCAATCGCGCCCTCAAAACCCTGCCCGGTTTAGACACTCGCCCCACGGCGGCGCGGGTGCGTGAGGCCCTGTTCAACATTTGGCAGGGGCGCATGGCTGACTGCCGCTGGCTCGACCTGTGCACCGGTAGCGGCGCGATGGGGGCCGAGGCGCTGTGTCGCGGCGCGGCGGCGGTGGTAGGTATTGAGAAGTCGCCGGAGGCCTACGCCATTACCCGCGAAAATTGGCAAAAGGTGGCTCAGCCGGAGCAAACCATCAGCCTGTTTCGGGGCGATGTGGTGAAGCAGCTGTCGCGGCTGCACGGGCAACCCTTCGACTGCATTTACTTCGACCCGCCCTACGACAGCGAGCTGTACCGGCCTGTTCTCGAACGGGTGGTGAGCCTCAGTTTGCTTCAGCCCACGGGCGAAATTGCCGTGGAGCATCGCCCCGACGCCTGGGCTGCGATCGCCGTCCCTGGGCTGCAGCTAGTGCGCCAAAAGCAATACGGCACCACCCATTTGGCATTTTATGCGTCTGATGGGTCTTTGGTTTAACCTGCCGTTCCGCGCAAGCAGTAGCAGTTTTTAAGGAAGTTGGAGTGGGGCTTTCTTTTTGTCAGCTTGAGAAGGAACACGCGCTAGCTATCATTACTTGGCACTACAGTTCTCCCTATGACTATTACAACGTTGACGCTCATACGATTCAAGAGGTTTTGCACTATCTGATTGATGCAAAAAACGACTTCTGGGCAATCTTGAACCTACAGGGAGAACTCGAAGGCTACTGCTCCTTCGGATCAGATGGTCAAGGACCAGGTGGAGACTACAGCACTGAAGCTCTTGATATCGGCATGGGAATACGTCCAGATTTGGTTGGGCAAGGACGTGGTCAGCAATATGCTAAGGCTGTAGTAGGGCACGGGACGAATCAATATAGGGCGCAGCAGTTGCGAGTAACAATAGCGGAGTTCAACAAACGGGCCCAACGAATTTGGGCACGGCTAGGATTTAAACAGGTGGAGAAGTTTACCAAAATTGGTAATGGGGAAGAATTTGTGGTTCTGACTTGTGCCGTACAGACCGTTGGTTAATTGTTCGCTGCTGTGTTTAATGAGTCAGCGCGTCTAACACCTTTTTGGTGCGAACGACACGGCAATTATCTGTAGGAGTTTGAGTCCTCTACAGCCGCACAACTTCACTGTTAGAGCCAGTGTTTTGGGTAAGGTCGGCCTGGAATCCAGCGGCTAAAGGCCACCGTACAAACGACTAGCACAACCGCCCCAGTCAGCACCGGAGTAAAGACAAAATCCCAAGAGGCATGGCTCATAACGCCCACCAGGGCAACCGCACCCCCCGGGGGATGCAGGGTATGGGTGAGCTGCATCAGCTGAATGGCGGTGGCCACGGCCAGGGCCATCACCCAGGGCGCAGGGCCAAAGAGATTGACGCAGGCGACGCAGACCAGCGCCCCAATTACGCATCCGCCAATCACGTTGCGGGGCTGGGCTAGGGGGCTGTCGGGCACGGCAAACACCAGCACCGCCGTGGCCCCAAAGGGGGCGGCAATTAAGGGATAGCCGGTGTAGACGGTGAGGTAGGCCAGCACGGCAATCCCCACAAAACTGCACAGGTAGGAGGTGAAAATTTGCCCGTGGGTGAACCGGGGCTGATGGGATGAGGGGCGAAACAGCCTCAGGGGTTGAGGCGCAGGTCGATAGTTAAGCTGTCTCATAGTGGTGCCCGCTGTTAGCCCTTAACCGCCTGACTGCTCAACGCAGTCGCTAAGCAAAAATACTTTGGAAGCATTTTGTCACACTTTGCTGACATTGCCAATAAAATGTATTCAAAAGCACAGAAATTAGAGGCTCTTGAATGGCCTAAAGCTGGGCGATCGCGCCTTTCACTCCCCGCTGCCCAGCAAAAGAACGCAGGTACAAGAACGAAAACTAACCAGCGGGCTTGAAACCTGGTCTTTTGGTCTGACCTAGCCTAGAGGTCACCGGCCATGGCAAGTTGGCGAAGTCGGGCCCAGGCGCGATCGCACCCCAGGGCAACAGCCCCAGCCCCGCGCTCGGCAAATAATAATGTTCTGAATTGCTCCCAGTCAGACGACTGGCAGGGGTTAGCCCGCGATCGCAGGCACCCGCAGCGGTTCCCCCGTCAGGCTAAAGGGGCGCACTTCGGTAATTTTGACCTCTACCAATTCGCCCTTGAGGGTCGCAAAATCGCCAGCAAAGAAAGCCAGCCGGTTGCCGCGAGTGCGGCCCATGACCTGAGCTGGGTTCTTCGGGTTGGCGGCTTCAACCAGCACTTCTTCGATGCGGCCCGCGTAGCGCTGCGATCGCTCCGCCGCCTTTGTATTCACCAGATGATTTAACCGCTGGAGGCGATCGGCCTTCACCTCTTCAGAGAGCTGGTTTTCCCACAGGGCGGCGGGGGTGCCGGGGCGGGGTGAATAGGCCGCTGTGTTGAGCTGGTCAAAGGCGATATCGTTGACCAACTCCATCGTGCGCTGAAACTGCTCCTCGGTTTCGCCAGGAAAGCCCACGATCGCATCGGCGCTGATCGCCGCATCGGGCATATAGCGACGCACGGTGTCGATAATGCGACGATATTTTTCGTGGGTGTAGCCCCGCGCCATCGCCTTCAGCACGTCGTTGTCGCCCGACTGAAAGGGAATGTGGAAGTGCTCGCACACCTTAGGTAGCTCGGCGCAGGCGCGAACCAGCCGCTCGGTAAAGTAGCGGGGATGGCTGGTGGCAAAGCGAATCCGCTCAATGCCGGGCACATCGTGAACGAAATACAGCAGGTCGGTAAAGGTGTGCTGGTGCCGGCCATCGGCGGTGGAGCCGGGCAGGTCGCGCCCGTAGGCGTCGATGTTTTGGCCCAGCAGCGTCACTTCTTTGAAGCCCTGGCGACCCAGTTCCTCCATCTCGGCGCGGATGGCCTCGGGGGTGCGCGACTGCTCGACGCCGCGCACGCCGGGCACCACGCAGTAGGTGCAGCGCTCGTTGCAGCCGTAGATCACGTTCACCCAGGCGGTGATGGTGCTGTCGCGTCGGGGCTTGGTGATGTCCTCCATAATGTCCACCTCTTCGGTGGCGACGATCTGGTTGCCGTCAAACACCTGTTCCAGCAGGTCTTGCAGGCGGTTGGCGTGCTGTGGCCCCATTACCAGGTCGAGTTCGGGCACCCGGCGCAGCAGGGCTTCGCCCTCCTGCTGGGCCACGCACCCGGCCACAATCAGCGTCAGGTCGGGGTTTTCGTGCTTGCGCTTGGCCTGGCGACCCAGGTAGGAGTAGACTTTTTGCTCGGCGTTGTCGCGAATGGTGCAGGTGTTGTAGAGCACCACGTCGGCGTCGTAGGGGTCGTCCGTCCAGGTGAGGCCCATGGTGTCGAGAATGCCTGCCATGCGCTCGGAGTCGGCCTTATTCATCTGGCAGCCGAAGGTGGTGATGTGATATTGACGAGCAGAACCGGCCATAGGTCTAGGCTTTAGGAATAGCAACAGCGCAGCTTTCTATCTTAGAGTATTCCAAGAAAAAAGTCATCCGTCTACGAAGCCAGGGTCGGGACGATTTC
>QBLT01000341.1 GCA_003249105.1 Leptolyngbya sp. | reverse complement strand
ATCCCCGGCATCACCCGCACCGCCTTTCTCAACACCCTCATCACCAACCCCAACATCGTCGTCGGCGACTACACCTACTACGACGATTTTGAGAATCCTGAGAACTTTGAGCGCAACGTGCTCTACCACTTCGACTTTATTGGCGACAAGCTGATCATCGGTAAATTCTGCTCCATCGCCTCCGACGTTAAATTCATCATGAACGGCGGCAACCACCGCACCGACTGGTTGACCAATTACCCTTTCCCTATATTTGGCCAGGGCTGGGAATCGGTCATGCCGAGCGAATGGCCGAACAAAGGCGATACCGTCATTGGCCACGACGTGTGGATTGGCTACGGCGCAACCCTCATGCCGGGCGTGCAGGTGGGGGATGGGGCGATCATCGCCGCCCAGTCGGTGGTAACTAAAGCTGTGCCTCCCTACGCTGTGGTCGGCGGCAACCCTGCCCAGGTGATTCGCTACCGCTTCGACGAAACCACCATTGAAGCTCTGTTAGACATTCAGTGGTGGCACTGGGAGATTGAGAAAATTACCCGCCATTTGCCCGCTATCTGTGGGGCCGATCTAGATGCATTGCTGACGGCCACCTGAAGCCAGGGGGCGATCGCAAGCTAATCCCGTACCCACACTTCTTGGAAACAGGATTGTCCGTAGATCACCTATGGGTAATCCTTCGATTAAGTGAGGCCGTTTGCCTGCTCAACAGCCTGTCTCCAGGTACGGGCATTAATGCCCAAGGCGCTTTGCAAATCTGCCAGGGTTTTGTATTCCTTTTTTAAGGCGGCCTCTGTCCAAACCTTTCTATCAGAGAATGCTTCAGGTGGTTGGGGCTTATCAGCAAAAATGGTCAACTCTTGCTGGGCTTTTAACAGCCTGACCTGGCGCTCTAGCCGGGCAACGGCCAACTCATCCAGCCGTTGCAGCTTCTCTTCGGCCTCGACGTAGGCCTCGTAATCTTGGCGATTTAAAGCATCCTGACGCTGGGTTAGCAGCGTCTCTAGAATCGGGGTCAAGTCGGACTCCGGTTCGGTCTCCCCAGGTGCTAGCTGATGGATGCCGGTGTCTTCGTAGGCTTCTGACAGGGCTTCTAATGTAGTCATAAACATATCTTCTTGAGCTTGGGCGGCCTTTACCGTGGCTACTCCGGCGGTAAACAAGTTCTGTTTGATGGCCTCAAAATCTTGCTGCCGCTCTGAGCGTGGTTTCATGACTCAACCCCCGTATACTCCTGCTCTAGCTGCTCTAGCAGGGTGCGGAGCCGCTCTGGTAAAGCAACTCGCTGCTCCAGACTGACGGCCTGGTAGGCCTGGGCCAGCTCTGTCATATCCTGGTCGTATTCGGTCTGCAACGCGCCGACCTGCTGGTAAACCTCGCCTAGCTTGTCGGTGGTGAGTTTGAGCTGCTCCATTACTTCTCGGTTTTGGCCGGTCAGCTTTTCTACCTGGCGAATGGCCCGGTTGCGCTGCATGGTCATGTTGCCCAGCCGCCCCCGCATGGAGTTGCGCGACTTGATGGCGTTCATCAGCCGCTGCAGCAGGTTCTCATTTTCCTGTTTGTGTTTGATGGCCTTGGCTGAAGCTTTTTCCGCCGCTTGTTTCTGGTTGGTCAATTCGGCATCGGCGGCTTCGAGCTTGTTCCACAGGTCATCGACCTGTTTGCGGCGGCTCTCCAGTTCTTCCATCCGCTGGGCGAGGTTGTGCTGATGGGCGAGAGACGCTGGCACCGAGCGCTGGGTGCGATTGAGGTTTTTCATCGGGTGTTTTACATCCTTACCAGTCCCACGGGCGCGTGGCTTTTCTGTAGGGTGCCCCCGTTGCCTGGGGTAGCCCCACTCCATTACTAAGTTGACTTTGCCAATCACAATCAAAAATTGGCGGTGATTTATTCAGTCTTCACGGCTGAGCTTTTTCTAACAATGGGGGTAACTGGGCTATATGGGCGGCAAAAGGCCATTTCGGCGTTCTCAAGCCCAAAATTTGCGTTATTCTTTGGGCACATTCCCCTTGGTGGCTAGAGCATGAAACGGCGCAGCATGGTCTACGGTCTGGTTTTGGCGATCGCAGTGACCGTGCTGCTGATCTGGCCTCTAGGGTTGCGTACCCCAGCTCAGCAAAGCTCTGGGTCTCCGCCGCCCCTTGGTGGCGTAGTGCGGGAGTACGAGATGCTCAGCATGCCCACCGCTACCGCCTACTCGGTGTATACGACCAACGTGACGACGCCTCACCAGGTGTGGTATCGCATCTATGGCGGTAGCGCTCTGTTTCGGCAGCGGCTGCGGGTTTATCAAGAAAATGCTGGCCCTCGCCCCATCAACCAGCTTCCCCCTGAGTCAGAGCTCAAGGAAGAAATTACCAACAACGACCCCACCCGCTGGTATCGCTTTGCCCCCGAGGCAGATGTGTTTACTTACTATTTTGACGGCGACAATCGGCTGACGGCCAGAAGCCCCTGGCGCGACGCTTTTGGGGTGAAGGTCAGGCGCACCCGGTACACCAACGGCAACCGCTACGAAGTCGCTTTTGAAGATCAAGACTCCCTTGACGACTTTAATGACCTGAGGATTGAGGTCGTGATTCTTCAACCGGCCTAGTGCAATCACACAATCCTGGCGTCAGTAGGGGAAGGGCCACTATGCCCATAGTTTAGCCACTCCCCCGTTTAGTTAACCCAGGAAATATCATCCAGATCAGCCTCGGTTGACGCTTCAGCTTGCGGGCTGGGCTGCACCTGAGTACCCTGCGGTTTTGACCGGGCCTGATCGGCTGGGCTGACGCGATCGCTCCCATTCCCCTGCTTTCGCTTCATAAAGGCAGAGGAGGCAGACTCCTCCGGTGCCAGCGATCGCAGAAACCAATCGAGTGTCTCTTGCGACAGCCATCCGTGTAAAACCGCCAGCGCCCCAATTCTCAGCCCCGCCTGCGCTTGCTCCCGCAGCAAGGCGTCTATCTGTTGGGAACTCAGCAGTCCCGCCTGTTGAAAGTAATACCCAATGGGGCTATCTCGACCGACCGTGACGAGCTTCGGCCACTGCTCGGCAAAAAACTCAATGGCGTCGCGCTTCACCCACCCGCGCAGCTCAAGAATGTCGCCAATTCTTAGATCTGGCTGCCATTGCTGATCTTGCAGCACCACCTCAAGCTGCGCCTGGGAGAGCAATCCTGCCCGCTGCAACATTTCTCCGAGGGGTCTGGTTTTAGGCTGGGCTGGCATGGCTGGGCGATTGCGGCAAACAACAGTCTGTATGAGAACGTACCCCTATTCTACTGTTGCACTCTTGGGCAGGTTAAGGAATTAGTAGCAGCTAAGCAAAAAGTTAGTTAAACCTGGCACAGCCGAGCTGGTGCAGGGCAACAGCGGCGTACTCGTAGTCTGTTTAATAAAACCACGGGTATCAACACCGAATGGAACAGCCAGCTGCGATAGATCAAGAACTTCAAGCCTGTCCACTGAGTGCTCACCACCTAGAGTTTCGGTAGTAGCTAGGGGCTAAAACGGGAGGAGCGATCGCATGGTGCCGTGCGATCGCTCCTCAAACTGACTTGGGTTTGGGTTAAACGCCTAGGCGACTGACTGCTGATCGGGGGTAGTCTGGCTAGAGCGGCGCCGCTCAGGTCGCCGCTTGCCGCCTGCCATTTCATACTCAGAACTTTTGCGGCCATAGACCACGGCGACGGCATTGAGCATCCTTTCGGATTTCTCGGCCAGGGCTTTTTCGGCGGCGAGCATGTCGTTGTAGAGCTGATCGACGGTGGAAAGCAGCTCGTTGTACTTGTTCTGGCGATCGCGCATATCGTCAATATCGGCCCAGAATGAGGCGAGGGTCATGCCGTTGCCCAGGTCGAGATTGGGTTTAATAGACCCCATCGCGGCGGCGCGGCGCTCTGCTTTTTGTAAACCAGTAGATGTACGTTTGGCTCGTGCCATGGGTTACTCCCTCCTTGGGAGTTTGAATTAGAGGGTTGGATGGGCTGACTGGTTGATCAGCTTGGGTTCAGAGTTGACGCCCGCGTTTCAAAAGCATCCTGGAGGGCTGAGGGGATATGGAAGCTTTATACCGGGGGTGAGAACTCTTTAAGTGGAGTAGAAGGAGTTCTGTAGTTTTACGCTTAATGTCTTGAGGAAGAAAAAATAGTCTCGCCTGTTTGGGCTACAGGTTCTAATGTCTAAGCATTAACGCGGATAGGGCACTGGCTAAGCCCTACCGAGACCCCATTAACTGCTAATGAGAACTGCTTTGCTCTTAAGAGTGCTCCAAGAAATAAAGCATCCATTTACTAGGCAGCCTGTGGGGTAATTT
>QBLT01000340.1 GCA_003249105.1 Leptolyngbya sp. | reverse complement strand
GTCTGGGGTAGCGGTGGGTAGCGGTGGCTGGGCAGGGTCGGGGGGCGGGGGAGTCATGGGCGCGCAACAATGAGCAAGATGGACAGGCCCCTGAAATACGGCGGCAAAGGGCAATTGTCTGGCTATATTTAAGCACCTTAACCTTGGAACTACAGCCACTGGGGCGGGTTTGCCCTGCTGGTAGGCCAAGGCGACTAACCCTGACTAGTCGGCTCCGGCCCATCGGCGGTAGACTGATGGGGATTTTACCTGTCAAAACGGGTGTTTCAGCACAGGTCAAGGAGGGTAGGAGCAGCGGCACTATGGTGATTACTGGGTTAATTTTGCTGGCTGCGATCGCGATTTTAGTCTGGGGCTACCGTCGGGCACAGCCCTACGGCACCGTGGGCATTTTGGCCTGGCTGCAATCGCTGGTGCTGATGGCCCCGTGGCTGCTGTTTTTTGGTCTGTTCGCCCTGGGTATTTACGTCAACCTGGCGGGGGTGCTGCTTCTGTTGTTGGGGTCTACGGGCCTCTATATCTATTTGGGACGACGGCTGCGCGCCCTGGGGCAAGACATGCTCTCGACCCAGCGGCCAGCGCCTGCGATGGACTCTCCCCCCGAGGGCACCGATCGCCTGGAGCCCCTCGATCAACCCACCCCGTCTCCGACTGCTCCAGAGGCGATCGCCATTCCCGCCGAAGATCTGGCGCAGATCGAAGGCATCTTTGGCCTCGACACCTACTTTCGCACCGAGACCATTCCCTACGACCAGGGAGCCATTTTTCGCGGCAACCTGCGGGGCGAACCGGCGGCTACCCAGACGAAACTGACGGAATCCTTACGAGAGCGGCTGGGCGATCGCTACCGCCTGTTTCTCGTCGAAAATTTAGAGCAAAAGCCCACGGTAGTAGTGCTGCCCGCCAGCAATGACCCGGTCAAGACCACCCCGGCCCAGTGGGCACTGGCAGGGGTACTGGCGATCGCCACCCTGTTCACCGGCCTAGAAGCCGGGGCCATTTTGCAGGGCTTCGACCTGCTGCAAGACTTTTTGCGCTGGCGGGCCGCCCTGCCCTTTTTGGTGGCATTGCTAGTCATCCTACTCAGCCACGAAACCGGCCACTGGATTGCCGCCCGCCGCTACGGGGTGCGCCTCAGCCCGCCTTTCTTCATCCCCGCCTGGCAGATTGGAGCCTTTGGCAGCCTCACCCGGTTTGAGTCCCTGCTGGCCAACCGCAGCGTGCTGTTTGACATTTCCCTGGCCGGGCCTGCCGCTGGTGGCATTGTTTCCCTGGCAATGCTGGTGAGCGGGCTGCTGCTGTCGCACCCCGGCAGCGCCTTTCAAATTCCCTCCGGGTTCTTTCAGGGGTCGGTGCTGATCGGGGCCTTGGCCAAGGTGGTGCTGGGCTCAGCCCTGCAAGCGCCCCTAGTCGATATTCACCCGCTCACCATCATGGGCTGGCTGGGGCTGGTGATTACGGCGCTTAACCTGATGCCCGCTGGTCAGCTCGACGGGGGCCGCATGGTGCAGGCGATCTATGGCCGCAAAACCGCTAACCGTACAACGGTGTTTACCCTCGTGGTGCTCGCCCTGGTGGCGCTGGCCAACCCCCTCGCCCTCTACTGGGCCGGGGTGATTGTGATTTTGCAGCGCACCCTAGAGCGCCCCTGCCTCAACGATATTTCTGAACCCAACGACGCCCGCGCGGCCTTGGGCCTTCTGGCTCTATTTTTGGCCCTGACGGTATTGCTGCCCCTGACGCCGAGCTTGGCCGGACGGCTAGGGATTGGAGCGTAGTGGAGTGGGTGGGTAGGTGTTCGGCCCTCACTCACCCACATCACCCACTCACCCACATCACTGACCACTCCCTACCCCACTGGCTCCACCTGAATCTCCCCCAGCCTCTGGGCCAGATAGGCGGCCGCCGTAATCGGTGGAAACTGAGGCATTCCTCCGGTACGATCGACCAAACTGTCTACCGGTGACAGGTCAATTTCAGGACGGGGATGCACAAAAAACGGCATCGATAGCCGAGCTTGATTACTGGACTGGGGATTAATCACCCGATGGGTCGTGCTCTTAAATAGACCATTGGTCAAGTTTTGCAGCATGTCGCCGGTATCCACCACAATCTGGCCAGGGGTAGTTTTAACGGGCAGCCACTGCCCATCCTGGGTGAGAATTTCAAGCCCTGGGGCGGTGGCCTCGCACAGCAGGGTAATGAGATTAATGTCTTCGTGGGGGGCAGCTCGCAGGCTCCCAGCGGTCGGTTGGCCCAACGGTGGGTAGTGGGCCAGACGCAGCACCGTGTTGCCGCCGCTGGCCATGGCGACTAGCCAGTCGCTGGGCTGACCCAGATAGTCGCTGCAGGCCACCAGCAGCACTTCCGCGCAGGCCATAAGCTGCTCGTACAGGCGGGTCATCACCGGCCGAAAGGAGGGTACCTCCTGGGGCCAGGGCGAGTCGGGAGCCGCAAGACTGTGGCGGTTGACGTGCCAAAATTCTTTAAGGTCGGGTAGGGTGTGGCCCTTAGCCTGCTCACTGCCAAAACTCGAAAACCCCCCCTTGCCGCGGTGCTGGGGTAGGGAGTACTGAGTTTTGGCGGCATCGGGTAGGGCAAAGAACGTCGCGGCCACTTGATAGGCTCGCCGCACCACCTCCGGCGACACCGGGTGGGGTTCTAAAATAAAAAAGCCAACCTCTTCTAGGGCCTGGCCTAAGGTTGCGATCGCCCGCTGCCGCACCACCGGAGGGCCAATTAAATCTGCGTAAGACACCACAGGAATGGGCGACCGGGTCATGGTGTGATCCTTAGAGAGGAAAAGAAAGGCTGGCTGGATTGTAGCAGTCCAGTCAAGGGTCAATCCTGGCCGAAGCTGCTGCTCTAAGCAGGCAAGCAACAGCCTATAGCAACACATGTTGGGCAAAACTTGACGATCGAGCGGACCGATCAACCGAGGCACCCTGGCATAATGCGATAAGGTTGGGCTACGTAGCTCGTTGATGCTTTTAATTGTCCGTGAACAGTCCTGCTAACCAAGAGTCCAGTCCAATGCTGCACATCGGCAACCAGGGGTTGACTGCCGCCGAGGCTGTGTCGCGGCTACAGCGTTACGGTATGCTGCCCGCTCTGGTCAAAGAGCTGGTGATTGACCAAGCGATCGCAGCGATCGCCCTCACCCCAGAGCAGAGTGCCCAGGCCTTAGACCAGTTTTTGCAGACCAACCAAGTAACGACCCATGAGCAACAGCAGGGGTTTTTAGTCCAGCGAGGACTGACCGAAGGCGATCTCCTGGCCCTAGCTCAGCGGGCTCAAAAGCTCCAGCAGTATAAGCTCGACACCTGGGAGCACCAAGTCGAGTCTTACTTCTTGCAGCGCAAGGGCCACCTCGATCGGGTTCTGTACTCCCTGATTCGCACTCGCGATGCGGGCCTGGCCCAGGAGCTTTACTTTCGCATCAAAGACGACGGTCAGCCCTTAGCCGACCTGGCCCGCCAATATTCCGAGGGGCAAGAGGCCCAAACCGGGGGCCTGATTGGCCCTGTCGAGCTATCAGTGCCCCACCCAGCCCTGGCTCGGATGCTCTCCCTTAGCCAACCCGAACAGCTCTGGCCCCCAACCCGCGTAGGCGAATGGTATGTGGTGGTGCGCCTGGAAAAATTTTTACCGGCCCGCCTGGACGAAATCACTCGCCAGCGTCTGATTGACGAGCTATTTAATACCTGGCTAGCCGAGCAAGTGCAGCGGGAGCTTCAGGCCAATGCCATCCCCGGCGCGCCCGCTCTGCCGACGCAAGACGGCTAGCCTGGCCGTCTTTGATCCTTTGCGAAGGTAAACCTTTGCGAACTACGGAGCTCAAACCTGAACCAATCGCCCATCATGAACTATCGTGGTGCATCTGTAACATTTTGATACGATTGTCCGGACAGCCCAAGGAGGTCAGCTATGACCCGCTTTCGACCGATGGACTGGAGACTGGGGGGACTGATGGTCGCCGCCACCCTCAGTGGGTTAGCGACTATCACCCCAGCAGAAACCCTCCCCCTAAACAGCCCACCAGAGCTTGAGGAGGCCACCCCACTAACCATTCAAGAGCCGCGACCTGGATTGGGCAATGCCGAGGAGAGCTTTCCTGAGGCCTACGTGCTGGGACCGGGCGATCGCATCCGCATCGATATTTTCAACATTCCAGAATTTAGCGGCCCCGAAAACGGCATTCACGAGGTGCTGGTTGACGGCACATTGTCCCTCCCCATGGCTGGGGTGGTAGCCGTGCAGGGGCTGACCCTAGCCGAAACCCAGGCGGCTCTAGTCGCCAGCTA
>QBLT01000033.1 GCA_003249105.1 Leptolyngbya sp. | reverse complement strand
GCCCACCATCAGAGCCGCGCCGCCGATGGGGGCTACCGCGCCCAGCATGCTCTGACCGGTCAGAGCCAGGGCATAGAGACTGCCCGAAAATATGGCCGTGCCGACGATTAAGGCCCAGCCGGAGACAGTGAGGAGTCCGGGATTACCCAACCCCTGGTGCCGCACTAGGGCCACCAGCAGCAGGGCCAGGGCGTGGTACATCTGGTAGCGGGCGGCGGTTTCAAACACCGCCAGCAGGCGATCGCTGAGCTGAGGTTTCAGGGCGTGGGTGGCAAAGGCCCCCGCTGCTACGGCGGTGCCGCCTAGCACCGCTGCGATCGCAATAAAGAAACGTTCTACAGTCATGACTGGCTTAAAGTGCTGCAAATGCCGGGCTGCTAGTCTTTGACGGCCTCTAGCATGCGCGAAAAGTAAAACTGGGTCTTGGTCAACGTGCGCCGCTCAATGCGCCAGCCGTCGGCCTCCAGTGCCTTCACAATGTCGGCCTCCCGGTGCAGGTAAGCGCGGGTGGTCTTGCTTGGCCCCGGAAAAAATTCGCCCACCTTCTTCAGCGCGCTGTAGAACAGCGTCTTGGGTGCAAAGCTCATGATTAGGCGCGACTCGGCCAGCGAGCCGAGATGGCTAATCATGCCCTGCACCTTGTCCTGGGGATAGTGAATCAGCACATCTAAGCAAATTACCGTGTGATAGCGACCGGCCAATTCCTCCAGGTCTTTGACCTCAAAGGTGGGCAGATTTTTGCCCTCTAGGGCGACCTCAGCCCGCTGGCGGGCCTCCTCGACCATTTTGGCGGAGATATCGCTGGCATAGACTTTGGCTCCGGCCTGGGCCAGGGGAATCGTCAAGCTGCCGACGCCGCAGCCCGCATCACAACAGGTGAGCCCAGCCAGGTTGCCATCGGCCTCGAGCCAGCCCATCAGCGTGTCTACTGTGCGCTGGTGGCCCTTGCGAATGTCGAGCTGCACCTTGTTGACTTCGCCATCGCCGTAGATGCGCTGCCAGCGGTCAAAGCCCGTGGCGTTGAAATATTCGCGAACTACGGTTTTATCGTCAGTGGCAGTCATGGGGAAGGCTTTGGGATTTGCTAACTTCTGTAAAATTCTATGATGTTTTGCTGCGCCAAACCGGCCCGCAACGAAACTCAACTTTCCTCCATGCCTGGGAGACCCTCGCCCAAAACCCGCCAGTGGCATGATGGGAAAGCACTTTTTGACGGCAGCAAAGGCAATGAATACCCCCCAGATTGGCCGCGATAATAGCCCTGAAATTGGCATCATTATGGGCAGCGACTCAGACCTGCCCACCATGGCCGCCGCCATTGAGGTCTGCACTGAGTTTGGGGTCGCCTACGAAGTGGCCATTGTGTCGGCCCACCGCACCCCGGAGCGCATGGTTACCTATGCCCAAACTGCGCGCGATCGCGGCCTCAAGGTGATCATTGCCGGGGCGGGCGGGGCCGCTCACCTGCCCGGGATGGTCGCCGCCCTCACCCCGCTGCCGGTGATTGGCGTTCCCGTTGTCAGCCGCACCATGCAGGGGCTCGATTCGCTCTACTCGATTGTGCAGATGCCAGCGGGCATTCCGGTAGCCACCGTCGCCATTGGCAATGCCACGAATGCTGGGCTGCTGGCGGTGCAGATTTTGGCCACCGATCGCCCGGCCCTTCTCGATCGAATAGCCCAATACCGCCACGATCTAGAAGCCTCAGTGCTCGCTAAACAGCAAAAACTTGACCAGCTTGGCCCCCAAGGCTACCTAAAAAATCAGAATTAACTGATGCCAACGCCTTGCTTTAACAGCTATATGCCAATAATGCGCCTTGGGCAAAGGGTTAATTTGTCGTTAATTAAGCCTTTGTTTTCAAGGCTGCACGGGGAATACAGCGGTTCTAGGTGATGTTATGTATCCCCTGATACAGATTGCCTGCCTCAGAATTGATGGAATCAACTTGTTCTATCTACACGCAAATTCCTCTGCCTGAAGTGTCAAAAATGTTTGGGCAGATCGGTGTAGGTTTCTAACGGTGTTTTTCAGTTGACGTTAGCTGCCGTTAGACACTTGCCACTTTTGCATATCGGTTCGCAGAATCCATCTATTCTGTGGGCTCTAGCTCCCATGCGGGTCTGTCTCGCCGCTGCGCGGCTAAGGGCATAGATCCGAAAAACGGTAGGCCGTGTTCACTGTCTGATTGTGTTGAAGGAACGTCTGTTGAGATGTCTAATCTAGTGTTGCGTAATCGTTCTAAGTTCCGGAGGCGGTCTAAACCCAGCTTTTGGAACGCCAGCGTGCCGCCCTTTGACGCGGCGTTTAAGCGTCTGTTTGGCCGTGTTGGCGGCTGGGCTTGGGTAGCCTGTGTCCCGTTGGCATTGATTATTTTGGCCACCTGGGGAGTGGCAGCCCACGCTCAGGAAGAGCTAACTGCTGCCGATGTGCAAGTCACCCTCAACAACATTTGGGTGCTGGTCTGCGCTTTCTTGGTCATCTTTATGAATGCTGGCTTCGCCATGGTGGAGACTGGCTTTTGTCGGCAAAAGAATGCCGTCAACGTGTTGACCAAAAACCTGATTGTGTTTGCGCTAGCCACCCTGGCCTTCTGGTTCATCGGCTTTTCGCTGATGTTTGGTGCCAACGGCAATGGCTGGGTGGGCTGGGGGAGCTTCTTCCTCGGTGGTGCCCCTGAGGTGTACGGTTTAGGGCCTGACGGTATAAACCTCACCAAGGATACGTTCTTCCTGTTTCAGGTTGCCTTTGCTGGTACTGCCGCCACTATCGTGTCGGGAGCTGTGGCCGAGCGCATCAAGTTTGTTGATTTTCTCATCTTCAGCGTGTTGCTGACCGCTGTTGCCTATCCCATTACCGGCCACTGGCTGTGGGGTGGCGGCTGGCTGGCTCAGCTAGGGTTCCACGACTTTGCCGGGTCTACGATTGTGCACTCCGTCGGCGGTTGGGCGGCTCTCATGGGGGCAGCTTTTCTCGGCCCCCGCATGGGCAAATATTCTGCTGAAGGGCAGGTCAACGCCCTGCCTGGCCACAACTTGAGCATCGCTACCCTGGGCTGCCTCATCCTCTGGTTGGGCTGGTTTGGGTTTAACCCTGGTTCTCAGCTAGCGGCTGACTCAGCTGTAGCCTATATTGCTGTGACGACTAACCTGGGTGCTGCTGCCGGTGGCGTAGCCGCTACGTTTGTCTCCTGGGCAATGAGCGGTAAGCCCGACCTGTCTATGACCATCAACGGCATTCTGGCTGGTCTGGTATCGGTGACCGCTGGCTGCTTTGTCTTTGGCTATGCCGGTGCTTTCTTGGTCGGTTTGATTGGCGGCACCATTGTGGTGTTTGCGGTCGGTTTCTTTGACAGCATCAAAATCGACGACCCTGTGGGTGCAACCTCGGTGCACTTGGTCTGCGGCGTCTGGGGCACCCTGGCTGTAGGCCTATTTGCCAACCCCAACAACTTCACCCAGGGGGGTGAGGGCATCGCTGGGCTGTTCTACGGTGGCGGCTTAGGTCAGCTAGGGATTCAAATCCTGGGCATTTTGTCCGTTGGTTTGTTCACCGTGGTGCTGTCTACCATCTTCTGGCTGGTAGTTAAGTCTGTTCTGGGCCTGCGGGTCAGCGCCGAAGAAGAGATGAAAGGGCTGGACATCGGCGAGCACGGCATGGAGGCCTATAGTGGCTTTCTCAAAGACACCAGCGATATGACTGGTGTGATGTAGCTTTCTCCAAAGCGTTGGTTCTTGCCTTGAGCTAGAACCATGTCTTTAAGGCACCTGCGCAGCTTGCGCAGGTGTTTTTTTGTTGCTGATCCGCCGCTATAGAACAGATATTCTGCCCTGACAGGGGTCGATTTTGGCAAATGGTTACAATATATCTATTGAGAAAGAGGGCAGCTGGTAGGCTAGGTGGGAGTAACTGCTGCCGATGCGACCGGGTCTCCTGGGGGTTCTTTAGAGAGCGCCAGGGCAGAACCTTTGAATCGACGGTTCCCTGAACTGAACCATGAGCCATTCCACGTCTGTAGTGGAAGAATTGCTGACCGCAATTCCCCAGCTGAGACCTAGCCTCTACTTCAAAACTTCTCTGACCGCGTTGTCCCACGCGATGGAAGATCACGTGCTGGCGGGGACGGCAAAGTTTTTAGTGATTGCCAGCTTTCAGCAGGAGCGGTTTTATTTGCAGGAAGCTAACCGCTATCTGCGCATCGCTGAGCTGACCGATCAGGTCTATGTGCTGTCGGCCCTAGGGACTAGTTTTGTCAGCCGCTCTGAGAACTACGAAACCATTGCTTTTGAACCCGCCGATGCCCTTACCCAGGAGTGGCACCTGGTGGTGGTGGGGGCCGACTATAGCGCTTGCTTGATCTGTCGAGAGCGATCGCCCATACCGGCCGTTGATGGCCCACCCCT
The DNA here is from genome assembly GCA_003249105.1 of Leptolyngbya sp. Classification (GTDB taxonomy): domain Bacteria; phylum Cyanobacteriota; class Cyanobacteriia; order Phormidesmidales; family Phormidesmidaceae; genus Nodosilinea. The sequence continues at coordinate 22,767 of QBLT01000033.1, read as the reverse complement.
CGACCAAACCCGCCGGTTTGAAGGCGTGTGGACCCAGGATCGCTACGTCAGCCAAACGGCGGCGGCGCTGCTGCTCGATCGCATTGCCGAGTATCGACCCGATTTGGCCGCTAAGCTGGCGATCGCCCGCCAGCGCTACATCGACCCATCCCTAATGCCTACCGAACGCCTCGACGGCAGCGGTGGGCCGGATCCCTTTACTCAGCGACTGGTTACCTACCTCCAGGCAGGGCAGTACAAGCTGCTCAAGGCCTACAAGGCCATTACCGCCCAGGAGCGGCGCGAGCGCCTGGTCAACTCTATTACCTCGGTGGTGCGGCAGTCCCTCAACGCTGACGAAATTTTTGCCAAAGCTGCCCGAGAATTGGGCCAGGCGCTGCATGTCTGCCGCTGCTTGATCTATCCCTGTAGTGCCACTGATGCCACCGTGGTGATTGCTCACCAGCACCTCAACAGCAACGTTGAGTCGCTGCTGGGGGAAACCTGGCCTTTGGCCACCAATCCGCTGTTTGACTACATTCAAGACACGAAAGAAATTGTTGCCATTGCCGATACTCAGGATCGCGAATCGCCCTTTAGCTACGAGCTAGAGGCGATTCGACCCTTGATTGAGCGGTGGCAGATTCAGGCGTGGCTGATTGTGCCCCTCACCTATCAGGGCCGCCTGGTGGGCTTGATCGAGCTGCACCACTGTCAACCCCAGCCCTACGAGTGGAGCGAAGATGATACGGCGCTGGTGGATGCGATCGCCACTCAGCTCAGCGTTGCCATCATTCAGGCCGAAGCCTACGCCAACCTGCAAGATCTCAACCAGCAGCTCGAAGCCCTCGATCGCACCCGAGCCAACCTGATTGCTATTACCGGCCACGAACTGCGCACACCCCTCTCAACGATTCAGGTCTGCCTCGAAAGCCTGGCCACCGAACCCGACATGCCCAACGAGCTGCGCCAGATTATGCTGCAATCGGCCCTCGAAGATGCCGAGCGCATGCGCAAGCTGGTGCAAGATTTTCTCACCCTGTCACGGCTCGAAAGCGGCCGCGTCGAGTGGAACCTGGAGTCGCTCTCCATCCAAGAGTGCGTCGATTTGGCCCTCAGCAGCATCCACGGCAGCCAGGACAGCGCCGCCATGCCCGCCATCAAAGTCAAAATTCCTAAACAGGTGCCCCTGGTGCGCGCCGATGGTGAGTGGCTGGTCGAGGTGCTGGCTAAACTACTTGACAATGCCCAAAAATTCACCCCTGCCACCGGTAAAATCACCATTCAGGTGACCCGCTCTAGCCCCACCCACCTGCAAGTGACCGTCGCCGACACCGGGCGCGGCATCGAGCCCAGCCGCCTGCACGTGGTGTTCGATCGCTTTTATCAAGAAGAAGGAGCGCTGCGACGGACTACCGGCGGTACAGGGCTGGGGCTGGCCATGTGCCGTCAAATTGTCGAAGGGCTAGGGGGCACAATCTGGGCCGAATCAGAGGGCAAAAATAAGGGCAGTCAGTTTCACTTCACGGTTCCCATTGCCCAGGGTAAGCTCGACAGCCGCAGCAACCGCTCCACTGCAACGGTCAAAAAGCAGCCGGCCACCCTGCCGGGCAATCCCTCTGTGCTGCTCGATGACTAGCTGAGGGGTTCTCAGTGCCCTGCTGACGGGGTACTGAGACGGCTGAGGGAGCAAGGCATGGCATGATGGCCGTATCTGATTAGCGGAATTAGAGTTTGGGTATGGGCGACTCTCCACAACCTAATCCCTCCAATGGCAGCTCGTCGTGGGCCACTCCGGTGCTCGAGGCCTGGCAGCTGTTGCGCGATCGCATCGGTCAGCTCCGGCCCGATCAGCAGCTCAGCCGCTGGTTTAACATTGACGATGACAGAGTGGTGGAAATTTTGGCGGCGGTGCGCGAGCAGTTGCCCACCACGGAAGCTTTGCTAATTGGCAAACCCCAGGCGGGCAAAAGCTCCATTGTGCGAGGTCTAACCGGAGTTTCAGCCGATATTATCGGTCAGGGTTTCAAACCCCATACCCAAAACACCCAGCGCTACGCCTACCCCTCCGAAGATCTGCCCCTGCTGATCTTTACCGATACCGTAGGGCTAGGGGATGTGACCCAGGCCACCGAGGCCATCATCACTGAGTTAGTTAACGATCTCAACAGCGAGACCCGCACGGCCCGCATTTTGGTTTTGACGGTCAAAATCAACGATTTTGCCACCGACACCCTGCGCCAAATTGCCGTTCGTCTGCGTCAGCAGTTTCCCACTGTGCCCTGTCTGCTGGTGGTCACCTCCAGCCACGAGGTCTACCCTCCAGACCAAGACAATCACCCGCCTTACCCGCCTGATTTAGAGGCTGTACAGCGCCCTTTTCAGGCGGTGCAAGCCAATTTTGAGGGATTGGTCGATCGCACCGTGCTGATTGACTTTACCCTTGACGAAGACGGTTTTGACCCCGTGTTCTACGGTCTTGACGCGCTACGCGACGCCCTGGCCGATCTGCTGCCCGAGGCCGAAGCCCAGGCGCTTTACCAACTGCTGGACGAGCAGGCTGAGGCCATTAATCAGCTCGGCAATCTGTACCGCGACGTCGGGCGACACTATATCTCAGCTTTTGCCGTTATGGCGGCCACCCTGGCGGCGGTGCCCCTACCCTTTGCCACTATGCCAGTGCTGACAGCGCTTCAAGTGTCGCTGGTGGTGCTGTTGGGTAAGCTCTACGGCCAAACCCTGAGCCCTTCCCAGGCTGGAGGGCTGATTAGCGCGATCGCAGGCGGCTTTTTTGCCCAAGCCGTGGGGCGAGAACTGATCAAATTTATCCCCGGTTTTGGCAGCGTGATTGCGGCCTCCTGGGCTGCCGCCTATACTTGGGCGCTTGGAGAAGGAGCCTGCGTCTACTTCGGCGACCTGATGGGAGGCAAGAAGCCAGACCCTCAAAGAATTCAAACGGCCATGAAGGATGCCTTTGCAGCTGCTAAGGAGCGCTTTAAGGAAAGTTCTACAAAAACTAGCTCCACTGATGCTGATGCGCCCTAGTACAATCTGGCAGAAACAAAGGTATCCTCTCGTGGGCATCGGATGCAAGGTTCCATAGATGGTTGGTGGATGAATACCATGCTGTACTAGTCGGTGTCGCGCTCGGCTCTCCGCTGTTTGCGAAGCACCGCTAGGCCCATACCAACCAAACCTGGCAGCAGCGCTGGTGTAGGCACTGAAGTAGGTGGCTCTATAGCCAAATCAATTCGGAAGGACAAATTCTCCCTCGGAATCAGGTTCAGATCCTGGGCAAATCCTAAAGGAAATAGTACTTCAAGGATATTCCCTCCCGTCAGTTTCAATACTGGACCTTTATCTTTCTCGAAGACCGGGTTGCCTAAATAGACAAGATTGAAACCCTTTACTGAGCGTTGCCCTGGGCCACCAAAGTTAAGCGCCTCTAGACGGTAGACATCATCTCCAGAGACAACACTGCTAAACCTAGAATTAATTGCGAACGAAACAGAGCTTCCCGTAAAGTCGATATCCCAAATGCCGCCAAACTGTACCAACTCTGTTCCTGATCCCACCGTTATAGGCAAGGATGTCTCAAATATTATTTCTTTTGTTTGTCCCTGAGTATTAACTGTTTTAATGCTATTGATTGCGACAACAGAACTACCCAGCGAGAATGCTTGAGCCGCGTCAGTCCAAAGCATTTCTAGCGTCAGGGCAGCACCCACTGCCAGGCCAATGCCTGTGAGTCTCTCCTTCATCTGCTTCTCCAAAATGGGGGCTTTAAACAACTACGAGAGGCAGACGCACAATCCGGGCGACTCGCGAGCAAACCTGAGGTGTTGGCGCAGTTCATACTCCGCTCACGTTCTAGCAAAATATACGGAGATAGGGCTCAGACTAAGTCAGAAAGTTTACTAAAGCTTGACAGACCCGTCAGTATTGGGCGGCGATCGCCCCTAGGGTGAAACCGTGATGGCAAACCGAACTGTTGAGGAATTTGGCTGGGCAATTTGGCACAAAAGTGCTCAGGCGTGTCAACCGATACAGTGTATCAACCGAGTTCGCTTCAACCTATAGACAGAAAATGTCAGGAAGGCCTGTGAGTGCTGCTCCCTCAGGTGTGGAAAGCCCTAGCGTTGATTTGCCCAACCAAACTCGGCTGCTGCTCGATCTGCAGCGGGTCAATAAAATTGCCCAGCGGCTGTCGGGATGCCTTGAGGTTGAGACTATTGCCTCGTTCATTACCAATGGGTTGGTCGATCAGTTTGGCTGCGTATTTGCTCGCATTTGGGTTGTAGAACCGGAGCAAACTGCCCTCCGACTGGTGGCCTCTTCGGGGTTGTATACCCACACCAATGGCTCCTTTGCGCGGGTGCCTATGGGGGCTTATAAGGTCGGTAAAATCGCTCAAAACCGGGTTCCCTTCTTGAGCAATCGCCTGGCCGAAGAAGCCTGGGTCAAGGATCGCGACTGGGCGATCGCCAACAACATTCAGGGGTTTGCGGGCTATCCGTTGATGACTGGCGATCGCGTCATTGGGGTACTAGCCACCTTTAGCCGCAGCCCCATGGCCGCAGAATTTTTGGAGGTGCTGCAGGTGCTCTGCATGACCGCCACCATTGCCCTCGACGCGGCGCTGAGTGTTGCAAACAAGCCCTCCCCAGCGGTTTTCTTAGCCCAGCGATCGACCCTATCTGACCAACTGGCGACAATTCTCAAGACCACCACGATGGCGCTGGTGGGTACCGAAACGGCACTGCCGATTTCTATCGGCCATGTCTTTGTGCAGTTGGCTGAGCTACTGGACGAATTTAGCTGTGACTATGCTCGGTTGGTCTACGGGGCGACCGATGTGGTGCTAGAAGCAATTGTGGCGATACCGACCTTCAACGAAACCCAAACGGCTCCCGACGCCGCGGCCCAGTGGCGATCGCGCTGTCACCAGCTGCGATTTATAGCTACTTGCCTGGGGGGCAGCTTGCAAACCCAGCCCGGCCCCCAGCAGCAGATGGTGCAAATTACCCTGCAAACTCCCTATACCAGCGGGCGATCAGGGGCCAAGGTCACTATTCAGTGCTCCACGGCCCTAGTGCAGACAGCCCTCACCTGCATGGCCTACAAAGCTCGGCTGACGGTGTGCGACCCCTTTGACCCAGAGGCCGTCGTGATTACCGACAGCGAACCTATTGCCCAGGGCGCAACTCGCGCCATTTGGGTGCGGGTTAAGGCCTCGCCCCCACCCTCGACCCAAGCCGTAATCGACTGGACAATCGATGTTGACCAGCTGCGTGAGATTGCCCAACGGGTCAGCCAGGGGCTACCGGTAGCCTCACCCTCCAGCGATCCTAGCCATCCACGTCCGTCTGAGCGCGAGCGCGAGATCATGGCGCTGCTGGGTCAGGGGCTGCGCGATCGCGACATCGCCAACCGTCTCTATATCAGCGAGAGTACGGTAAAGTTCCACATCAACAATAGCCTCACCAAGCTACAAGCTAAAAACCGCTATCAAGCCGTCTATCAAGCTGCCATCCAAGGATGGATTTAACCCTAAACCGCCCCGAAGCCAACGTTTTCAGGGTTTTGGCGGCGGCAAAATGGGTACAGTAACTCTACAGGATTTCTTCCCGCGAGCCAGACACCCAGCGTTAGGAGCACAACCCGATGGATGATCTAATTAGCCTTCTTGTTCAAGTTCTCATTGCCCTGGCCTGCGCCTTTGCCGCCAATATCTTGGTACCGAGACAGGTGCCCGGCAAGCTGCTAGGCCTGGTACTAATTGGCCTGATCGGCGTGTTTGTTGGGCAGTGGGTTGCCGACTATCTGCTCCAGCAGTACAGCTTTAGCCTGCCCTGGCTGACCTGGAGTTTTCAGGGCGTACCGCTGGTGCCATCCATTATTGGTTCAACCATTGTGCTCTACGTTGTCACAGCATTTCTAAGCTGGGGCCGCTACGGCAATCGGTAGAGCTAGCGATCGCTGTAGCGCTCCTCCGCCCAGGGTTCGCCTCGCTCATGGTAGCCGTTGCGCTCCCAAAAACCCAGGGCCGGGGCGGCAAGAAATTCCACGCCGTTGATCCATTTGGCGCTTTTCCAGGCGTAGAGGTGGGGCACCACCAGGCGCATGGGGCCACCATGCTCGGCGGGCAACGGCTCACCTTCAAGGGTGTGGGCAAAAAAGTTTTCAGGTCGAACAAAGTCGGCCAACGTGAGGTTGGTAGTGTAGCTGCCGTAGCAGTGCAGCATGACGTGGGTGGCCTCAGGCTCTACCGTCAGCTGCGCCATCAGGTCGGTGACGCGCACGCCCCGCCAGGTGACGTCCAGTTTTGACCAGGTGGTGACACAGTGAAAGTCGGCGGTGATCTCCACCTGGGGCAGCGCCATCATGTCGTCCCAGCTAAAGGTTTTAGCCTGGGCCAAACCCGTGATGCTCAGAGTCCAGTCAGCCTGGGCTACCTGGGGCGTCTCGCCGTAGGTGAGTACCGGAAAGCCCTTGGCCAGATGCTGACCGGGGGGAACGCGATCGGCTAACTCCGCGCCTGGTTTGTGGAAAAACTTGCCGGCCATAGTGCCTCGCAAATTAGGGCACCTCTATTGTCACCCAGATTTAGCCCGTCTGAGTGTCTAGGCGGCGCGATCGCGAATCAGGCGCTTCAGCCAGTGGCGCGATCGCACGTCTACATAAGCCTTGCAGTTGGAGCACTGACGAATGCCGCGCACCCCAATCCGCAGCAGGTGTTGATTATTGCAGTGAGGACACTGGTGTTGCTGAGCCATAACTTGTTTCAAAAGAACTGCACCAAAGCTAGTCTGTAGGGCCGCTGACATCGCTTAGGGAGATGCGCGGTTTGCCTTGCCACCATTGTGGTGATTCGACCTTGTCTGTCAGAGTGCCCATAGACAGTGCGTAAATTGTCTTCAAAACCGTCAGCCCTTTTAAAATTGCTGCACCCTAGCCCTAGAGCTAGAGTGCAGCGATCGACCGATGAATTAAACCTGGAAGCTCTAGTCGATTTCAGCCGTCACAGCGGTGGGCAGTTCCGCCACTGTCACCTGGGGAGCCACCATAATGTGGGCGTAGAGAGGCGAGGCAGGCTCTGCAGCTAGCAGCGTGTTTTGCACCCGACTCGCCACATCAACGGTCTTGGCGTCATAAACCTGAGTAGCCAGCTTAGGGTAGAGACCAATGCCAATGATCGGCACCAGCAGACAGGCTGCTACAAAGGCTTCGCGAGGGCGAATGTCAAGGATGTTGGGCACCTTAGCCACCACCTGACCTGCTTCACCGTAGAAAATGCGGCGCAGCATCGAGAGCAGATAGATGGGCGACAGCACTACGCCAACCGCAGCTCCGACAATAATCACGGTCTTAAAGGTTGTGCTGTAGACATCGCTGGTGGCCATCCCGAGGAACACCGCAATCTCGCTGACAAACCCGCTCATGCCGGGTAGAGCCAGCGACGCCATCGAAGCGGCGGTAAAAAAGGCGAAGCTGGTGGGCATCTTGCGAGCGATGCCACCCATCTCATCCATGTCGAGGGTGTGGGTGCGCTCGTAGGTCACCCCAGACAAAAAGAACATCACCGCTGCAATCAGCCCGTGGGAGATCATTTGCAGCATAGCGCCGCTCATACCCAGGGTAGTAAAGGCCGAGCAGCCAATCAGCACAAAGCCCATGTGGGCCACCGACGAGTAGGCCATGCGGCGCTTGAGATTGTCTTGGCCAAAGGCGGTCATCGACGCATAGATGACGTTGACCACGCCAAGAATAGCCAGGAAAGGCGCGAAGTAGAGGTGCGCGTCGGGCAGCATCTCTATGTTCATGCGAATCAGGCCATAGCCCGCCATCTTGAGCAGCACCCCTGCCAAGATCATCGATACAGCGGCGGGAGCTTCGCTATGGGCATCGGGCAGCCAGGTGTGCAGCGGAAAAATCGGCAGCTTAACCGCAAAGGCCACCAAAAAGGCCGCATAGACCAGGAGCTGAAAGGTGAGGCTGTAATCTTTTTGAGCCAGCTCCGTCAGGTTGAAGGTAACGGTATCGCCATAGAAAGCCATGGCAAGGGCCGCTACCAGAATGAAGATAGAGCCGATGGCGGTGTAAAGAATAAATTTAGTGGCAGCGTAGAGGCGTTTTTTACCGCCCCAGATGGAAATCAGCAGGTACACCGGCACCAACTCTAATTCCCACATGAAGAAGAACATGACCAAATCCTGGGCCAGAAAGACCCCGACCTGGGCGCTGTACATCACCAGCAGCAGGCTGAAGTAGAGGCGAGGCCGACGGGTGATATTCCACGAGGCCAGAATTGCTAGGGTCGTCACCAGGCCGCTCAGCACCACTAGGGGCATGGCGAGGCCGTCAGCCCCTAGAGACCAGGTGAGGCCGACCTGGGGCACCCAGTTGTAGTGCTCAACCAGCTGTAGGCCAGGCTGGTTGAGGTCGTAAAAGTTGATAAACGTGTAGAGAATTAGCGAAAACTCGATGAAGCCAATGCCCAGGGCGTACCAGCGCAGGGTTTGCCCATTGCGATCGGGCAGCACCGGTATCGGCAAAATCGCCAGTAAAGGCAATAAAACTAGGGTCGTCAGCCACGGAAATTGCTCGGTTAGCATGACAATTCGCGTGAGTAGTACTACAGAAACAGCCAGCGCATTCAGATTCCGGTTTTAGTGTCTGATTTGAGGCGGACACACACCCTGATGTAGACATCTAAAGAAGACGAGCTACAAATGCTGTTCGCGGCGGCCTACCCTAGGCGAGGAGGTCGGAGGACTTCAGCGAGCCAGCCGTGGCCTAAAAGGCACGACGAAGTAACAAACCGGACTGCAAGATCGATAGAGAGATATACCTATCTTCGCGCCCGTCCCTAGTATAGGAAACTTAATAAACATTTGATAAGTAATTTCCACCCAAAATTGCAAAATATTGATGCTTGAGAGCCTGTCATGAAGGCTAGGCAAGCTTTTCCGGCCTTTCCCGTGATTGATTTAATTAGAGTGAGTACTCACATTTAGATACGTCAATACTTAAGACGTTACATTTGCCTTCGCTGATCTAGACTCTGGGCAGATTGCCGTGCCTGATTTCTGGATCTCCTGCGGCCTCCAGTAGTCCTGATTTATCAAAACTCATCGAGTTATCGGTCGGCACTATGCCCTCTGTCGGAGAGTGCACAGTTTATCAGAGCGGCTAGGCAGGGCTGACTTGGGCTCCGGTAGTTTCTAGGCTCAGCACATGGGTCGTAGTTGACTGTCCGGCATGGGCCCACGCCGTGGCCATAGCGTCGCCCACGGCGGCACTTTGAGCAACAGGCGTGAGGGCTAGCAGGGTAGGGCCAGCCCCACTAATCACTAGGCCGTAAGCCCCAGCCTCGATCGCGGCGGTTGAGACTGCTTCATAGCCAGGAATCAGAGATTGTCGGTAGGGCTGGTGAATGCGATCGCCCAGGGCCACCCGCAGCCAGTCGCCGCGACCGCTCTCTAAGCCTCGCAGCAGCAGCCCCAGGTGAGCGGTGTTGAAAATGGCGTCGGCCCGACTGTAGCTGGTAGGCAAGACCTGGCGGGCGGCAGCGGTCGAGAGCTCAAAATCGGGGACAATCACCACCGGCACAATGTCGCCGTGCCAGGGGATGGGGCATAGGGTCGCAGTCCCGTCAGCATGGCCGACCGCTAGCTGGCAGCCTCCTACCAAGGCGGGTACGACGTTGTCGGGGTGGCCCTCCAGGGCGATCGCCATCTCCACTACGGCCGACTGCTCAAGGGGTGTTTCGCACAGCGCATTGGCCCCCAGCAGCCCGCCCACGATCGCAGTAGACGAGCTACCCAGCCCGCGCGCCAGGGGCACGGCCAGATCAATTTCAATCTCTACCGCTGGCACCGCCAGCCCCTGCTGCTGATAAAAGTAGGTAAAAGCTTTGTAGACCAGGTTCGAACTGTCCGTCGCCACCCGGTCGGCCTCTAGTCCGCTGACGGCGATCGTAACCGTTCCCGCCGTCTGGTCGAGAGCCGTAAAGCGAAAGCGATTGTAGAGCGTCAATGCGGCCCCCAAACAGTCGAAGCCGGGGCCAATGTTGGCGGTGGTGGCGGGCACAGTAACAGAGATGGGCGTTGACACCACAAAGGACTCCGGCAGGTGTGGAACATTTAGGCCAAGGATAGTATCACTTTTTGGGAAGCCTCTGTCAGACTAAAACTAAGACCAGGGGGTGAATAGGTCGTGAGTATGGGGAATCAGGATTTTTGTTATGAACGCAAACTCAGTCGTTAAACATGGCGCAGTTGCTCTAGGGCTTGGCCTTGGACTGTTGGCGGCGATCGCCCCAGTCCAAGCAGAGCCCATTGCCCAGAGCACTGAACAGCAGCTCGTTCTACCCTTTACCGATGTGTCGCCCGACCACTGGGCCTACGAGGCGCTGCTGAATTTGGCTGGGGTCTATGGCTGCGTCAGCGGTTATCCCGACGGCACCTTTCGGGGCGAAGACACCGTCACCCGCTACGAATTTGCCGCCGGTATGGACTCCTGCCTGAGCGGGCTGAGCAATCTGGCGCAGCAACAGCAGCAGGCCCGCGATCAAGAGGTGCGATCGCTGATCGACGCCATGGAGCAATCCCTCAGCGACCTGCGCGAGATTGAGGCTGACTTGCCAGAGACACCCTAAGGGCTAGAAGTCTTCACGGGCGGCGATCGCCGTCGCCACCCGCTCCACCACCTCAGCCACGGGCAGCGCGCCCAGCTCTCCCTGGGCGCGGGTGCGAATGTTGAGGGCGTTGGCCTCCAGTTCCTTCGCGCCGACGACGGCCATGATAGGAATTTTGGCTTTTTCGGCATTGCGCACCATCTTGCCGAGGCGATCGCCGCTGGCATCGACCTCTACCCGTACACCTTTGGCCAAGAGCTGGTCAGCGACAGATTGAGCAAAACCCAGCTGTTCTTCAGTCACGGGCAGCAGCCGCATTTGCACCGGCGCCAGCCACAGCGGAAAGTCACCCGCGTATTCCTCAATCAAAATGCCAATCAGCCGCTCTAGCGAACCAAAGGGAGCGCGGTGAATCATCACCGGGCGCTGGCGCGAACCGTCTTCGGCTACATACTCCAGGTCAAAGCGCTCCGGCAGGTTGTAGTCAACCTGCACTGTGCCCAGCTGCCACTCCCGCTCTAGGGCATCTCGAAAGATGAAGTCGAGCTTAGGCCCGTAAAAAGCCGCCTCCCCCGGAGCCTCAAAATAGTCCATTCCGAGGGTTTGAACGGCGCGGCGAATTGCGTTTTGAGAGGTTTCCCACACCTCGTCGCCACCGATGTATTTGGTCGATTCAGGGTCACGGAAGCTGAGCCGCGCCTTAAAGTTCTTCAGCTTCAGGCTGCGAAACACCGAGAGAATCAGATCCACCACCTTGAGAAACTCGTCATCGAGCTGCTCAGGCCGCACAAACAGGTGTGAATCATCGACCGTAAAGCCGCGCACACGGGTAAGCCCGCCCAGTTCTCCCGACTGCTCGTAGCGATACACCGTGCCAAACTCTGCCAGTCGCAGGGGTAGCTCTCGGTACGACCTGAGTTCACTCTTATAGATCTGAATATGGAAGGGGCAGTTCATCGGCTTCATCACAAAGCCCTCCTCTGCCAGGCGGGCCGCATCGTCGTCCGCCATCAGCGGAAACATGTCTTCCCGGTAGTTTTGCCAGTGCCCCGAGATTTTGAATAGGTCTACCCGAGCAATGTGGGGGGTAACCACACCCAGGTATCCCCGCTTGGTTTGCTCCTCTTTAAGGAAGGTTTCCAAGGTAGAACGCAGCACTGTGCCTTTGGGGGTCCACAGGGGCAGGCCCGGCCCGACATCGTCGGCAAAAATAAACAGTCCCAGCTCTTTGCCTAGCTTGCGGTGATCGCGGCGCTTGGCCTCTTCACGACGGCGCTTGTACTCCTGCAGCTGCTCGGGGGTTTCCCAGGCGGTGCCGTAGATGCGCTGAAGCTGGGCCCGGTTTTCATCGCCGCGCCAGTAGGCTCCGGCCACGCTCTCTAGCTCAAAGGCCTTGGGGTTGAGATCGGCGGTGCTGGCGACATGGGGCCCCGCGCAGAGATCCCACCACTGGTCGCCCAGATGGTAAAGCGTGATCGGGTCTTTTAGATCTTGCAGAATTTCGAGCTTGTAGGGTTCGCCCAGGGACTCAATGCGGCGCTGGGCCTCTTCTCGGGTGACGTTTTCTTGAGTCACCGGCAGCCCCTTGTTGATGATCTTGATCATCTCCTTTTTGATTGCCTTCAGATCTTGGTCAGTGAAGGGCTCAGGGCTGTCAAAGTCGTAGTAGAACCCGTAGTCGATCCAGGGGCCAATGGTGACCTGCACTTTCGGGAATAACGTCTGCACCGCCATGGCCATAACGTGGGAAAAGGTGTGGCGAATGCGCTGAAGCGCCTCTGACTCGCTGGTGCGGGGCAGAACCATCGGTACCGTAGACTGGGGTGCAGACAAATCAGTTTGAGCCATTGGTCAACGCTGAAGGCAAAAAAGAATGTAGCCTCTAGTTTAGCGACTATTGGGTAAACCCAAGGCTATGGTCGATCAGGTACGGTTATCTCACCCCAATGGGAAACCATCTGGCTTCGCAATCCATCTGCTTGGGGTTTATCATGGGACAAAGGGCACCACTCTGGGGTACGGGCCATGCCCACAGCCACCTTAGAGAGATTAAGCTGAAACACAATTGCGTTCTTGCAGTCTTGTGTTATGCTGTGTTCCTGAATCTCGGGTTAATGCCTGCGCAAGTTTCAAGGGTGTGCAGATTTTCCCGGTTCAACGTTCTGAAGAGCTTTTTAAATCGAAAATATGACTGAAGCAATCGCCGACTTAGTTGTCGCTCACCCGATGGTGAAATTTCAGCGCCAAGTTGAGTCTTTAGTGAAAAAATCCAAAGTTGTTCGCCCAAGCGATCCGATTTGGAAAATTGCCTTCTTGTTTGGGGATGACTGGACCCACTGGAGGCAAGAACTGGAAGAATTCGACTTTTCTACCCAAGATCCGATTGCAGATTTGCTGTCGGTGCAATCCTGGGAAGAGGACTAACGCTGTAGCCTATCGATGGCGGGTTGGCTAATTCGTCATCGATAGCATATCGGGTTGGAGTTTAATACGCACAAGAATGGTCGTGATGTTGTCATGGCCATTTTTTTCGTTGGCTAAATCGATTAGCTGGGACGTGCCGCTGTCTAAATTAGTCTTTGAGCTCAGTAGACCGGCCACATGGGTATCGGTATAGCGCTCCAATAGGTCATTGTCGCTGAGACCGTCGGAGCACAGGATTAGTAGGGTGTCTTCGGTAAGCTCGTGGTAGGAAATGCCGGGGACAAGGTCTTCTTGGCCCCGAGGGCCGAGAGCCTGGGTGAGTTGGTAGGCATCAGGGCGGGCATAGGCTAGCGCTGGTTCTACGCCCCGATTGATTTCGCGTTGACCGACTTCATGGTCGAGGGTGAGCTGTCGCAGTCCCAAGCGCTTGTTGTAGCTATATAGACGGCTGTCGCCTACGTGAACGACGGCGATGTCGAGGTTGTGCAACAGCACCATAACAAGGGTGGTGCCCATGCGACCTACCCCAGATGTGGCGTTGGCTTGGTTGATGTCAAAGATAGTCTGGTTGGCAGTGATCACGGCTTGAGCCAAGGTGTTTTGGTCGGGTAGGCGATCGCTGCTCCAGTGCTGAGTCAGATAGTCGCGTAGCGTGCGCACGGCCAACTGACTGGCGACTTCGCCTGAGGCGTGTCCCCCCATGCCATCACAGAGAATGTAGAGCCCTTTAGCCCGCAGAAAGGTGCCCTGGGGACTGCTGACCTTTTGTAGCTGGGTCTGGGTAAAAAAACAGTCTTCGTTATGGTGACGTTGCTGGCCGACGTGGCTTTGACCAGCGTCGTCGAGGTGAGCCAACTTCATGGGTAGAACCATGGTCGGCGTTTCTAGGAGACCGCTGCCATCGTCGTCGTCGGACAGTTCTTGGGTGTCGAAAACCGCATCGGCATCAAAGTCGAAGCCGACAGCTGGCAGCTCGATGTCGGCTTCTAAATCCGAGGTCGGAATCGCATCGTCGGACCTGGGGTTGGAGGTAGAGGAGGTTTCGATCGGCGGCGCATAGGCTTGGGCCGCTTCGGCCAGGGTGGTTTGCACCTGATCGAGGTCGTCTATCAGCCCCTCAGCTAGGTCGCCTATCAAAGCTTTTACCTGAGGTGGCAGACAGCATTGACGGCTGTCGAGCACGGACTGCCACATCTGACCCAACGACCCTAGAGGTAGGGGAGGTTGGTTGGGCATCTGATCGATTTGAGTCAGGCAGAGCAGGTTATTTTCGTTGAGGGCAAGCCGCTGGGGGGTTAAGAGAGTGGGCTGCCCCTGCCACGGAGCTAAAGCCTCCCACAGCAGCGTGGTCTCAAATAGCCATTGGATGTGCTGAAGGGGGCTATCTAGGGCTGCCCAGCCGGCCGCTAGCGATAGCCACATGCTGCGGTCTTCAATCAGTAAAAGGGTTCGCTGAGGCGTTCGCCAGGCGTGGTGCAGCTCGGGAATGGCTGGGAAATAGTCGGCCTGAAGGGCGAGGTAGGGGTAGGCTTCGGGGGGGACGGTGACAGCTAGGGGATGTTCTACGGGATTGAGGGCGGGTGTCTCAAGCCAGTCGGCCTGAAGGGCTTGCAGGGGCATACCGGCGTCGGGTTGGCAGTCGATGACAACCAGGGGGGTAGCGCCAAAGGGTGTTTGACTGTCTGACGGAGACATGAGCCGATAGCGGCGATCGCCATCGAGATAGCCATCTTGGTCGAAATCGCCAGGGGCGATCGCCCCTGCCCCTGCCTGGGGAATATCAATCACTCGCCACCGCTGGAGTGGCTGGCCACACTGTTTGCAGGATCGCTGTGAATTGGTATTGTCAAACTCACAAAAGGGGCAGGTTAGCATCCTAGCAATGATCCAAAGTTAGGCTAGCCAGCTAGCGAGTAGGGCGTGCCCATCGCTAGGCGTTTAACTGGTGCGTGGTTCTGGGGAATCAGCGGACTTCCACTGAACCGATCGATGTACCCTCGAAGTAAAACGACCTCACCATTGCACATTCAGTATCGCACGGGTCACCTTCAGGTTGCCCATTGCAAGCTCATGGTAACTTAACGCCTCTGTCCTGATCTGTCTGACCCATCGATTTGTGCCCCAGCTTCTGGTTGCGTGGGGTTGGCCCTCGCTAGGGTCTAGATTTGCAGCAGCCCTCGCTGCTCAGCCGGGGTGGCATGCCGCCACTGACCAGGCTGTAGATTGCCCAAGTGGAGGTGGGCGATCGCCTGGCGCACCAGCCGCAGGGTGGGGTGACCCACGGCGGCGGTCATGCGACGCACCTGACGATTTTTACCCTCCTGTAAGGTCATGGTTAGCCAGGCGGTGGGAATGCTCTGGCGGTAGCGAATGGGTGGCTCGCGTTCGGGCAGGATTGGCTCGGTCGCCAGCAATTCGACCTGGCAGGGGAGGGTGCGGTAGCCCTTGATGGTGACCCCCTGCCGGAGCTGAGCGAGGGCGTCCGGAGACGGTATCTGCTCGACCTGTACCCAGTAGGTGCGGGGGTGGCCAAAGCGGGGTTCACTGAGCCGATGCTGCACTCGACCGTGGTCAGTCAGCAGCATTAGTCCTTCGCTGTCGCGATCGAGTCGGCCGACGGGGTAGACATCGGCAATGGGAATGAAGTCTTTGAGCGTGAGACGGTGGGCCAAGTCAGCGGTAGGCAGGGTGCTCCCCTGACTAAACTGGCTGAGTACGTTATAGGGCTTGTAAAACAGAATGTACTGATACCCCATGGCCCAGCTTATGTCTATGTAGTAATGGGCTGCAACATTTCATTGCAACTCTTGTGGAAATGTTGAGAAACTCCAGCGGTCTAGGCGAGGCCGATATGCTGAACTCTAATAGGACTGATTCTGGCAGGACAACACTATGGATACCGGCAATAAGTATCGCTTCGCTTGCACCCTTACCTTTGGAGATATCTACGGACAAATCATCGCCTGGCTGGTGATTTTGTTCGTGAGCTTGGCGGCATCCCTCGCACTGATGGGGGCGCGTCAGCCCATTTTTGCTCTGGCTACCGTAGGACTGATTTTGGTGTTGTCGCTGCCGTTTTTGCTGTTTGCCTTTGTGACCACGCTGCTCAACCACATCGAGTTTGAGCCCGTAGACGCCAGCGTCGCTGCCTCAAGCCGTCCCGATCGCGGGGTAGCCTCGTCTACCCCGGCTAGGGCGATGAGCTAGGGCGTTGACTCGGTAGGTGCAGGTTCAGCGGGAGCGGGTTCGACCATGCTACCGCTGGCATCCGGTGCTGTCTGGCCCTGGGACGCCATCTGACCAATTTGGTCTTTGTACTGCGCTGGAGCTAGGGTGGTGGCCTGGGCAAAAAGAGCCTGGGCCGTTTCTGTATTGCCCTGATCTCTCAACACCAGCGCCTTGGCGAGTACCGGGCGAAAGTCTTCGGGGGCAGCGGCAATGGTTTCGTCGTAGAGGGCGATCGCCTGATCTGGGCTGTTGTTCTCGACATGCACCTGGGCCAGCAGCAGCTTCACAGAGGTGGGGTCAAACCCGGCGGCACCGCCTTCCGCTTGCAGTTGGTCTGCGGTTTTTAGCGTATCTTGCAGCAGCCCGATCGCCGCCTGGGGGCGCTCTTGCTGCACCAGAAGCACCGTGAGCCCTTGCAGGGCGTTCATATTGCCGGGTTGCTGGT
Source organism: Leptolyngbya sp. (assembly GCA_003249105.1). Classification (GTDB taxonomy): domain Bacteria; phylum Cyanobacteriota; class Cyanobacteriia; order Phormidesmidales; family Phormidesmidaceae; genus Nodosilinea. The sequence goes on along the minus strand of QBLT01000033.1, from coordinate 6,052 downwards.
CGAGCACCTGGCGATAGGTCTGGGCCGCGCCCTCTAGATCGCCCATCTGCTGCTTGGTTTGGGCCAGCAGCACCGCATAGTCGGGCACGGTGGGGTTGAGTTCGACCAGCTTTTCAAGGGGGGCAACCACGCCGTTAATGTCGCCGAGTTGAATACGGGCATCGACTAGACCCTGGAGAGCGGTTTGATTGTCGGGTTCGCGCTCTAGCACCAGTTCGTAGCCCTTGGCCTGGGCCTCCAGCTCCGCCTGCATGGCCACGGGGTCAGCGGCAGGGTTGGCATCGGGGGTGCTGCTGGCTCTACGGCCACTATTGCTGCCCAAAATTGGCAGCAGCGACAGCGACAAAAAGGCCGCTAATGCCAGGGTTAAGACGGTGCCAACGAGCCAACGGTTGCGGTTTGCGGTCACGGGTGTACCTCATCAAGGGAGCGGTGCGATCGCACTTCGGCTGCGATCGCAAAAATTGGTCAAGTTAATGATCTTAGCGTTTTAGCCCAGGGCTGAATCTACGCCCAGGCTCGGCCAAGGCCATAGACAGGGCTACAGTAGCAAAGAAGTTGTCAAAAAGCTCAGAAACAATACGGATTGCTAACCGTCACTGATGGAAACTTAAGAGAGCTACTCCGTTAAGGACACAGCGGCGGCAGCGCAGGCTGGCCTGGGGCTAGAAAACTACTATTAAGGTGGCTTTCTGAGCTGTTTGTAAAGCCTTAAGCAGATTGCGTTAACCGCTTAAATATTTGCCCTGGCAATGCACATTAAAGGGTGAATGTTACGCTAGGCTTACAGGCTAAGTCATGCGCAGAGTTGCTGTTGCGCCGGGTGGCTAGTTTTTGTTGAGAGGGAGATCGGTGGGTGTTATGGGTTCTGCAGAGCAAGACGCTTCTAATAAGAGCGACATTAACGCTAAAGATAGTCACGACCAGGGGACGGCACCCGCTGCGGATCGGCCATCGCTCATGTCGCCTCCCCAGCGCCCGGTGCGTCCGGTGCGCCCCACCGCTGCCCCTGAGACTGCGGTGGCCGTCAAGCCACTGACAAAGGTGGCTGACACCGCCGTGGTGACGCCCAAAGCGGCAACAGAAAGGATGCCAGAGCCCCCTGCGCCCGAACCTCACCCCGCCACCTATCGCTATCAGCCCATTGCCCCCCCCAGTGAACCCATGCAGTATCGGGCCATTGGCCTGGTGCGGGGCACCTACGAACCCAGCGAGCCCGACCAACTCAACCGGGGCAACCTGACCACTGAAGATGGTCACGTGATTGATTCTGTGCTGCTAGGGCGTATCACCAGCCTGGTGAAGAAACACATCGATTTAACTGTTCCCCATCTCTGGGTCGTCTATCCCCGCACCCGCCGCGAGCTAGACAACGACGATCAAGACTTACACTTGCAGATCGTAGGGGTTTGGGAGCCTGAAACCCTTGGTCTACCTGGGGAATCCCCTGCTAGCGAAGACGAGGACGGCTCTGATGAAGCCGCTGCTGAAAAACCAGATTTGGCTGACCTGCTGCCGGTAGACGACAACTTCTTCTCCATTCGCGGTGAGGTCATTAAGTACACGCCCGAAGACAAGTGCATTGCCGTCAAAATTTTGCAGGGGGCCAAACGCACCCCAGGGGCATCTAAACCCTTTAAGCTGCTGCTCCACGGCACCATTGAGGGCCGCACCGTGGGCTATTTCTGGGATTTTAAAGTCAAGCGTGAAGCTAAAGTACTGGTGTTAAGCGAAGCCTCACCCGTGGGCATTGTGCCGCCGAAGAAGCGAGCCAAGGGTAGCGGCGGTGCTGGCCCCCGTCGAGGTAAGCCAGGCATGCGCGGTGGGCCAGGGGGCGGTCGTCCGCCTATGCCCAGTCGTCGTCCCACTGGGGTTAATAGCGATCGCCCCAAAAAGCGTGACGAAAACCCTGAAAGCAGCGCTGAATAGGCCTGGTTAGCTGCTCACATCCTGGGGCAGAAAGGCGCGGTTCTGGGGCAGAGCCGCGACCGGGGAGGTCAGCTCAAACTGCCCGGACTCAATCCAGCTTTTTAGTTCGTTGGCGACCTGGCGAGCCATATAAATGCTGGCCAGTGGGGCCGTGCGCACTGGCTGGCCTTCGATCGTAATGCTGCCCGACTTGAGCTGGGCATAGCTGACTAAGCCAAAGGTAGGCCTCACCCGCCGAGGAATCGAAAAATCCATCACGGGGGCGACAATATCGGTGTCCTGGACGGCGCAGTGAGCCGCTACCTGTTCGTTGAGGATGGGGATGGGTACGCCTACGCCCAGCATCAGCGAGGGGCCGTAGCCTTTGAAGTAGCAGCCTCGCACCCAGTAGGGCTGCATTTGCTTGGCGTCGCCAATCAGGGCCAGGGTAGCGGCGGGGCCAATGGGGGTGCGGTTGGGCAGCCGTCGCTGGAGCGGAAAATGCTGGGTGCCCTCCCAGGCGAGGTAGCCGATGCCGCCGCCAAAAAAGATGCGGGTGCCAATGCCAACGGCCTCCAGGTCAGGATCATTCAGCAAGGGCGATAGCGCCCCTGAGTTGGCATACACCGCATTGCCAAGGCGGGGTTGAAGGGGGCCGAGGTAGGTAGAGAGGGTGCGATCGCCCCCATTCACCCCCACAATGAAATTTTGGTAGAGCCCCCGTGGGCTAAACAGGTAGAACTGGTTGATGCTGTCGCGGGTAATGGTGGTTTCGAGGGCGGTGCGGGGGTAGCAGTCGGTGCCGTGGCCCGTGGCCTGGAGCGGCACGCTGCGCCCGGCGATCAGGTCGGCAATCACATGGCCGCCGCCGTGCTCCCGCAGGGTTTCGGTATCGCCTAGGTCGGCTCCTCGCCCGGCCACCGCTGGCTGGCTGGCCCCCAGGCAGACATCCACCGCGCCAAAACCCGCGTAGGCGGGCACCCCGTCCAGGTAGCACTCCAGCAGCTTGATGGGCGGGTCGGTGTGGCCCAGATTGAGCATGGCCCCCGACGATTCCATCGGCTCAAAGGTGCCGGTAACCACCACATCCACGGCTTTGGCGGCGGCAGCAATGCCCTGCTCCTTGGCCTGCACCTTAAAGGCTTCGGCGGTTTGCACCACTACTTGCCCGGCACGAATTTTGGCGTTGATGCTGTCGATGGTGCGCATGGGTTGGCCTAGGAGTTAGAGCTGCGCCGTAGCCAAAAAAGACCGCCCATGAGCGCTGAGGGAGCCACCAGCAGCGCTATAACTATTCCCAGGGCGGGAGTATTGAAAGAGCCTTGAGAACCCGTCAGGGCCATAGGCAACCCGTACTTGATAAGGGCGCTCAGGATCCCAGAGAGTACGATTACCTTAGCCACAAAGCTGAAATCAGAACGATCCATGGGTTCAGGTGGGCGATCGCCGCACGTTGAGACAGCACCACTCCTGTCGCCGCCAGAGGGTGGCCACCACCCAGCCGTGCTGCTCAAGGGTGTCGGCCACTAGCTTAGACTGATCGAGCAAAATGCCGCTGAGAATGCCCCAGCCATCGGGGGTGACAATGGTATGCATCTGAGGAATCAGATCCATAATCACCTCCGCCAGAATGTTGCAGACAATGCCGTTTACAGGGGCGTCAATGGCGGCGGCGATCGCCTCCAAACTACCGTGCAGCAGCGGTAGCTGCTCTTCCGTCAGCCCGTTCAACGCCCGATTGCCCACAGCCGAATGGATGGCCAGGTCGTCGGTATCGGCGGCGTAAGCTCGCCTGGCCCCCAGCAGCAGTGCCCCGATCGAGAGAATACCCGACCCGCAGCCAATGTCGGCGATGGTGACATCGGTTTTTTCGTAGGTGAGCCGCATCTCGAGCGACTCTAGGCAGAGCTGGGTGGTGGGGTGGTTGCCGGTGCCAAAGGCCACGCCGGGGTCGAGGCGCAGTACCAGCCGCTGGTTGTCTGGCGGGGGCTCTAGCCAGGCGGGGGTGATTAAGAAGCGATCGCCAATCGGTTCAGGCTTCCAGTGGTCTTTCCAGCTTTTAGACCAGTCTTCTTCGTCGATTAGCTGCCAGCTAATGCGGGGCAGCACCAGATCGTTACAGAGCGCATCCTGCTTAATCAACAGGGCCATGGCCGACAGATCGAGCAGCTCCATCCGGTGCTGCGGAAAATAGGCCTGCACCACGCAGGATGAGCCCCGCTGCTGGGTTGAGGTGCCCTGGCTGCCAAAGCTGTCAAACCGCCAAAAAACCGTGTCTTCCAGGGATGGATCGCACAGTACCTTTACTTCCCACCAGGTGTTAACCACGGCCATTCTAGGGGCTGCCTCACAACTATCAACATTGGGCAACATTGGGCTAACACGCTGCCTCTATTCTGCGATGCTACCCGTGACCCCGTAGGGTGGGCATTGCCCACCACCCACTTTCGGCCAAGTTCAAGGGTCGTTGCCCTCGCCTATCCTACAGGGTTCCTCAAGCCTATAGGTTGACGGTATAGGCATCGCGAATGCCCGGCACCTTAAGAATCTCATCCAGAATGCCCTCGGGGAGAGGGTCATCCAGGCTGAGGGCCATCACCGCGTCGCCGCGCACAATTTTACGGCCCACCTGCATACTGGCGATGTTGACGTTGAAGCTACCCAACAGCGAGCCAATTTTGCCGATAATGCCCGGCATATCGCGGTGCAAGGTAAACAGCATGTGCTGGGTCGGCGGTACGTTAATGGGGAACTCGTCGATATCGGTGACGCGAATTTCGCTGCCCCCCAGCAGCACACCTGTGACCGAGTGCTCGCCCAGGCTGCCCTTGGCCGATAGGTTCAGTGAGCCGGTGTAGTCGCGAATGTCGGCATCGCGGGTTTCAATCACGTGAATGCCGCGCTCCTTCGCTTCGATGGAGGCGTTGACGTAGTTGACCCGCTCTTGCAGCGCGTGGGAGAGCAGCCCCTTGAGCGCCGCCACCATAATCGGCTGGGTATCGCCCCCGGCAATGTCGCCCTGGAGTCGCACGGTCAGTTCTTGCACCCGGCCCCCGGCCAGCTGCCCCACCAGGTTGCCCAGGGTTTCGGCCAGTTGCAGGTAGGGGCGCAGCTTTTGCATCACCTCGGGGCGCAGGCCGGGGATATTCACCGCCGATCGCGCCGGTAGCCCCAGCAGCACATCGCGAATCTGCTCAGCCACGTCGATCGCCACATTTACCTGGGCCTCTTCGGTCGAGGCTCCCAGGTGGGGGGTGAGAATGATGGCCTTGTCGAGCTCCCGCAGCTCCGATTCACCCAGGGGTTCAGATTCGTAGACATCCAGGGCAGCCCCGCCGATGGTGCCCTCGCGCAGAGCCTTGGCCAGAGCGGCTTCATCGATAATGCCGCCCCGAGCGCAGTTGATGATCCGCACCGTAGGCTTCATGGTTGCCAGGGCTTTTTCATCGACCAGGTGGGTGGTCTCAGGGGTCTTGGGCAGGTGCAGGGTAATGTAGTCGGCTTCGCGGAACAGCAGGTCTAGCTCCACCAGGCGGCAGCCCAGCTGCTCGGCGCGCTCCGCAGAAATAAACGGGTCGTAGGCCAGCAGCTTCATACCCATGGCCCGCGCCACGGTGGCCACATGGGAGCCAATTTTGCCCAGGCCCACCACACCCAGGGTTTTCTTGTAGATCTCAACCCCGGTGAAGTCTTTGCGCTTCCATTCGCCCGATTTAACGGAGCGATCGGCGCTGGGAATGTAGCGCGACATCGACATCATCATGGCCAGGGCATGCTCTGCCGCCGCGATGGTGTTGCCCTCGGGGGAGTTGACCACCACAATGCCCCGCCGGGTGGCCTCGGGCACATCGACGTTATCGACCCCAACCCCAGCCCGACCAATAATCTTTAGGTTCTGGCCCGCGTCGATGACGGCCTTGGTCACTCTGGTACCCGAGCGAATCATCAGCGCATCGTAGTCGCCGATGGCGGCCACCAGCTCCTCAGGGGAAAGGCTGGTGTTAACATCCACCTGAGCAACCTGGGAAAGAATATCGAGGCCCGCCTGGTCAACGGGGTCGGAAACTAGAACCTTGGGCATGGGTCGGCCATAAAAATGTCACAGGGATCTACTTTACTGCAAAGGCGGGGCGGGGCATTAGTG
>QBLT01000339.1 GCA_003249105.1 Leptolyngbya sp. | reverse complement strand
CCTCATCTCCCCATCTTCCCCACCCGCCATCCGCAGCGACACGCAAATCTCTCCAGCTAGGGTGTACTTAAAGGCATTGGAGAGTAGGTTGAGGACGATTTTTTCCCACAGTTCCCGATCGACGTACACCGGTTCTGGCAGGGGAGGACAATCAACTACCAAAGCCATATCAGCCCGCTCAATCAGCGATCGGAAGGTGCTGGCTAGCTCTGCGGTGTAGCTGGCTAGGTCGGTAGGGCAATAGAGCGCCTGGATGCGTCCGGCTTCAATACGGGAAAAGTCGAGCAGGGTATTGACCAGCTTGAGCAGTCGCAAGCTGTTGCGCTGGGCAATTTCCAAGCGATCGCGCTGGGGCGGTGGCAGCGGATAATCGCTGTCCGTCAGCATGTCTTCGATGGGGGCCAGCATCAGCGTCAGCGGAGTGCGAAACTCGTGGGAGACATTGCTGAAGAAAATGGTCTTGGCCTGGTCAATTTCAGTCAGAGCCTCCGCCCGTCGGCGTTCGGTTTCGTAGGCGCGGGCATCGGCGATGGCAGCGGCGACCTGTCCCGCCACCAGCTCTAAAAAACCCTGGTAGTCGTCATCAAGGGCACGACGGGGGCTAATGCCAGCAACCAGTAGCCCTGTGGGGTCAATCTGTCCTGGCGAGGCTACGGGGAGCACCAACGCCCCATGGGGAGATTCAGGCCATGGGCCAACTTCTAAGAACCCAAAGCGCTCAATAATATCGGTCACATACGTGATTTGGGCAGTTTGGGCTACCTCAGCTAGGGGCCAGATGGGAGCCGGATCTGTTTCCGCCAGCACCACTACTGAGGGACAGGCTGGGCTGTTTACGTTCAGCCCGGTGACTCCAGCTAGGGTGGCCCTATCTGACTCATCCAGCAAGTACAGCAGAGCAAAGGGAATATCAGCCGGGTTGCTGGCCAGCGTTTGCATCGCTATCTGGCAAGCATCTTGGGTGGTTTTGGCTTGCCCTGCACGGGTCGCCAAGTCGCGCAAGGTGCGCAGGCGGCGATCGCCCAACACCTGCTGGGTAGTTTCGGTGCAGGCACAGAACATGCCGCCGACCCCACCGCTCTCATCGCGCACTGGACTGTAGGAAAAGGTGAAATAGGTTTCTTCTAAATAGCCACTGCGGTGCATGAACAGCGGTAAATTGTCTGACCAGGTAGCCTCCCCTTGGCTAATCACCTGGTTTACCATAGGGCCAATGGACTCCCAAATTTCGGGCCAAATTTCAGGCGCAGATTGCCCCAAGGCCCAGGGGTGTTTGTCGCCCAAAATGGGGCGATAGCTGTCGTTGTAGAGATCAATTAGTCCTGGCCCCCAAAACGTAAACATGGGGTAGCGCGAGTTGAGCAAAATGCTAACGGTGGTGCGCAGACTCTGGGGCCATTGCTCGATCGGACCAAGGGGGGTTTTGGCCCAGTCATGCGATCGCATCAGGGCGCACATTTCTCCCTCTCCAGCAAAGGGGCTAAAGAAATTGTCCACACTGTCTGCTTGGTTCATGGTGAACTCCCTGGCGATCGCCACAATTTGCTGCCTGAGGCCAACAGTGCAGCGGTCAGCCTAGCCACTGGTTCTAGTCGATGGCTGCGTACTTCTGCTAGCCAACTTTTAAAACCTAACCAGGTGTTACGTAGAATTCCCGAGAAACTAAAAAGCTTATTTTTTCCTAATCAGAAATTAACAATAATCCACAGAGCTGCTGCCAGGTAACGATTTAAGCCAGACGTACAAGTGTTGCAAGTTCCGGCAGCGCTTAGATTAGTCAAAACCCGACTGGAGCAAAGTCCCCAGTCGGGCATGAAATACGGCTTTGAACGGTCGCAGACCATCTAATCGTCTACGCTGTAGCGGCTTTATAGGCGGCCCAGCCGCCGTGGGCCGAGATATCGGGCCAGCCGTGCTCGTCGATCAGGGCTTTGGGGTAGAGAAATGCGATCGCCGTTCCCCCATCCACTAGCTTTACCTCGTGGGGATACATGTGCGGCGGCTCGTTGTCCTTGAGGTAGTTGTACTGCTCTGGAGTCATGGCGTACAGCTCACCGGGAATCGAAATGCCCCCCGTCTCAACCTCGTAAATTCCTGGGTGCCAGCCGTCCTTTACGGCGTGCAGCCGATAGATAGGGGTTGTTGCCGCCGCTCCGAGAAAGTCTGCATCCTGTAGGTTTTGGTTATCGGGCTGGCCGCGCAGGGCCGAACCACAGATAAAGACCGTAATGTTTTCGGTAGTGTCAGTCATGGCGAGCGTTCCAGTGCTGGAGATAGCGCGAAAAGGTTTTCAAGTTATCACCTTAGAGGATCACGCCACCCCCCACACAGTTTTTGTATACAGTCTACCGGGGTCAACTAGACCAAACGACCATTGAGCTCTAGCAGCGCCAGCGTAAACGTCGGTGGCTCAATCACCAGCAGGGTTTCATCACCGCGACGGGCCAGCTTAGCGGCAATATCCAGCACCTTAGCCGCATCGGTATCTTGCTTAAAGAAGCTGTAGTAGCGATCGTTGTGGGTAAGCGCCATCAGCGGTTTAGTCACGTCGGGCACCTGCAAGCGACAGGTCTGATAGGTGGTGTCGTCAGTCACCACCAGGCAGGACTGAGGCCCAAACACCGGGCGAATCGTGTAGCTGGGTTTTCTGGCTGGGGGGGCGTAGACAGCCGCCGGCTCGTGGGCCCACACGGCATAGCCCTGCCGGGTTTGAGTAATCGCTGCCGTATGGTCTCGCTTTCCCAGGCGGGCTACTACGTTGAGTGCCTTGCGAGCCTCAGGCACAATCTTGAGAAAACTGTAGAACTGGTTGTCGACATAAATTGCTGACAGCCGATGGTCGATATCGGGCACCCGAACGTGGCAGGGGGTGTAGAGATCGCGGTCAAACAGTAGCTTGCAGGCCATGGCCGGGGCGGTGGGCAGAGAAACCAGATCGAGGCGAGGGGAAACGCTCATAGGGCAGTAGAAGTTGCAGTGGGTGGGGCTGTTACTGGAGCTGGAACCCTAGTAATACAGGAGATTTACCCAACAGCATGGGGGATGGTCAGTATTTTCCCAATGTTGAAATAACGGAGGTTTTGCCGGCTCAAAAAAGCATTGGCTGGGGAAAATACGGACGTTTTAGGCGGTTTGCAACATAGTGCAACACAAATCGACGGGGTGGTAGGGGCGCGATCGCCTTTGGGCGCAAAATCCTCGACCCCAGACAAGTCATGCCGGGCTAGGGTTTGGCAATTCCTGATATGGTGAAAGACTGAACCACTGCCCTTTCTGAGTACGTTGACCACGCCATGATGGCCACAGTAGAATCCCCAATTCCGGTTGTATTTCCCCTAGCGGCCGTGGTTGAGCAGGGGGCGATCAAAATGGCCCTGCTGCTGGCGGCGGTAGACCCTAACTTGGGTGGAGTCGTGATCGCTGGGCGGCGCGGCACCGCAAAATCGGTCATGGCGCGGGCGCTGCACCAGCTGCTGCCCCCGATTGAGGTGGTCGAGGGCTCCTGCTGCAATGCTGACCCCGCTGCCCCCCAGCTGTGGGACGATCAAACCCGCGATCGCTTCGGCGATTTGCATGAGTATCCCGATCTGCCCACCCGCGTGGTGCCCGCCCCCTTTGTGCAAATTCCCCTGGGAGTCACCGAAGACCGCCTGCTGGGCTCAGTGGATGTGGCCCGCTCTATTCAGGCGGGGGAGAGCGTGTTTCAGCCGGGGCTGCTGGCTGCCTCTAACCGAGGCGTGCTCTATGTCGATGACATCAACCTGCTCGATGACCAGGTGGCCAACCTGCTGCTGGCCGCCCTCACCGCCCGCCGCAACCAGATCGAGCGCGAGGGTCTTAGCTTTCAGCATCCCTGCGAGCCTTTGCTGATCGCCACTTACAACCCCGAGGCCGGGCCGCTGCGGCAGCATTTGTTAGACCGGATTGCGATCGCCCTCTCGGCAGACAGCGCTATGGCCCTTGAAGACCGGGTGGCCGCTGTAGAGCAATCCACCCAGTTTGCCAACGATCCCCAGGCGGTGATTGCCGCCTACGCCGACGAGATCGACGCCCTCAGAACCCAGATTATTCTGGCCCGCGAGTGGCTCAAAGAGGTCACCATCAGCCGCGAGCAGATTCAGTACCTGGTGACTGAGGCTCTGCGGGGCGGCATTCAGGGCCACCGGGCCGAGCTGTTTGCGGTACGGGTGGCTAAGGCCCACGCTGCCCTAGAGGGGCGGGCTGAGGTCAACGCCGACGACCTGCGGGTGGCGGTAGAGCTGGTGATCGTGCCCCGCTCCCTGCTGCCCCAAGACATGCCCGAAGAACCACCC
>QBLT01000338.1 GCA_003249105.1 Leptolyngbya sp. | reverse complement strand
GCCTAACCTCCCCCTCACCCCCTCGTCCCGACGCTCCAGCGTCGAGACGCAGCCCCAGACGCTCCAGTGTCGCTTGAGTCTGGGCGCAGGAGCGCCCAATGCGGCATTCTCCCGCAGAGAGCGGGGACGATGGGGATGATTTACCTAGCACGCAGCGAGAAACGTTGGGTAGTCGCTGTAGCACGGCGCTTAAATGGAGATGGGTTTCTCATTACGGCATACCAAACCAACGCAATTAAAGAAGGAGAGTCAATGTGGCACAGGTAAAAGTCTTCTACGAACCCGAGACAGAACTGCTGACCGTCTTTTGGCAACCGCCCCGTAAAGACCAAATCAGCACCGAGTTAGGCGATGGCGTGATCTTGATCAAAGACTCCACCACTGGTGAACCCATTGGCGTCGAAATTCTCTCATACCACCCTGGCGATAACCGTTTTGACACTGTCAGCGTCGAGCTAGGTCAGCTAAGCCCAGTGCAGTAGGCACCCCAGACGCTCCAGCGTCGCCCGAGCCTGGGGTGCAGAAGCGCCAAGAGCATCGTTCCCACTCTGAGCGCGGGGACGATGGGGAAAAGCGGCAGTATCATAGCAGTAATAGACCACTGGCTAGAGCAACCACCCTAGAGCTGCGGTTAATGACTACCCAATCGCTTCAACTATCTCACCACTTCTACAATCTCTTCCAGGCCTTACCCGACGAAGCCAAGCAGGGTTTCCTAACAGCCCTTATAACCCACAATCGCCAAGAGATCGAAGACCTCTTGTTTTATCAAGACTGCAAAGCCGCTAAAGAAGAAGGTTTCTTGTCTGATCAGGAAGCACAGGAGTTTGTAGCCAACCTGCCGCAATGAAGTACAAAATTGCGAAAGCCTTCACAAAGCAGGCAGCTAAGATTAAAGACCCGAAAATCCTAGCGAAGCTCAGGACAACCATCGAGCAAATTGGTGAAGCTACTGCTCTACAAAACATACCTGCACTAGAGCCGTTGCAGGGTTTCCCTAACTATTACAGAATCAAATTTGACTATCGCTATCGCATGGGCGTCTACTACGACGGCGGTGATGTCGAAATATTGAAGGTGGGCAGCCGAGAAGGCTTCTACAAAGAGTTTCCGTAATTCCAAAAAAATAGGTTGGCTTCGCTAGAACCGAAGCCAACCTAATCTAGGAGTTTCGAAAGAAAGAGAACGGCTCAACCCGCCTTCGCAGACTCCGTCGCCTGCGCTTTGGCCCGGCTACCCTGCTGCGCAAACCGCCGCCCCATCTCATCAATCAAGTCATCTAACCCCGCCACGCTGCCATTCGCCTTCGCATAGCGATAAACCTCCAGCGCCGCCCGATAGGCCTCATCCCCCGCTGCCACCGCCGTATCATCCACCGGCTCCCGCAGTCGCGTCAGCGCCAGCAGCATCGGCTGTAGCGCCTCAAACAGCTCCAAGTCGCGGCGCATCTCAGTAATATCAAACGATCGCAGCAAAAAGTCCGGCGTCTGCGATGCAATCTCTAACGCCTTGCGGGTAAAAGCCCGGTTGCGATCGCCCAGCTTCGTCATCGATCGCCGCTCCTGCGGCCCCACATCTATCAAAAATGCCAGCTTCTGTGATCTGGGCGATCAAATCCATCACCTCATGCTGGTCGGTTACAGACAGGTTAGAGCTAACTCGGTTTATCGGCATTTAGGTAGTGCTCCCTAATGGTGTACCACCCTAAAGTTGCCCAAAAGTTTGGGGCCTGCTCACGCCACAAAGGGGAGCTGCAAAGGAGGCTACGATTATAGTCGAGCTGGCTCAGCAGCTACCTACGCCTCTACTGCTCTTGAATAAGCCTCAGGTAGTTTTGCTTGAGCTGAATGTGGCTCTCGCTAAGGCGATCGGACAAATTCTTCTCTACATCCGACAGCTGTTCCCAAAATAGTGAAGAGCGCTGGGTGCCAATGTACTCGCGCCAGAGCTGCTCTAGCAGTTCAGCGGCGATCGGGCTTTCGGCCTTGAGTTCCCCCACAATCTCCTCAAACGCCTGATTGGCTTCGGGATGCTGCTGCACTTCTTTGGCTAAGCCAATGGCGGTTTGCAGGCGGGTCGATAGGTCGGTGGGGAGCGTCATAGGAAAAATAGTTTTACGATTGCATGTTACAAATCTAAGCAATTTAGCTTTTCCCGACAAGGAAAGCCTGACTATTGGTTCATTTCTGGCTACTGCGGCGGGCAGAGATTGGGGTAGATTCATAGGGGGTTCGCCCGCTGGCGTTATGCCAATCCATTTACGTAGCTACAATCCCTAGACCTATGGCCAAACAGCGCATTCTTTCGGGCATTCAGCCGACGGGCAACCTCCACCTGGGCAACTATCTGGGGGCGATTCGCAACTGGGTTGACCTGCAAGAAGAATACGACGCCTTTTTGTTTATGGCCGACCTCCACGCCATTACGGTGCCCCACGACCCCAAACGGCTGGCCGAAGATACCTATAAAGTGGCGGCTACCTACATCGCCTGCGGCATTGACCCCGACAAGGCCACCATTTTTGTGCAGTCGCACCTGTCGGCCCACTCAGAACTGGCCTGGTTGTTTAACTGCATCACCCCGCTCAACTGGCTAGAGCGCATGATTCAGTTCAAAGAAAAGGCGATTAAGCAGGGGGAAAACGTCAGCATTGGCCTGCTCGACTACCCGGTGCTGCAAGCCGCCGACATTTTGCTCTACGAACCCGATTTGGTGCCCGTCGGCGAAGACCAAAAGCAGCACCTAGAACTCACCCGCGACATTGCCGCCCGGCTCAACTTTCAGTTCGGCAGCGAAGAAAACCCGGTGCTCAAGGTGCCTGAACCGATGATTCGCGCTGAAGGGGCCAGGGTGATGAGCCTGACCGACGGCACTAAAAAAATGTCGAAGTCAGACCCCTCTGACCAGAGCCGCATTGATCTAACTGACCCCACCGATGCGATCGTCAAAAAGATTAAGCGGGCTAAAACCGACCCCGAGCGGGGGCTATGGTTCGATGACCCGGCTCGGCCCGAGTGTAACAACCTGCTGACGCTGTATATGCTGCTCTCAGGCCAGACCAAAGAGGCGGTGGCGGCAGAGTGCAAAGAGATGGGCTGGGGTCAGTTTAAGCCGCTGCTGGCCGACACGGCGGTGGCAGCCCTAGAGCCAATTCAGAGCCGGTTTAACGAGCTGATGGGCGATCGCCCCTACCTGGAGAGCATTCTCAGAACCGGGCGAGAAAAGGCGGGCGATGTGGCCAACGCCACCCTGGCCCGGGTAAAAGACGCCCTGGGCTACTCTAAACCACTGTAGCTAGCGGGATATACTGATTAATTACCCCTATTCCCACAGATCCTGAGGAGGATGGTTTGGCTTCTGCACCCCTGGGTTATCGGCTGCGCACAGCAGCCCAAGCCGACCAGTTTTTGGTGACGGCAGAGGTGATGCCGCCCAAGGGGGGCAACCCAGAGCACATGCTGGCCATGGGCCAACTGCTCAAGGGTCGGGTGCACGCTGTCAATGTCACCGACGGCAGCCGGGCGGTGATGCGGATGTCGTCGTGGGCGGCGGCGCTGCTGCTCCAGCAGCAGGGGGTTGAGGCCGTGTGCCAGGTGGCCTGCCGCGATCGCAACCGCATTGCCCTCCAGGCCGACCTGATGGGAGCCCACGCCCTGGGGCTGCGCAATATTCTGGCTCTAACGGGCGACCCGGTTAAGGCGGGCGACCACCCCGAAGCGCGATCGGTGTTTGACCTAGAGTCGGTGCGGCTGCTCAAGCTGCTCGAAAAACTCAACTTTGGCGTAGACAGTCACGACAAGCCCCTCACCGACGGCGCGCTAGATCTGTTTGCCGGAGCGGCGATCGATCCGCAGTCGCCCAGCTGGTCGGGGCTACAGCGTCGCTTTGAGGCCAAGGTCAAGGCCGGGGCCCAGTTCTTCCAAAGCCAGCTGATCACCGACTTCGATCGCCTAGCCAAGTTTATGGATCAGGTGGCGGCTGGCTATAACCGCCCCGTGCTCGCCGGCATTTTCTTGCTTAAGTCGGCTAAAAACGCCAATTTCATCAACCGCAACGTGCCTGGGGTCAACATTCCCCAAACCATTGTCGATCGCCTGGCCGCTGCCTCCGATCCCCTACAGGAAGGGGTACAGATTGCCGCCGAGCAGGTGCAAGCCGCCCGCCAGGTATGCCAGGGTGTGCATCTCATGGCCGTGCGCCGCGAAGATTTAATTCCCCAAATTCTCGACCAGGGGGGAGTAGCACCTGTCGATGCAGCCCTAGTGGTCTGTCAAGATAAGATTTTGGGATAGAGGGCGTGCAGTTTATGCCGGG
>QBLT01000337.1 GCA_003249105.1 Leptolyngbya sp. | reverse complement strand
CCCCTCTCCCCCTAGGCCAATCACCGGAGTTGATCATGGTCACTCGGCAATTCTTAAGGGTCAAAATTCGGGGCTTGGCCGCCCGGGCTAAGCGGCTAACCCGCATCGACTACGCCTCGGTGGGCATTCGCCCCCAAGATCTGCCCTATGCACCTTCTCCTGCCCACTTTCGCGCTGCCAATCAACGACTGAGCAAAATTGGTCGAGAAATTCAGCAGCGGTTGCGCCAGGTGCAGCGCCGGGAAACTACAGCCCCGGAACAGCAGGTGCTAATTGACATTGGTCTAGTCGAACGAGAACTCGATCGCGCCCGCCGCGCCTTTGGGCTTTTCTTTGAGGTATTCAGCCAGCGGGGTGCCACCTTTGCGCCGGGGTTGGCGGCTCACGATGCGATCGCCGTTGACTGCTACACCATCATTCGCCAGGCGGCTCCCGACCTGTTTCGCGGCCCTCTGCTCAAGCCCGTCAGCTACATGGAGCACGGCTTTTCCCCCGCCACCATTCGGCGCGGGGTGGTGCTCAACCGGCTGCTGGGGGAGCCCAACCCCTTCCCCATCATCCGCATTCCGTGGGACCGCGAAAGCCCGTGGCAGGCTGTCTTTCTCCACGAAGTCGCCCACAACATTCAGGCCGACCTGGGCATCTGGCAAGAAAACCGTCAGGCCGTAGTGCGCCGAGCCCTACGCTTTAGCGGCAATCCTGGCCTCACCCGCATCTACGCCCGCTGGCACAAAGAGATCTTTGCCGATCTGGCCGCGATTTTGCTGGGCGGCCCCGCCGCCGCCTGGGGCATGGCCATATTTCTGGCCAACCCGGCCCCAAGGGTGCTGAGCTTTCGCCCCGGCAGCGCCCACCCCACCGCCTTTTTGCGGGTGTTTATTTTGGTTGAAATGCTTCAGCGGTTGGGCTTTGGGGCCGACGCCAGCCGCCTGCGCCGAGTCTGGCAGGGGCTCTACACACCCCAGGCACCGGGCCGCATTCCCCCCTACCTGGTGACCACCGCCGATGCGCTCATTCCGCAGATTGTCGATGAAATTGTCTTTCAGCCCCGGCGCAACCTGGCCCAGCGCGCTCTGGCCGATGTGATCCCTTTCACTAGGGCCGATCAGCGGGCCATCCTAGCCGGGTCACGCAGCCTTGCTCGGGGGCAGGTGCCCACCGATTTGCCGCCCCGGTTTTTAGTCAGCGCCGCCAGCTACGCCCTGGCCTCGGGTCAGATTTCGTCCCAGGAGTTGTCGCAACAGGTGATTCGCCATCTGGCATCCCTCAATGTTCAGCCGATCGCAACCCTGGCCGCTGCCCAACAGGCCGTTGCGGCTTAACCCACTGGCAAACCCGATTGATTTTCGGCCCTCGGGCTATTCCCTGGCCTTGCCCAGGCTTCGTTTTCAACCCCTTGTACGCAGGATGTTGTAACCACCATGGCCACTCAACCCACCAACCCGTTCCAAAACAGTTCTGGTGCCACCTCAGCGGTACCCGCGACCCCGGCGCGAATGGCATTGGATAACCTGCTGCGCCGCGAACTCAAGGTCAGCGACCCCAACGATGCCAAGCTGGTCGCCGAGGCTCTGCTGACTCGCTATAAGGATACGCCTAAGGCGATCGCCATTCAGAGCGAAGCCCAGGGCTTGCCCTTTATGACCAGTCCGACTACCCCTGTGACAATGCTAGCAGCAGCCACCTCCTCTGATGCGGAGATGGAGCAGGCCATTGACGATGTCAACCGCGATCTACAAGAGTTGACCACCAATACAGTGCTTAAGGATGTCACAGCGGAACTCCAGGGCTGGGCCTTGGCTATTCGTTCAGCCATTGAGGCGGGCACAAGTGCCGCCCGATTTGCCCTAGAGGCCAGGCAGAAGGACAAAGCCTTCGCCATTCGGCGGCAAATGAGTGACTATGCCCGGATGGCTCGGTTAGTGGGCACTTTGACCCCTGGCGTCAATCAATACTATCGAAAGCTGGCCCAAAGTCTAGACGAAGTTGCGGCGGTGCTGCTGGTCAAGATGGGAGAAGCGCTGGCCAGTGTTGGCTTTAGCGGCGGGCGGTTTCTGCTGCAAGTGCCCTACACAGAGCTGCAAGTGAGGCGTGATGCGGTGCTCTACGCCTTGCAAAACCTGGTCGGGGCCACCCAGGCTGCCTACGGCCAAAACGACTGGCCCCGTGGCCTAGATGCCTACCGCCAGCTGTTTAGCCTGCTAGAGATGTCTGGTCAGGGCGATTTGCGATCGCTACTGCTTGAAAATGAACTCAGCCGCGTGATGGATCAGCTGATTCAACGGGCGGCCCACGGCACTGCCGACGGACTCCGCGCATTGGGTGCCACCGCCCAACTCGATCTAGAGCGCTTCCGGCGGTTGGTCTTTATTGGCAGGCGCGACGTCAGCCCCGAATCTCCTCCACTGACATCCTTTTTGCTATCGCTGCAACTGTTTGCTGACGCCTTTGACTCCTCCGGTGGCACTCGACTGCTGCGCATAGCTCGCCCCCCCATTTTGTTCTACGGGCTATATGGTATTGGCGGCATGACCAAGGCTGACCAGCGCCTGCTGCAGCTGGTGATCGAGCGCGGGCTATTCGCGGAACAACTCGATTGCTTTACCCAATGCTGTAATGCCGATCTAATTACCACGCAGGTAATACTCGACAAGCTGCTTTACGACCTTGATCGCGCTATCGATCTCTATGCTCTGGGCATAGATGAACTGGGCGAGCCCGAAGGTCGAGCCGCTGCCTACAGCCACCTGATTGACATCTTTTTAGATGAGGATGCCTTTGAGCCAGCTCGGGCATTGCCTACATTCCCTGAGGCTAATCTAGAGCGAATCGAGAGTTTGCTGCGCCCTGTAGACGATGGCCCCACCCCTGTGGCGCAATTCTGGGAAATTAACGCGGCCCAATTCACAGAACTGATGGCAAGCACCGATATTCGCACACAGGAACTCTGTGTGCAAAAACAGATGGAAAAACGCTGGAAAACGCTACTACAGACCATGGCTCCTAACTGTGTCAGCCTAGAAAATTTATTGGCAGTAGTGGATGACTTGATCAACAACACTATTGAGAGCCTCAACGGTGATCCGCGCAGTTGCGAAGTCAACATTCTGCTACCACCTACCCAGGAAACCAGCTGGAATAGCTTGACCCACCGTATTTTGTCATCGGGTGCCAATCGCTTCAAACAATAAGGCCTCAACTCGATCTATTGCAACTATGCAGGAAAAAGCTATGAAACGAACTGTGCAAACCAAACGGGATGTTCCCCTTTATGACGCGTTATCTAATTTTGGGCAACTTGACACTGACAAAATTGTCGATGAGATTCAGGCCGGAGTGGATTTAGCCATCCAGCCACTCATCGCTTCTGTCCAAGATTTACCAGAAGATTTTGATGGCAAGCTGGCCTTCATTCAACCCAATTTTGAGACTATTTTGGCGACCCAAGCGGCCCAAGCGGCAGACATTAATCAGATTAAAGGATTGGCGCAAACCATTGTCTTTCAGCTAGATGCTGACCCTGAACCAGGTGAGATTAATGAAGCCTGTATGCAAGATGCTTTTTTCTTTATGAGAGCCCTAAATCAGATCGAAGATTTAGTTGTCGATCAGAAGTTTGAAGAGAGTAATAGTACAAAGCTTCAGGGGTATCGAGACAACACTACAGCAAACGGCATGGGCAATCGCTTATACCGAGGCTGTATTGGAATACTAGAGGATCACACAGAGCAACTGTCCGAAGAGCTGGCGACTGCATTAATTGCTGACTTTAATGCCCTATATGATTCCCTTGATTCAGCACTGGATTCACGGTTTGAAAGGGCGGTTGCTATGGAGCAGTTTCGTAAGCGCATCTGGCGGTTTTTCTTGTCAGGTCAATGTCAAAGGCAGGTTGAGGACGACCCAGTTGTTCAGGTTTCTATAGCTTGATCACCGATATACGCTGAGGATTTAAGCCATGAGCTTTCAAACGACGGAGACAATTCAACGCTTGTGGGCAAACTTCCTGCGGGATCAGTTGTCCTCAATGCCGCCGGAGGAACGCCAGAGTATTGAGCAGCAGCTCGAAGATCGCTTTGGCGAACTGCTAAAAAATGCCGCCAACGGCAGCGGCGCGCCCGATGGCTTTCTTGACTTAATTGGCTTTGGCGGCAAGGGGCCGGTGCCCTTTGAAAACGTCAGTTACCCCTACATTCAGCCCGACTTTGACGACTCGGTGGTGCCCAGCCAGCTCCACGCGGCGGCGGAACTGTACTACATCTATCAGCACGAGCGGATGAAAGTGTTCCAGGTAATCCAGGTGCTGCAGCGGCTGTTTCGCGAGGGGCGC
>QBLT01000336.1:3619-4376 GCA_003249105.1 Leptolyngbya sp. | reverse complement strand
TTAGGAAGCCCTTTCCTCTACACGGGTATTAATTGATACTTTTCAAATATCCTCTGAGCGGTATTGACCTGCTGCGTGCACTGATGGATGAGCTTAGTCTTAAACAAAAAGATCTGGTTCCCATCTTTAAGACCGAGTCTATTGTCTCGGCCATTCTCAATGGCCAGCGCAAATTTACCGTTGAGCACATTGAAAAGCTGGCTGATTTTTTCCATATTTCACCTGCCGCATTTTTTTCCTAGAGCATCGTGATGAATCTGGTTTTTCGGCCTCTAGTAATAGCTCTGCTCTGCCTGCTGTGTGTTACGGGTTGGAGCCTGCCGACATGGGCCCAATCCACCCCAGCAGATCTTTCCCCCCAGGCGGTGCAGGAGATTTCTGACCTGCGCCAAAAAGCCTTCACCGCCTCCCAGAAAGGGCAGTTTGCTGAAGCTGAAACCTACTGGAGCCAGCTAATCGACTACCTGCCTAACGAAGCTGCCCTGTGGAGCAATCGGGGCAACTTGCGGGTGAGCCAAAACAAACTGGCCGAAGCGCTGGAGGACTACAACCAGGCGGTAGCGCTGGCCCCGGAGCAGCCCGATCCTTACCTCAATCGGGGGGCGGCGTTAGAAGGTTTAGGACGGTGGGAGGATGCGATCGCCGACTACAGCCAGGTGCTCGCCCTTAACCCCAATGATGCCGCCGCCTACAACAACCGGGGCAACGCCCAGGCCGGTCTGGGCCATTGGGAAACGGCCCTGGCCGACTACCAAAA
>QBLT01000336.1:0-3609 GCA_003249105.1 Leptolyngbya sp. | reverse complement strand
CCAAAAAGCCGTTGATCTCGACCCCAAATTTGCCTTTGCCCGAGTCAACGCCGCCCTGGCCGAATACCAGTTGGGCAACGCCGAAGAAGCCATTCGCCAGTTTCGCAGCCTCACCCGCCGCTACCCCAACTTTGCCGATGCCCGTGCCGCCCTCACCGCCGCCCTCTGGGGCCAGGGCCAAAGCGGCGAGGCCGAAAGCAACTGGGTCGCTGTCGTGGGCCTCGATCGCCGCTACCGAGACCTAGACTGGGTCAGCACCGTGCGCCGCTGGCCCCCGGCCATGGTCGCCGCCCTAGAGAAATTTCTGCATCTATAGCCCGCAAAGCAATACAGTTTGCCGCCGGTTTTTTGCCATGTCCCTGCCCGCAGAATTGCAGACGGTTGGACAAATTCTGCGGGGCTGTTGACTGGGCGATCGCGCCTCCTACCCCTACCAGGCTGAACAACTAGTCCACTAGTTGGGTAACGTTGACGATCAAAAAAACTGTGCTAATCTTAAAAATAACGAGCGCTCAGTTAAAAAGAATGCCGAAAGTTGTCGACCACGACGAGTATCGCAAAGAGCTTTTAGCTCAGTGCTTTGATCTGTTTGCCGACCACGGCTACGCCAGCCTGACTACGCGGCAAATCGCTAAGGCGCTGGGGGTTTCCACTGGCACGCTGTACTACTACTTCCCCAGCAAAGAAGATCTGTTCATGCAGCTGATCGAAGAGTTGACCACCCAGGATTTGCTGCGGGCCACCGCGCAGATTCAGGGGTTGAGCACTCTAAGGGAGCGCATTTTGGCCCTGGGCGATTTTCTAGAAGCCAACGAAGACGACTTCATCAAGCAGACCTTGCTGATGATGGATTTTTATCAGCAGGCCGGGGTGGGGCAGTCGCGGGTGAATGAGGCGGTGCAGCGGGTCAGCGTGCGATCGCGCGACGAAATCATGACGGCCCTTCAGCTCGACGATCCCCTGATTGCCACCCACATTCTCTGTCTGATTGACGGGCTGATTTCTGAACGGATGGTGAACCCAGCCATGGTGTCCTATCGCCAGCAGGCCGAGCTGTTGGCCGACCTGCTCACCGCCTACCTAGAGAAATTTTCTGGAGGAAAGCGATGACGCTGCGTTCCCGTAGGGTGGCCGTTAGCCAATCGCTTTGGGTGTGGCTGCGCTATGGTCGCCGCTGGCTCTATCCCTGGCTGGTGCTGGCGCAGGCGGGGTGGCAGTGGGTGCTGCTGTGCGGGGCTGAGCGCGCGAGTACGGGACAGTCGCTAAAGCGCCAGCGCGCCGCCATTCGCTGGATGGCCACCCTGGTAAAAATTGACGGCGTTAAGTTGACCACGTTTCTCAACGACCTAATCTGGTGAATCCTATGGAAACCCTGGCCCTAACCTCCCTGCAACCCACCCAGTTCGACGCGGCCACTGACCTGCTGTGCGCAGCCTTTGCCGATGACCCGCTGTTTAACTACCTGGTACCTGCCGATGTGGGCGATCGCAGCGAGCTGATGGCCTACCTGTTTCGCCTGCTGCTGATCTGCGGTGCTGGGGGTGACCACAGCTATTGCCTCACCGATGGCCAAACCCTCAAAGGCGTGGTGATTTGGATGCCCCCAGGGCGGTCTGTGGGGCTAGTTGATATGCTGCGGGCTGGGCTGTATGAGCTGCCCTTTCGCCTGCCGCTGCAATATCTACCCCGCTGGCAGGCCGCCCTGGCCCTCGACCACTATCGCCACCAGGCCATGCCCCAGCCCCATTGGTATCTGATGCTGCTGGCAGTTAGCCCCAGCTACCAGCGCCAGGGCGTTGGCCACCAGCTTATGCAGCCAGGCCTAGTCGGGAGTAGGCGCACCCATCACCCCTGCTACGTCGAAACCTCCACCGAAGGCGCAGTGCGCTTTTACCAGCGCTACGGCTTTGAAATTGTCAAAACTGGCCCCTTTGCCGAGCAAGCGCCACCCTTTTGGACGCTACAGCGGCAGTGCGGGTGAAGGGGATCGGACAGATGGAGGGAATAGGGGAGATGAGGGAATAGGAGAGATGGATAGGGGATCAGAACAGCGGTGCCAGACTGCCACCTTCCCCACCTTCCTCACCCTCCCCACCTTCCCCATCTCAAAAAAACGCTCAGCAGCAGTTGTCACCAACGCCAACTCATCCTACTGGGGCGGGTTCAAGAAGCGTTCGGCAAACTTCACTACGGTGCCCAGATCCGTGGCGTTGGCCGAACCAGAATTGAGGAACGTTTTGAGCAGTGGGTTGCCGCTGCTGACTGCGCCGGGCTTGGTGGCCCCCATGCCCAGCAGCCCAATCACCACGGGCAATAGCTTGGGCAGCATGGTTTGCACCATGCCCGCGTTGAGACCACTCTTTTGGGCTACAGCCTCGATGATCTGCCGCTGCATCTGCGGCGGAATGGCAGAGGCTAGGGCTGCTGCACCCCCGGCCCCCGCCAGTTTGCCGAGCATGGCTTCGAGCTGACCGGTACCCAGGGTGGCGGCCTGCTGCTTGAGGGTAGGCTGTAGAGCGTCTCCAAGGGCGTTGAGAATGCCCCCCATCTGGTCGGTGTTCATGCCCTGGCTCCCGGCCAGCTGCTGTACGGAGGTCATCACTGAGCTGAGCTGGTCGATGCTGCCCTGCTGGTTGGGGTTGTTGATAGAGCTCAAAACATCAAAAAACAGAGACATGGTTGTTCCTTATCAATGGAGGTGTGGTCACAGAGTCAATGCGGTGACGAAACGGAGTTAATGGCGGAAGCAGGGCCTAGGTGGGCACGCGCACGTGAAGCGATCGCACTAGCTGCAACCACTGGCCCTCGTCGGTGAGGTAGCCCAGCTCGGCTACATAGTCGCGATCGGCGGTCCAGATCGACACGTGGTGGTCTGGGTCGCTGTCCGCCAAAATGTATTCCTGGGTAGCGTGGGGGGGCTGGCTATCTAGGTCTAAGTCGGTAGCATCGTGAATGCGCAGGGCCATGACGCGCCCCCCGGTTTGCCGTAGGGCCTCTTTGTGAGCCGGGGCCGCTTCCCAGTAGGCGTAGGCAGTAGTGGCACTGCGGGGCACCAGAATAATTTTGCTCTCAACCCCCATGTCGGTGCGGCGACCGATGCCGACGGCGGTCTCTTGTCCTGGGTCGGCGGCAGTGCGGTTGCCCAGACTGGCACCTAGCCCGGCGGTGACGCCCCCGGCCCGGTTGGGGAGGGCTGTCTCTGCGATCGCGCCTGCGCTTGGGGTGCTCTGTAGGTTGCTGCCCAGGCCCGCGGCGACTGTCGATGGGCAGGCGGGGACGCGCACTGGCTCAGACTTTGCCAGGGCTTGCCACTGGTAGTTGCTGTCCACATAGCCCACTTCAACCAGGTAGTCACGATCGTCAACGGCGATGGGCAGTTGCAGATCGCCCTGGGCCACGAGTTCGGCGTTAAACTCTTGCAGGCTGTTGAGGCGATGGCGGTGGCCGGGCAGTTCAGTGACATCGTAGAGCCGGGCCTTGAGGCTGCGAGAGCCAGCCTTGAGGTCGGCCACGGTGGTGGTGGGCAGTTCCCAGTGGGCGTCGGCTGTGCGGCAATCGCGCGGCGTGAGAACTACCCTCGCTGGGGCAGCGGTTGCGGGCGGGCGGGCG
>QBLT01000335.1 GCA_003249105.1 Leptolyngbya sp. | reverse complement strand
GGGGGAGATGGTGAGTTCAAAGTTCAAAATTCAAAATTTTGCCTTCTTAATTTTGAACTTTGAATTCCACCTACCCCGTCACCCTTGGAACCTGGGGCGAAAGTTCCGCAGCCGTAAGGCATTGGTTACTACCGACACCGAGCTAAAGGCCATCGCCGCCCCAGCGATAATCGGGCTGAGCAGCCAGCCAAAGATGGGGTAGAGAATGCCCGCTGCAATCGGGATGCCGGCCACGTTGTAGATGAAGGCAAAGAACAGGTTTTGGCGAATGTTGGCCATAGTGGCACGGGAGAGCTGAATGGCGGTGACAATGCCGTGCAGGTCACCAGAGATCAGGGTGATGTCGCTGGCGGCGATCGCCACATCTGTGCCCGTACCGATCGCCATACCGACATCGGCCTGGGCCAAAGCCGGGGCGTCGTTAATGCCGTCGCCCACCATGGCCACGACTTTGCCTTCCCGCTGTAGGCTTTCGACCTGGGCGGCTTTTTGGTCGGGGCGCACCTCGGCAAAGACGCGGGTAATGCCGACTTCGTGGGCGATCGCCTCGGCGGTGCGGCGGTTGTCGCCAGTCAGCATCACCACCTCCAGCCCCATGCGTTGCAGCGTGGCAATGGCGGCGGCAGAGGAGGGTTTGACCGCATCGGCAATGCCCAAAATGGCTTCTACCTGACCATCGACTGCCAGCCACACCACGGTGCGACCCAAATATTCGGTGCGCTCCCACTGGGTTTGGAGGCGATCGGTGGCGATGCCCAGTTCTTGCATCCAGCGGTGGGTGCCAATTTGCACTCGCTGCCCAACCACGGTGCCCTGAACGCCGCTGCCAGCGATAGCCTCAAAGTCTTGCGCGTCCTCTAAAGTCACCCCTTGCGACCGGGCGTAGTTGACCACCGCTTCGGCCAGGGGATGTTCGGAGTTGCGTTCGAGCGAGCCCGCCAGCTTTAGCAGGTGCAGTTCGGTGGCGGTGCCGTTTACGGCCAGGTAATCGGTCACGGTCGGTTTGCCCTGGGTAATCGTCCCGGTCTTGTCCAACACGATCGCCTGAATGTTGTGGGCCAGCTCCAGGCTGTCGGCCCCTTTGATGAGGATGCCGTTTTCCGCACCTTTGCCCGTGCCCACCATGATCGAGGTGGGCGTCGCCAAGCCCAGGGCGCAGGGGCAGGCAATGATCAGCACGCCCACAGTGGTAATCAGCGCCATGGTGACGTTGCCCATGACGTTGTACCAGACGATGAAGGTGAGAATGGCGATCGCCATCACCACCGGCACAAACCACGCCGTCACCCGGTCAGCCATCTTTTGAATGGGGGCCTTTGACCCCTGGGCCTGCTGCACCAGCTTGACAATCTGGGCCAAGAACGTATCTTTGCCGACGCGGGTGGCGCGAAATTTGAAGCTGCCGGTTTTGTTCAGCGTTGCGCCGATCACCTCATCGCCGACGGTTTTCTGCACGGGCACGCTTTCGCCCGTCACCATGGCCTCATCCAGGGTGGAGGCTCCGTTGATGATTTCGCCATCGACGGGAATTTTTTCGCCGGGGCGCACCACAATAACGTCGCCCAGCACCACTTCAGCAATGGGAATGTCATACTCGCGGCCCTCGCGAATTACCCGCGCGGTTTTGGCCTGCAAGCCCATCAGCTTGCGAATCGCTTCCGAGGTTTGGCCCTTGGCCCGGTTCTCTAGCAGTCGTCCCAGCAAAATCAGGGCGACAATCACCGCAGCGGCCTCAAAATACACATCGGGGTTGAGTCCCTGGTCAATGAACCACTGGGGGTTAAGGGTGGGGAACAGCGAGTAGAGAAACGCAGTGCCGGTACCCACGGCGACTAGGGTATCCATGCTGGCGGAGTGTCGTTTGAGGGCCTTCCAGGCGTTGATGTAAAAGGAATTGCCCGCCCAGAACAGCACAGGTGTGGTCAGCACCAGCTGAAACCAGGGGTTGTGCAGCCACATAGGAATAAACGGAATCGGCAACCCCAGCATCATCGGCAGCGAGCCAATCACCAAAATGCCGCCAATCACGAGGCTAAACACGGCTTTGCGGGTGAGCTGACGGTTTTCGGCCTCTCGCTCGCGCCGTTCGGCATCGTCCTCGGCTGCCAGCGGATCTTCACTTAGGGGTTGCGCCCCGTACCCAGCCTCATCCACCGCTGACTGAATGTGGGTGAGATTAGTTTGGCGGGGGTCATAGGTGACGGCGGCTTGCTCAGCGCCAAAGTTGACGCTACAGGCTTCTACACCAGGCACGGCGCGAATGGCCGCTTCGATATTGCTGGCACAGGCGGCACAACTCATACCCCGCAGTTTTAACAGTTGATTTTCCATCGCTTTAGTTCTCAAATCTTGAGTAGGTTTGGGGCTCAGGCAACCGTGTAGCCGGCGGCGGCGATCGCCTGCTTAATCTCAGCTTCAGAAGCTGCGGTGGTAACGTTGACTTGCTTTGTTTTGGGGTCAGCATTCACCTGGGCCGCAGCATCGATCGCTTGAATCGCTTGGGTGACCGTATCAACACAGGCAGAACAGGCCAGATTAGGAACAGTCAATTGCATCGTCATGGCTTAGCCTTTGAACTCGTATGGCTCCATGGTGCAGCTTCCAGTGAGCTAGAGAGTCAAGGGGGGTAGGTGTATATTTATTCGTCCTTTTGTTGCTGACACCATCGGCTGCTCAGCGTGGCGATCTAAACTAGAGCTATCAAGGCGATCCGCCCCACTCCGCTACACGTGATGGTGCGTCCCAGGGCAGTTTTTTCCCTACGTGCAAAAATTGTCCTCTCATCACCCCTTCAGATGACGCCGTCAGGCGGGTTGCTATCGGTGAGGTATAGCTCCCCTAAGGAGGACTCTCCAATGACCATGAAGCTTGCTCAGATAGCGCTTTCAGGCCTGGTCGGGGCCGGTCTGGCCACCCTGGCTTTCACCGCTACACCGCTGCGGGCTCAGAGCCAGATCGGCTGGTGGCCCATGGGTCAATCTATGCATGGCGTTCGGTGGCAGGGGGGGCAACCCATGGGGCCAGGGATGGGAGGCATGCCCTGCAATGGGGGTGTTTTTGATCCCACCACCCTAGAAACCCTCCAGGGCACAGCTACCGCAGTCAATCGCTACGGGGGGCACCAGGGAACCTTTGTGACGCTGCAAACGGCTCAAGAAACGCTGGAGGTACATTTGGGGCCAGCCTGGTATTTGCAAAACCAGGGATTTGAGCTGGCTGACAACAGCCCCATGGCGGTGACGGGGTGGCGCAGCAATTGGCATGGTCAGTCTATGCTAATGGCCTCTGAAGTCAAACAGGGCGATCGCACTCTACAGCTGCGCGACGCTAACGGTTATCCCCTGTGGATGCAGCAAGAGGCTCCTTCCCGCTAGCCAAGGCCACTAACACGTTCAAAGCTCACCCTTTGCCCTAGACTAGGGCAAAGGGTAAGCCTATGGGATCAGCCCCAATCGCCCAAACCCGGCAGAAAATTCCACACCATTGGCCGCCTCAGCCATGGGCAATTTTGAGTCAGATTGAGTTAAGCGATCGCCAGGCCCATGCTGCGGCAGGTTTCGGCACAACGGCGACACATCTCGGCACAGGCCTGCATTTGAGCATCATTGCCCATGCTGGCGCAGTCGCGGGCACAGCGTTCACAGACTTCTGCACAGGCTCCACAAAAATGAGCGTGGAGATCAGAACCGCGCAGCATAAAATTGGCGCTAGTTTGGCAGCTCTCGACGCAATCCATCATCAGGCGAATGTGCTCGGGCTTGGCATGGTGACCGCCCTGCTCAAGGCAGTAAGTGATCGTATTTAAGCAAATGCTGTGACAATCTAAGCAGTTCTGAATGCACTGCTGCATGGTGTCATTCAAATCATGCAGTGCCAGCTGTTGAATAGGCATAATCGGCTTCTCTAAGACTAACTTGGGTCAAGTTGCTCGATGCGCCTACACCCTAGAAAGCCGATAGAGGCGGCGACCTCTATCAAACGGCACTAATTTCGCCGATGACAAGAATGTGTCACTGTACAACTATTTAAGCGTGTGGGGGGAATCGAACCCCCATCATTAGCTTGGAAGGCTAAATATAAGCCTTAATTTTCAAGGGTTTCAGGGATTGAAAGTTAAACCTACACCCGATTTACACCCAAAAAAGCAGCTTCATCATTGCTTTATGATGTCAGGGCTGCCCCCCATTGTCTATTCGCCTTTTGCTGAATATTTCTTTTAGCTTTTTCTATGACAGCCTGAATCTCTGCGTCTAGGGC
Source organism: Leptolyngbya sp. (assembly GCA_003249105.1). GTDB lineage: Bacteria > Cyanobacteriota > Cyanobacteriia > Phormidesmidales > Phormidesmidaceae > Nodosilinea. Next base: position 122 of record QBLT01000335.1, on the reverse strand, counting down.
AGCCTGCTCTTGCTTGACAGCAATTGTAAATTCAGAATTTGACAGTTTTTCAGCCCCACCGCGAGGATAGAACAACCGGGTGGAGGCGAGGCGATGGAAGAGCAACGGCTGAGTTTTGCACT
>QBLT01000334.1 GCA_003249105.1 Leptolyngbya sp. | reverse complement strand
CGGTTGGGGGGACGGGCTCCAGTGAATTGGGCCATCCTCAACTGCTGGCTCATTAATCTCTGCCGAGGGCTAGGCTGTACCACGATCCCAGAGGGCGTTCGAGACCTCACTAATCGCATTGGCAAGGTCTTTGAACTCCTCTCCTTTGGTTTTTCCTCTGCTTAAAATGAATCAACCCACCCCCCCCTTTTGAAGGGGGGGGTGGGGAGTTCTACCTACGGCAACACAGCCGAGATGCATTTGTTATGGGGCAGCCCAAACAGGCATAATAATTAGCATGCCAGGGGCTGCCGAACCGATGCGGTGGTCTGTTGCAAATAGGCCCGCGTAATTTCCAAAATTCTTTGGGAGGCCTGACCGTCACCAAAGGGGTTGATCGCTTCGGCCATGGCTCGGTAGGCCTCGGGATGCAGCAGCAGCGTCTCGGCCTCCGCCAGCATGCGATCGGCGTCGGTACCGATCAGCTTCGCTGTACCCGCCATTACGGCCTCGGGGCGTTCGGTATTGTCGCGCAGCACCAGCACTGGTTTGCCCAGGCTGGGGGCTTCCTCTTGCAAGCCGCCCGAGTCAGTCATCACCAGGTAGCAGCGCTGAATTGCGCCCACCAGTTGGGTGTAGTCGAGGGGCTCGGTCAAAAAGGCGCGGGGATGATCGCCGAGGGCAGCCTGGAGGGGTTCGCGCACCGTGGGGTTGCGGTGCAGGGGCAGCAGCAGGGCGGTATCGGGGAACCGTTCGAGCACCTTGAGAAAGCCTGCGGCGATCGCCCCCAGAGGCGCGCCCCAGTTTTCCCGCCGATGCACCGTCGATAAGATTACTCGGTGGCGGCTCCAGTCTAGCCCCGGCACCTCGCAGTCAGGGTGGTGATCGGCCACCGATAGCAGGGCGTCGATCACGGTGTTGCCGGTCTGGTGCAGATTGCCGGTCACCCCCGATCGCTCCAGGTGCTGCACCGACAGGGCCGTGGGCGCAAAGTGCAGCTGGGCAATTTGGGAGATCAGCCGCCGATTGGCCTCCTCCGGGAAGGGGTTATAGATGTTGTCGGTGCGCAGCCCGGCCTCGACATGGCCCACCGGAATTTTTTGATAGAAAGCGGCCAGGGCGGCAGCAAAGGCCGTTGTGGTGTCGCCCTGCACCAGCACGATGTCGGGGCGATCCTCCTGAAACAGCGCCTCCAGCCCCTGGAGGCTGCGACAGGTGATGTCGGTCAGGGTTTGGCGGGGCTGCATAATCGCTAAATCGCGGTCGGCGCTGAGGTCAAACAGCGCCATCACCTGATCCACCATCTCCCGATGCTGGCCGGTGAGCAGCACCTGGGTGTCAAAGTCGGGGCACTGCCGAAAACACTGAATCACCGGCGCAAGTTTAATCGCCTCAGGGCGAGTGCCCAACACAATGCAGACTTTAAACGGTGGAACCATAGGGAGCTGCCCTTTGAATGCAAAATCATGCTCAGAATAACCTGTTCATGCAACCATCCCCGGCGGCAATGCTGGAGATAGCGAAAGAACGCAGCGGTAGAAGAGCAAAAAATGCCAAAAAATGCCCAATGGACTTAAATCTTGACAGTTTTGGCGGTCTTGACCCAGACTTTACCTGGCGCGGAACGGGAGCAGCCCGATCATGCTCTGGGCTACCCACGGTGGCAAATTCGCCGCGATCGCAGCCAACAGCTCGACAATAATTATTGTCGTTGGTGGTTTCCAGCCAGGGCCTGATGCTTACCATGGTAGAAACAGCAGTTTGCTAACCGATCGCGATGGGGCCATGCTGATCGAGTTGCCCACAGCCAGAGGGCCACAGCCATGGGAGTTAAGCAATATTCTATGACCGGTCAGCAGGTCAATCAGATTCTCTGGGTAGGGGAGCATGCAGCGGCATGGGGGGGCGATCGCGCGGCCGACGACCGGGCAATATCTGCCCTGGCGATCGTTGCCCTAGAGTCGGTAGATGCCGCCCTGGCTTATCTCGCCGCTGGTCATCAAGTTGACGGCATGGTGCTAAATTTGGCCGACTTAGCCACGGCGGGCACGGCGGGGCTGGCTCAGCTAGGGTTGCTTCAGGCCCAAGCGCCCGCCGTGCCGATCATTGTGCTGGTTTACCCAGACCAGGCCGCCCTGGGGCTAGAGGCCGTCTGGGCTGGGGCCGACGACTACCTGATTTGGGGGCCAGCCGCCGCCGACCTCGATCGCGCCCTAGACTGTGCCCTGGCCCGCCGCCGCAGGCCGCGTTCGCAGCCGACACCAGGGGTGAGGGCTGCGAACGACCGGGGCGACCGGGTGCAGCCTGACGCTGAACGTCAAGTGACCGAGGCGCTGTTGATGACCCGCCTTCGTCAGCAGACGGCCTTACTCACCAGCGCCGAACGGGTGGGCAACATGGGCAGCTGGGCCCTCGACCTGGGCACCAACCACCTGGTCTGGTCGGCGGGCACCTACCGCCTGTTCGGCCTGCGCCCCGAAGATCCCATTGAGAGCTTTGAGCGGTTCATCGAGCGGGTGTTGCCCGAAGACCGGCCCGAACTGCTGCACAACCATGCCCAGGTCGACACCCTGCGCGGAATTTTAGAGGTCAACTACCGCATTCGTCGCCCCGATGGCGAGATTCGCTGGCTGTCGGATCGGGGCAACATCGAGGTTGATGCTGCGGGGCAACCCTGTCGGCAGCTGGGCATGGTGATCGACATCACCGCCCAGAAGCTGGCCGAGGCCACCCTACGGGCCAGCGAAGAACGGTTTCGGCTGGTCTCAAAGGCCACCAACGACGCCATTTGGGATTGGGACATAACCGCCAATGTCACCTGGCGAGGCGAGGGGTACAAAACCCTGTTTGGCTATCGCGATCAAGATCTTGAGAACTCCGTAGAGTGGTGGAGCTGCCGCTTGCACCCCGACGATCGCGATCGGCTGCTGGCCTCGATACAGACCGCCCTGGCGGGAGATGCCACCAGCTGGACAGGTGAGTATCGCTTTCGCTGCCGCGATGGCCGCTACGCCTATGTCATGGATCGCGGCTACGTAATTCGCAATGGCCAGGGGCAGGCGATTCGTATGATTGGCGGCATGCTCAACCTGACCGAGCAAAAAAACCTGGAGGCCCAGCTGCTGCAAAGCCAAAAAATGGAGGCCATCGGCCAGCTGACCGGTGGAGTGGCCCACGACTTTAACAACCTGCTGACGGTGATTTTGGGCAACGCCGAGCTGCTGGTCGAACTGCTCGACACCCAGCCTCGGCTGCGATCGCTGGCCGATATGATCAGCGGAGCGGCCCAGCGGGGGGCCGACCTCACCCAGCGCCTGCTGGTCTTTGCCCGTCGCCAAATCCTCGACCCCAAGCCCGTCGATGTCAACCAGCTAATTGACCACATGGATGCGCTGCTGCGCCGAGTTTTGGGAGAACAGGTCGAGGTGCGCTGTAGCTACGACGCTGACCTGGGGCTGGCCCTCGTTGATGCCAGCCAGCTCGAGAGCGCCCTGCTCAACCTCTGCCTCAACGCCCGCGACGCCATGGACGGCGTGGGCTGCCTCACCCTAACGACCACCCAGACCTGCATCAGCTCAACGGGCGGCGACCCCCAGGGCAGTCTCTACCCTGGCGACTATGTCGTGGTCACCGTCGCAGACAATGGGGTGGGCATGGGGCCAGAGCTGCTGAGCCAGGTTTTTGAGCCATTTTTTACCACTAAGGCCAAGGGCAAAGGCACGGGGCTAGGTCTCAGCATGGTCTACGGCTTTGTGCGCCAGTCCAACGGCTACGTCAGCCTTGATTCTGAGCCAGGGGTGGGAACCACCGTGCGGCTATACCTGCCCCGCTGCCGCGATCGCCCTACCCCACCCCCAGAGAGGCGCGGCGACCCAGCGATTGTTCCACCGGGGGGAGACAACTACCCCGGCGGCTTAGAGCTAATCTTGCTGGTGGAAGACAATACGCTGGTGCGCGACTACGCCCAGCAGCAGCTCGAAAGCCTGGGGTATCGGGTGCTGGCCGCCGAAAACGGCCCAGCCGCCCTAGAGCTGCTGCACCAGTGGCCCGACATCGATCTGCTATTTACCGATGTGATCACTCCCGGTTCGCTCATTTCGGAAAGGCTTTTCAGAATTGCTACGGGAGAATAGGGATTACAGCCGTCGACAGCAATTATAAATTCAAAAATAGTTAGGATGTATTACCCGTGGTCGCTGGCGTCGACTCGTCGAGCATGCAGTCAATCAGATGCTGCCAGGAGTCAAAGAGCAGATACTTCGTTAGGGTCTGAAGGTCTTGAAAGAAGCCCTTGCGGGTACCTCGCTGCTGTCGGATTCGCGGGTAGGAGGCCTCAACGAGATGCAAGACGGTATGAAACAAGAACGCCAGAACGTTGAGGGTGAGCAGGGTCATGGCCAGATGGTGTTG
>QBLT01000333.1 GCA_003249105.1 Leptolyngbya sp. | reverse complement strand
GTCGTTGGGGATGAGGTAGCGCTCTACCAGCGGCAAGATCAGTGCCTCGGGCATGCCGTAGGCCAGACTCAGCAGGGCAACGCCCCCAAAACCCGCCCCGGCAATTTTGAACAACTGATACTGCTGACCAGGGGAGAGGCCGGTTTGGCCCTGGTGCTGATGCAGATAGTGCCAGCCCTTGAGAATGCTCAGCACCGCCTGCTGCTCGGCACGGCTGTATTTGAGTCGAACCAGGGTCGTCTCGGCGCTATCCAAGTCGGGGGGCAGCAGCTGGCTGAGCTTGGTCGCCTTAAGCCAGCTGCGGTGCAGGCCGGGGGTGGTCTGTTCTTTGACCCAGCCGTGCAGCAGGGACGAAAACTCTGGCCAGCGTTCGTGGTATTGGGCCGCCAGCTGATCGATGGTGGCTAGGCGGTCTAGGTGGGTACGATCGACCTCGGGTAGCCAGGTTTGCAGTAGACCGTCCTGCCAGGCCAGACCCAGCAGGCCAGACCCCTCGGGCTGGCTGAGCAGGCAGTCTAGCTCGCCACGCACCCGTTCGGCGGCCATACGCCCCAGGGCTGGAGCCAGGCTGCGAATCATGTGCTGGGTGGCGGGGTCGAGACTAAAGCCCAGCTGGGCTGCCTGCCGATAGGCCCGCAGCAGCCGTAGGGGATCGTCTTCGAGGTTTTCGGCGGCGACCATGCAGAGGGTCTTGCGGGCCAGATCAGTGCAGCCATCGAGGGGATCGAGCAGGGTCTCGCTGTGGGGGCTGTAGGCGATCGCGTTGATCGTAAAGTCACGCCGATGCAGATCGGAGTAAATCGTTGGTCCCACCTGTTGGGCGAAGTCAACGGTGGCATGGGGAAACACCACCCGCGCGATCTGATGCTCGGTGTCGAGCACCACAAAACCGGCGCTGTAGTGCTGGGCAATGGACTTCGCGGTGGCGATCGCCCGCTCCGGCAGCACAAAGTCGAGGTCTAAATAGTCGGCCTGGCGATGCAGCAGGGCATCTCTGACACTTCCCCCCACCAGGTAGGCTTGCTGTGGCAGTAGCGACACGCTAAAGGGCCAGGTTTTTGGCGAAAGCGCCGATTTTTGAGTAGCCACTGCAAGGGAGAAGGGTGATAGCGTTGGATTCAATGAACCCTCATTTCTTTCATTACAACAGGGTTTTTTAGTCTTGACACCCTGGCCCCGCAGAGAACAGCCGAAAACCCAAGCTGGGTTTTCATTTTGCAACATCTGGGCTGGGCCACCCGGGACATTCAAAAAACTTGAGCTAGACTACCAGAAAACGCATCCCTTTACGGCAAAAGCCCTTGACTGCCTTGAGAATGACGGCCATTTGACCGAGGGCTGGCTAGACTGGAGATGTCGGCCTTGACCTTGCTGTGTTCCTGCTGGGGGCGTGCTATGTGCATTTGTGTAAACTGCCACTACGTCGATCGCTGCACCACCTACCACGCGGTGGAAGAGCTGCACAGACAACCTCATTTGACCGATTCCCCCAGCTTTGAGGCGGTGAATCCTACTGTCAACGCCAATATTCGCATGCTCGATGACGTGGTTGAACAGGAGTTTGACGTTGTCGGCTGCGACAGCTTTGTCCAAGAACAGGGAAAGTGGGCCAAGCTGCGTCCCGGTGAACTGGTGCCCACCTAGGGAGCGGATCGGAGGATGGGTGCCGAAGGAATTTCGAGTAATTGCGTGGATTGGGTAGGGGCAAACGGTTGTTTGCCCTGCAATAACATGGAGAGCATCCGCAGGAGTCCCAACGTCAAAGATCCCTTGAGCATGACCAGAGCAATCCTTAGGAGTCCCAACGTCAAAGATCCCTTGAGCATGACCAGAGCAATCCTTTGACCACTCTTTGCGTTAACCCTGCTTGTCCACAGCCTAAAAATGAGGAAAGGGCGAGGGTTTGCACAGCCTGCGGGCAGCCGCTATGGATAGCCGATCGCTATCGCTGTCAGCAGTTCCTTGGCCAGGGCGGGTTTGGACGCACGTACTTGGCGGTGGATGAGAGCTGCGATCCGTCAGCTGTTTGCGTGGTCAAGCAAATGACTTTGGCCGTAGGAAGCGATCGCGGAGAAAGGCGCGATCGCTTCCACCGCGAAGCCGATCGCCTGGCTACTCTGGGCCAGCACCCCCAAATTCCTGCCCTGCTGGATGTGATCGACAATGCCCAAGGGCAGTTTTTGGTACAGGAATATATTCCCGGCCCAAACCTCGACCAGCTCATTCAAAAATCCCCTGAGGTTAGTGGTGAAGCTCTGGTGCAGCGAGTGCTCTACGAGTTGCTGCCCGTGCTGCCCTATATTCATGACCACAGCGTCATTCATCGCGACATCAAGCCCGCCAACATCATCGCGCCTCCGGCACCGCAATCCTTGGCCCTGGTGGATTTTGGGTCGGCGAAGGCGATCGCCAACCCCGAACAGCTCAAACGCACCGCTACGGTAATCGGCAGTGCGGGGTATGCCGCCCCTGAGCAGGCTCTAGGCAAGGCGATCTACGCCAGCGACATTTTTAGTTTAGGAGTGACCTGCCTGCACCTGCTCACCGGACTGCATCCCTTCGACCTATATTCTGTCAGTGATGATGCCTGGGTGTGGCGGCCCTACGTGACGACACCCGTGAGTCTTGCTCTGGGGCGCGTGTTAGATCGCATGGTCAACCGCCGCCTGCAAGAGCGCTACAGCAATGCCCAGGAGGTGCTGGCCGACCTTCGCTGGAGCGGTCTGGCCCTGGCCAGCCAAGGCAAAAAATCCCCCCAGGTCTTAACCAAGTCGCTGAATGCCCCGGTCTGGGAGCAGCGGTTCGCCCTCAGCCTATCGGGGGTGGTGGCCAACGGGCTGGCGATGAGTCCAACTGGGCGGGCGATCGCCACCGCTTGCTCCGACGGCTCTGTGCGCCTGTGGGACTGCACCAACGGCGAACCGCTGCACACCTTTCGTCGATCCCTGGGCCTGTTGGGCCTGGGCCATCGCGGCGCGGTCAACGCGGTGGCATTTACGACCGCTGGAGATGCGATCGTTAGCGGCGGTGAAGACGGTCAGCTGATTCGGTGGCAGCTGGACGACTACACCAGCCAGAAGTTGCCAGTGTCGGGCTGGCAGATTGCCTCAGTGCTGATCGCCCCACCGGGCGATACTCTGGCAGTGGGCAGCGGCGACGGGCGTATTCACCTGTGGTCGCTCGATCGGGAAGATGGGCTAAAAACCCTGGTACACCACCAAGATCAGGTGACGGCACTGGCGGTGGATAGCGGGGGGAATCTGCTAGTAAGTGGGGGGCGCGATCGCACCATTCGTCTCTGGTCGCTATCTTCGGGACGGCTAACGCGTACCCTCACAGCCCCCAAAGCCCCAATCACGGCCCTCGCCTGCCACCCCCAGGATGGCCGTATCGTCAGCGGCGATCGCGAAGGCCACGTGCAGGTCTGGAGCGCCAAAAATCCCGAAGCGGGACTGGTGATCCACAAAGCTTCTAGCCCAATTACGGCGTTGGCGATTAGCCCTAATGGTCACTGGCTGGCGATCGGGGCAGACGATGGCCACTTAATCCTGAACAACCTGCAAGGGCTAGGTCAAGCCAGCCACCTGCGCCACGCTTGGGGCGTACGGGCAATCGCATTCACCCCCGACAGCCGCATGTTAGTAAGCACCAGCGCTGACGAAACCATTCGCTTTTGGTGCTTTCAGGAAGCTTAATCGGGGCGATCGCATTCACCTGAAAAATCGGAATCGGCCAAACTCAATTGGTATGCCGGGCGCTACTGTCGTGCTGAGGGGGTCTCAGAAAATTGGCGCACGGTGGCACCAAACCCCGATGCCTTAAACTGCTTGAGTTTAAGCGGCTCGGGCTGGCTGGCGGCCACGGAAATTCGCAGTTCAAAGGGGCTCTCGCCGGGGGGAACTTCTGGAATACCGCCCAAGCGGCCTCGGTTTTGCATGACGGGGTTGTCGTTGGCATCAAAAATGCGGCCAAAGATGTCGGCGTCAATCACTGACTTGCCAGTGCGGTTGATCGCTTTGCCGGTGATTAAAAAACACTTCGCCTCTTGAATTGAGCCTGCGGCCACCATACCCTCGGCATAGTCGGCGGGGCAGGGAATGTAGCTCAGGTCGCTAATCTCAATCGGAGTTAAGGCTTGGGCCTTTAGACCGGCTCCGCTAATGAGCCAAAGGCCCGCAATCAAAAGAGCGGTGAAGATCCCACGTAGTGCCATAGGTTGCCTGCTGGTAAGCAAAATCAAGCCTCTATCAGCTTATCGCGATTTGCCCTGGCAGGAGGGCAGGGGTGGTTTGTCCCAGCGCTAGTGAAGGATTCACCCCAATTTAGGTCCCCTAAGGAACGTGGATTAAATAACCTGAACTTCTGGGACGGCGGTGTAGTTCCATTGAG
>QBLT01000332.1 GCA_003249105.1 Leptolyngbya sp. | reverse complement strand
CCCTTACTCCCTCACCCTCTCCACTCCACTCCCCCATGAAATTCGCCGTCATCGTCTTCCCTGGAGCCAACTGCGATCGCGACGTGGCCTACGTCACCCGCGACATTCTGGGTCAGCCCACCCGCATGGTCTGGCATGACGACAGCGACCTGGGCGATGTCGATGTGGTAGTGGTGCCGGGGGGCTTTAGCTATGGCGACTATCTACGGTGCGGGGCGATCGCCCGCTTTTCGCCCGCTATGCAGGCCACGGTCGCCCATGCCAACGCGGGAAAGCCGGTGCTGGGCATCTGCAACGGGTTTCAGATTTTGACCGAGGTGGGGCTGCTGCCGGGGGCGCTGGTGCGCAACCGGGATATGCGGTTTATCTGCGATCGCGTGCCCCTCAAAGTCGAGCGCACCGACCTGCTGTGGACAGCTAACTATGCTGCGGGCCAGGTGATTACCCTGCCCATTGCCCACGGTGAGGGCTGCTACTACGCCGACGAGGCCACCCTGGCCGAGCTAGAGGCCAACCGGCAAATTGTGTTTCGCTACAGCGACCCGAATGGGTTTGTGGATGAGGCCGCCAGCCCCAACGGCTCTTTGGGCAACATCGCGGGCATCTGCAACCGAGCGGGCAACGTGCTAGGCCTGATGCCCCACCCTGAGCGGGCCGCCGATGCGGTGCTGGGCGGGGTGGATGGGCTGCCGCTGTTTGAAGGGTTGGTGCGATCGCTAGTGGCCGCCTAGGTCAAGCTTCGTGATTCCTTCAAAAAGATCTGCCTCCCAGGGCATAAACTTCACCAAAACCCTTGTCACGGCAGCCAAGCTGGGTACACTTAACCCTCAAGGAACCAACTTCGGTCTAGGGATCGTCGTGGGCCATAGGTGATTTGTGGGTTGCCACGACGGGAACCCGTTGCTGTGTTGTTCGCTTAAACCCTGAGCCAAACCGGCTTGGGCTAATGGCTGTAGGAGACCCCCATGTCAGATGCCGAATGGCTCAGTAGCGCCCTGGCGTACCGCCCCACGGTCTATGAATATTGCCAACTCGCCCTGCGCCCCACCCTCGATTGCGCCGCCGCAGAGCGCATGGGCGAGATTTTACAGCAGGCCGAAGCAGAGCCGTTGCTAAACTTTTTGATTGACGAGGCCGATGAGTTAGTGGCGCGCTTGCAGCCCTGTCTTAGCCCCCAAACGCTTCGCCAGCAGCAGCGGCAGCTCCAGGGTGCGATCGATGCACTCTGGGTGAAGGAGCTGTTAGCCGCCTGTGGCCCCCGCTCAAAAACCAGCTTCTAAACAGCTTGGTCGAAGAGTGCGACACGGGTCATTCTATAGATATTAGGGCGCGGTTCTTGAGACAGCGGCTTCACGGTTAGGACGCCCATTGAGAGGGATATCGATCTGTGGTTTCTAAGCGCTGGCTAGTGCAGGTCTGTCGGCATCGATCGTGCGATCGCGGCGGCTCGGCAGCGGTACTAGCGGCCTTTCAGCAGCACCAGAGCCCCAATATTTTGGTGGCCGAGAGCGACTGCATGGGCCAGTGCAGCGCTGGGCCGACGGTTAAAGTAATGCCCGGCAATACCTGGTACTGCCGGGTCACCCCTGGGGATGTGCCGAGAATTGTGGAAGAGCATTTGGGGAAAGGGGAGCTGGTGCGCGATCGCCTCCACCCCCGCTTTCATCCCCCTGATGACTTGGGCAATCCCTAGGCTGAGCAGAGCCACAGCCAGGGGATTGCCGGAGACAGTGCCTTGTCTACTGATGTGCCTGGGCCATGGCTTCCGCTGGGGGCCGCACTACCCGCCGAGCCAGGCCCAGTTTTTCTAAGACCCAAATGGCGTACCAGGTGACATCGATTTCCCACCAGCGCCAGCCCGCTGGGGCTACGTTGGGGAACGCATGGTGGTTATTGTGCCAGCCTTCGCCGTAGGTAAGCAGCGCCGTCCACCACAGATTGCCCGAGCTGTCTTCAATGTGAAAGCGACGCTTGCCCCACATGTGGGTTGCCGAGTTGATCAGCCAGGTCGAGTGCCACAGCAGCGCAATTCTTAGAAAGCCGCCGTAGATGACAAATGACCAGCCGCCGAGGGCAAAGAGGGCGATCGCAACCGGCACTTGCAAAAATAGAAAGTTGCGATCGAGCCAGCGGTAGTAGGCGTCACGGGCAATATCGGGGGCATAGCGGCGATAAATCTGGCCGTTAAACACCGCCGGGTTGCGGTACACCATCCACAGCATGTGGCTCCACCAAAACCCGCGGCTGGCGGCGTAGGGGTCTTTTTCAGGATCTTCGGTGTAGAGGTGGTGCTGACGATGGCCCGCCACCCAGAAAATTGGGCCGCCCTGGAGCGCCATCGCGCCAATGGTGGCAATTACATACTCTAGCCAGCGGGGCACCTGCAAACTGCGGTGGGTGAGCAGCCGATGATAGCCCAGGCAAATGCCAATGCTGCCAAACAGCCAGTGCAGCGCCACCATTACCCCCAAAGCCGACCACGAAAAGAACCACGGGGCCAGCAGAGCCATGCCGTGAATGGCGGCCAAAAAGCCTACCAATGTCCAATCTAGGTCTTTTATTCCCCGTTTTTCCGGGGCTTGCTTTAGCGTCGTCGTCATAGCACGTCCTTTTTCTCTGTAGGGTTAAAACCCTCAATCAGCTCATTTGTGCGATCGAGGGGAAGTCCTTGCCCGACTCCTTTGCACCCCTAAGGGACTGGCTGGAGTCTTTTGCAAGTGTCGCTTGCAAATCAACCTTAGCAAACTTCTCTGGTAAAATGCAAGTGCCGCTTTCTTTTCGCCATGGTATCTCCGCGCAAATCAGCCCGTCAGCGTCTAGTGGATGCGGCTTTTCAGCTGTTTTCTAGCCAGGGAGTGGGCACTACTACCACTCGCCAGGTGGCTGATCTGGCGGGGGTCAACGAGGTCACGCTGTTTCGCCAGTTTGGCAGCAAGCATGGCTTGCTTGCTGCGGTGATGACGGAGGCTGAGGTGTTGTCTGGCTCAGATCGGGGGTTTGATTTGGCGGCTCTAGCCCAAACCCCCACCGACCAGGCTCTAAGGGAATTTCTCAGCCAGTGTTTGGCGACCCTCGATCAGCTCTCGGAACTGGTGCGATCGGTGATTGGCGAGGCGGGGCAATTTTCTGCTGACAACAGTCAGGCCATGGGGCGCGGCCTGCAAACCATTCGCAACTTTATCGCTGAGTACCTGGAGGCGCATCTGGCCCCAGGGGACGCCGCTGGCCTGCCCCCTGAGGAGGTGGCGGGGTTAGTGATGGCGCTGCTGCTGGGCTATGCTGCGATCGACGGCACCACCGATGGATTCGGTGAGGGCAGCGCAGCATTCCACAGCCTGTGGGCCAGCCGGAGCGCTTTTATCGACAGTGTTGTGAGCTGGCTGCTCAGCCTGCGACCTCAAAGTGCTGGGGCCGATCTTGCCTCACAGCGCGGCCCCACTCCCCCCCATACAGATGCCTGGCTCGATCTGCCTGCTCCGGTGGTGCATGAGATTATGCAGGTGGCCCGCAAGGCTGGCAATCAAACCCATGCCCTGATCTATGTGCTGCTGGGGGCCGGGGTGGCGGCAGCAGAGTTGCCGTTGCTAAACCGCGCCAGCGCCCTTTACGACAGCAGCCAGCACATTTTGCTGGTTGGCCCGCAGCAGCGCCAGGTGCCGCTAAACCAGTGGATTATGGGAAAGCGCTACGGCACCTACGCCAAAAACCCGCTCACTCGCTGGCTCAAAAGCCGCAGCGATGCGTCACCCGCCATGTTTTTGGGGCCAGACGAGCAGCCGATTACGCCCTTGAGGGTGCGCCAGCTGTGGGCTGAGGTCACAGTCGGCATTGTGTCGCCCACTAATGAACCACTGGGCGTTGAGCAGGCCCGCGCTACCTGGTGCGTAGAGATGCTGCTGAGGGGGCTAACCCGTCAAGAGCTGAGCCTGTTGAGCGGGCTTTCGGTGGAGCAGCTCGACCCACTGGTGCAAAAGGCTCAGGCGCGATCGGCCTTGGCCCAGGCGCTACGGCTCGATCAACAGCCTGGTTCAGCTCCAGCTACTCTCGACAAGCCTGGGGATACTAACTCTGGAGCCAACGACTAGCGTTATCGCAAAAGAACGAAAATAGAAGAGCGAAAAATGTCAGCTCATTTTGAATCTTGTCGTTTGCGACTGTTCTGGCTGAGACGTCATCTGTTATGGATGTAAGCCACAGTTTTGACTAGAGCCATGCTGCTTTGGCGAGGAGATTATGCCAGCGGTAGCCAGGGTAAGTCGGTAGGGCCAGGGTCAATACCAAGCTGACTTAAGGTGATTTCCGAGAATTAAATTACCGATTTTCGCCATGCTAGCCTGTGTAGCAGTGAATCAGGAGAGCCTGCATGGAGTTACCCCCGAAGCCCAGTGAACAGTT
>QBLT01000331.1 GCA_003249105.1 Leptolyngbya sp. | reverse complement strand
AAATTACCCCACAGGCTGCCTAGTAAATGGATGCTTTATTTCTTGGAGCACTCTAGCCTCAATGTCGAACTTATCCATCAGTATCCCTACTCGCCGAGTATGCGTTTGCACTGCAGTTAACCCCCTAAAGAAAAGAGGCCCGAGCCTGAACCCCGACCTCCTAAGTTGCACGTCTTTTAATCAGGGACTAGCCCCCTTGGCTTAGCAATCGTAGTAGAGAGCCAGCTCATAGGGGTGGGGCCGCAGGCGCATGGGATTGACTTCATTGTCGAGCTTGTACTCGATCCAGTTGCTGATGAAGTCTTCGGTAAAGACGCCAGTGCTGGTTAAGAAGCTGTGGTCGGCTTCCAGGGCCTTGAGGGCATCCAGCAGCGAACCGGGGGTCGAGGGGATCTTCGCCAGCTCTTCGGGACTGAGGTCGTAGATATCCACATCTAGCGGGTCGCCGGGGTCGATCTGGTTCTTGATGCCGTCGATGCCGGCGCAGAGCATGGCCGCAAACGCTAGGTAGGGGTTCGAGGTGGCATCGGGGCAGCGGAACTCTAGGCGCTTGGCCTTGGGGTTGTCGCCGGAGAGGGGAATGCGCACGGAAGCCGAGCGGTTGCCCTGGGAGTAGGCCAGATTCACCGGTGCTTCAAAGCCCGGTACCAGACGCTTGTAGGAGTTGGTGGTGGGGTTGGTCAGCGCCAGCAGGGCGGGGGCGTGCTTGAGAATGCCGCCGATGTACCACAGGGCCATTTGGCTGAGCCCGGCGTACTGATCGCCTGCAAACAGAGGCTCACCGTTGTTCCAGATTGACTGATGGGTGTGCATGCCGGAGCCGTTGTCGTTAAACAGAGGCTTGGGCATGAAGGTGACAGTTTTGCCCCACTTTTTAGCGACGTTCTTGATGCAGTATTTATAGATCATCAGCCAGTCGGCGGCCTCGATCAGCCGCCCAAAGCGAATGCCCAACTCGCACTGACCACCAGTAGCCACTTCGTGGTGGTGCTTCTCAATCGGCACGCCCAGCTTGGCCATGGTCAGCAGCATTTCGCTGCGCATATCCTGGGAGGTGTCGGTGGGGGCGACGGGGAAGTAGCCCTCTTTGTAGCGAGGTTTGTAGGCTAGGTTGCCGCCGACTTCTTCGCGGCCAGTATTCCAACGGCCCTCGACGCTATCGACGTAGTAGTAGGCGGAGTGCTCGTTTTGGTCGAAGCGCACGTCATCGAAGATGAAGAACTCAGCTTCAGGGCCAAAGAAAGCGGTGTCGCCCAGACCGGTGGACTTGAGGTACTCGATCGCCTTGGTGGCGATCGCTCGAGGGCAGCGAGCATATAGCTCGCCGGTGCGGGGCTCCTTGATCGTGCAGATCATGCTCAGAGTCGGCTCCGCCATGAAGGGGTCGATCCAGGCGGTGTTGGGGTCGGGCACCATCATCATGTCCGACTCGTTGATCGCCTTCCAGCCCCGAATGCTAGAACCGTCGAAAGCTACCCCATCGGTGAAACTGCTCTCGTCAATCTGGCTCTTGTGCAGAGTGAGGTGCTGCCAGATACCCGGCATGTCAATAAATTTCAGATCGATTAACTCAATGCCGTCATCCTCAATCCATTTCAGGATGTCTGCTGGGGTTGCCATGAACTACTCCTTAGCCTCTTTAGCGTTCAAACGTGGGGAAACCGATTTAACTCGTCGTGGATGATGCCCTGGCTCCGTCCTAGTTTCCCTGCCAAATTGGCAAGGCTGCAACAGGCAAGCCCTACACAGCACCGGTTTATCGGCACGGGCGGTCTGACCCTGCTGGTTTTGCAGGCATCAGCTCATCTGAATCATCCTAAGGAGAGGGGTAAGCCCGTTTTGTATCACTCACTACTTTTTGTCAGGGAAAGCTAACAAAAGCGCTGGGGCAGAGCATGATGTTTTGTAACAATTCGCTCATAAAGCCCTGCCTCTGACAGGCCTAAGCCACCCAGGGGTTAAGCCCCCGTGGTAAACTTCTTCGAAGATAAAACCTGGCATTTATCAGGGTTCTAGCCTTTGGGGTTAGAATCTTCAGCCAGGAGAAGGCAGCCTGCGCCTGCCACTATTTATAAAATGCTGTTTGCCAAGTGAGAGTTGGGAGAAACTACCTATGCGGGACGCTGTCACCACGCTAATCAAGACCTACGACAACACTGGACGCTATCTCGATAGCAGCGCCCTCGACTCGATCAAGTCCTACTTTGACAGCGGTTCCGATCGCATCAAGGCGGCGGCCATCATCAGCGCTAACGCCGCTGGTATTGTCAAAGAAGCGGGCGTCACCCTGTTTGCCCAAGTCCCCGAGCTGATTCGCCCCGGCGGCAATGCCTACACCACCCGCCGCTACGCCGCCTGCCTGCGCGATATGGACTACTACCTGCGCTACAGCAGCTACGCCCTAGTGGCGGGCAACCCCGACGTGCTCGACGAGCGAGTGCTGACCGGGCTGCGCGAAACCTATAACTCCCTGGGCGTGCCCATTGCCCCCACGGTGATCGGCATTCAGCTGATGAAAGACATCGTGAAGGCGAAGGTGCAAGAAGCGGGCGTGGCCGATCCCTCTGTGGTTGACTACCCCTTCGACTACATCACCCGTTCGATTAGCGAGACCAGCATCTAGGCGCTTGCGGAATGGTGTGGCGAACGGCTGCTTCGTGACGACCCTTCCCCTTCCCCTGGCTCTGGGTATAGACTTTGGCACCTCTGGGGTGCGTGCCGCTGTGGTCGATCCGCAGCGGCATTTGTGTTGGCACTATCGCCAGGGCTACCCCGACTTGCCCGCCCCTGACTGCTGGCGGCAGGGGCTTTTTGATCTGCTAGAGGCGCTGCCGGGGGCGATCGCCCCCCAGATTGGCCGAGTGGCGATCGACGGCACCTCGGCCACCGTGCTGCTGTGCGACCAGGCCGGGGAATCGCTGACGCCGCCGCTGCTCTACAACCATTCCTGTAGAGAAGTCTTAGAAACCATCAAAGCCCTGGCCCCCGCCCAAAGCCCCGCCGCCAGCGCCACATCGAGCCTGGCCAAACTGCTGTGGTGGCACCAAACCTTGCCACCTGCGGTCTGGAATCAAGCGGCCTACCTGTTGCACCAGGCCGACTGGCTCAGCGCCCAGCTCCACGGCCAGTGGGGGCTGAGCGACTACCACAACAGCCTCAAGCTGGGCTACAACGTGGGCGATCTCAGCTATCCCGCCTGGATGCAGGGGCAGCCGTGGAGCCGATTGCTGCCTCGGGTGCTGGCACCGGGAGAAATTGTGGGGTGCGTGACGGAAACCGTCGCCCAGCGATTTGGCCTATCGCCTCAGTGCCAGGTGGTCGCGGGCACCACTGACAGCATTGCGGCCTTTTTGGCCAGCGGCGCGATCGCCCCAGGCGATGGCGTCACCTCCCTAGGCTCAACCCTGGCCATCAAGCTGCTCAGCAACCAGCGCGTCGATGTGGGCGACTACGGCATCTACAGCCACCGGCTAGGAAACCAGTGGCTGGTAGGCGGTGCCTCTAACAGCGGCGGTGTCGTGCTTGAAAAATTCTTTGACCGAAAGGCTTTAGCCAGCCTAAGCCAGCGCATCGATCCAGCCGTGCCCACGGAGCTAGACTATTACCCCCTGGTGCAGCCAGGGGAGCGTTTTCCCATCAATGACCCCACCCTGGCTCCGCGGCTCTCACCCCGCCCCGACGATGACAGCGCGTTTTTGCACGGCCTGCTGATGGGCATTGCCCGCATTGAGCAGCGCGGGTACAAGCTGCTCACTCAGCACGGAGCATCGCCCCTGCGGCAAATTTTCACGGCTGGGGGCGGCGCCGCCAACGAGACCTGGCGACAGCTACGGGCCGCTCTGCTGCCAGTGCCCATTAAAAACGCCGCTTCGGCAGAGGCGGCGGTCGGCAGTGCCTATCTAGCGCTGGGAAGGCTGAAGGATGCTACAGAGATCTTTAAAGGCGGATAAAATGGGCGCGATCGCCCTCCCTTACCCCTACCTGGGCTAGGAATTTAGCTGATTGTCGCGACGATACTGCATGTAGGCCGCAACGAAAAGCCCGGCTAGGGTGACAGGAATAAACCCTAGAACAATGCCACTTAGCAAAGGCTCAACCACAGCAATACTCCTTGTCTCAACAAAAGTCTACGATCTAACCATAGCACTAATCAGGCCTGGACTAAGGCATGAGCCGGTGCCCTCAGCCGGTCGATTAGAGCTAATTTCTAAAGAGAAGCTTAAGCTCAACTTTATCCATTTGATCCGAAAAGGAAAGCAGCAAGCAGAATTCAGATGAGGGTCTGGCGTTGTTGCATAAATAGGGTGTTACGGACGGGGTAGTGGCATAAGGTTTAAGTACTACCCAAAACCTGACGCCGATGCAGTACCGAGTCCGCAACTGGTCTGAGTATAACG
>QBLT01000330.1 GCA_003249105.1 Leptolyngbya sp. | reverse complement strand
GAGATGGGGTAGGTGGGGGAGATAGAGACTAGAGCGGTTTGGGGCGGGAGCCTATAGAGTAGTAACCCGAGCCTCTCAATGAATTTGGCGAACAAGAGCAATCCGGCAGACGCGAGCTTATGGGAAAAGTCTTTGGTTGGGGACTCTGCACAGCTTTAGCCCTGGTGGGCTGTCAGCGGGAGGCGGCGGTGCCGTGGCAGTCTACTACGCTTTCGACAGAGGCGTTGGAGAATCTGGCCTATCCACCGTTTTTGGTGGATGCGGCGATCGCGGCTCGCTACCGACAGGAGGGGCTGGCCTTTCGGCAGCAAGGGGATATGGAGCGGGCGATCGCCACCCTCAGAATCGCTGCCGCGCTGGATCCACGCAATCCTGAGGGCCAGGTCTTGCTGGGGTGGACACAGCACCTCGCTGGGTTTGCAGCCCCCGCTATTGATGCGCTGAAAACCGCCCTGAACTACAGCCCAGAGCACGTGCCCGCCCTCAACGCCCTGGGCATTGTGTACCTGGTGAATGGCCAGCTTGAGGCGGCGGTGGAGACTCACACTCGCGCTGCCGAACTGGAGCCCAACAACGAAATTGCTCACTATAACCTCAGTCTGGCTTACCAGCAGCTGGGGCAAACCGAGCAGGCGATCGCCGCTGCCCAGACCGCCACCGAGCTAGAGCCGAGCAACCCCCACCCATGGGTGGGGCTAGCACTGGCCTACTGGTCAGCAGGGGATTCCACCCAGGCGATCGCCAACTACCGCCAAGCCCTGGGCCTAGACGATCGCTACACCAGCCGCGACTACTTAGACCATTTAGAACAAGCCGGGTTCAGCCAGGAGCAGATCGAGGCGACGGAGGAAATTCGCCAGGCGGCGGGGCTTTAGAAAAGTTGTGCTCGCGCAGTGTCTCCGAAGGAGAAATTTTGAACTTTGAATTTTGAATTGCTCCCAAATCAGTCTGCTTTTTTCCCTAACTCCTTGACATTCGCTTAACGCAGCGATGCTAATGCTAGTAAACCGCTGGCCTCTGCCTTTAGATAGGCATGCGCCAGGCCACGCTGTGCGACGCTGCTGTAAATCCTTCCGGTGCCCCGCCATGACCTCTGCCCCTCTGCCTGCGCTATCGGCTCAAAACGTGCTCCATGCCCGCGCCCGCCTGGGGGAAGGCCCCCTGTGGGATCGCGACAAACAGGTGCTCTACTGGGTCGATATTCTCAACCACCGCGTCCATGTGTTTGAGCCTAGCAGCGGCGACGACTGCCACTGGGATGTGGGCGGTGTGGGCAGCGCCCTGGCGCTGATGGCGGGGGAAAAGCTGCTGCTGGCCATGGGCGATCGCATCACCAGCCTCGACCTCACCTCGGGCGGGGTCGAAACCCTCCACACCTTTGAGTTTGATGCCCCTGGCACTCGCTTTAACGACGGCAAGTGTGACCCCCAGGGCCGCTTTTGGATTGGCTCCATGAGCCCAGACCACCCTGGCCATGCGGCCCTCTACCGCTACGACCCCGATGGTTCTGTAAAAACGATGGAAACGGGGCTGACAATCTCCAACGGGCTGGGCTGGAGCCCTGACGGTACTACCTTTTATTTAACTGACTCGCCCCAGCGCAAGATTTTTGCCTACCGCTTTGATGGGGCTACGGGGGAAATTAGCGATCGCCGCATCGCCATCGATTTAAATGACGAAGCCGAATCCGTTGAACCCGATGGCCTGGCGATCGACAGCACCGGCAACATCTGGACAGCGTTGTGGAATGGCGGTTGTGTGGCCTGCTTTAGCCCCACTGGGGAACCCCTAGGGCGAGTCAACCTGCCGGTGCAGCGCCCTACCTGCCCCACCTTTGGCGGCCCCAACCTATCGACGCTCTACGTCACTACCGCTTCGGTGGGGCTGAGCCAAAAGGAGATTCAGCAGGGGTTTTATTCGGGGGATCTGTTTGCGATCGCGGCCCCTGTTCCCGGACTGCTCACCAACCCCTTTGGGGCTTAGCGTTGGGCTAAAAAGCGCGAAACCGGCTATGTGGACAAAGCCCTGCTAGAGCGCCACATTCCCCGCCACCGGGGCAGCCGCCAATACTTTACCTGCGCCGCACCTGTCATGATGGATGCAGTGGAGCGAGCCCTGTTTGATCTTGAGGTACCCGTCACCCACGTTCATATGGAGCACTTCAACCTCGCCTAGGCGGGGAGGGGGCGATGGTCAAAGACCGACCCTGAAGGGTCATCGCAAACCAGGGTAGATCAAGCCTTTTGGCCCGATCCGCTCTACCGCCCAGGGCTCCGTGACACCCAATTGGGAGACGCCAGAGATGACCACCGTGCTAATTGTTAACCCCACCTCTGGCCCGAATGACGATGCTGAGCTGGTGCCCAATCTCCTAGACGCCCTGCAGAACCAGGGAATCGACGCCAAACTCTGCCCCACCACCCCCGAAGAAAACGGCCAAGGGCTGGCCGCCGCCGCCGCCAAATCGGGGGCCAACCTGGTGGTTGTCGCCGGGGGAGATGGCACCATTGAAGCCGTCGCCCGAGGCCTGGCCCACACTCAAACAGCGCTGGGCATTATTCCCCAAGGCACCCGCAACAATATTGCCGCCAGCTTGAACATTCCTACAGATATGGCGCGGGCCATCCAGGTTTTGGTGGCAGGAGAGCGCAGCCAATATGACCTGGGCAAGGCCAACAACCACTACTTTATGGAAGTGGTGGGCGTCGGCCTAGAGGCATCTCTGTTTCCCTGTGGCGATGACGTCAAAGAAGGCATTAAGAGCAACTATTGGGTTGCTCTGAAAAGCTTTTTTATGGGCCTCAAAACCTTCTTGCAGTTCAGCCCCCACCGTTTGCTGCTGCGATTTGATGGCCGCAGAGTGCGGCTGCGCACGTTACAGGTCAATGTCTGCAACAGCCCTCGCTATGGCGTCGAATTTGCCCTGGCACCCCAGGCCAAGATGAATGACGGCAAGCTGGACTTGATCTATATTGATAAGCCCTCCAAGTGGGATCACTTTCGCCACTTTTTTGCGGCCATGCGCGGCAAACATCTACCCCATGAAAGGCTGAAAATGCATCAAGCCTCGACGATTGAAGTGAGAGGGTACCCAGCCCTAGACGTACATGCCGACGGGGAATGTATCGGCACAACGCCAGTTATCGTTGAGGTGGTTCCTAAAGCCCTCTGGATCTGCGTGCCCACGCCTGAGCTGTTGGCCACCTTTGCTGAACAAGCCAGCGCCGAGAAAAGCGGCATTTTTGACTTTATGCAGCGCCCCGAAGCCCGTGAACCTAACGCCCGTGAACCTAACGCCCCTGAACCTGAAGCCGCTGAGTCAGGCCCATCCGCTCAAAGGCCGCCAATGTGAACCAGCCCTAACAGGCAAGCGCCAAGCCAGATACCCCCAGCCACCCAGCCGCTCAACACATCGGTGGGCCAATGCACGCCCAAATACACCCGGCTAAACCCCACCCCCAAGGTTATGATCGCAGCCAGCGTAGCAGTAATCCCCAGCGGAACGCTAAGACAGGCGGTGAGGTCGGCGGCAAACAGGCCATAAAACGAAATCGCGCTCATGGCGTGGCCGCTAGGGTAGCTATAGTCCAGCGGGCGTTGAGACGAAGCCCACAGATCGGGCCTTTCCCGGCGAAAAAAGGCTTTAAAAATGCCGTTCAGCAGCCATGATCCACTCAATCCAATAGCGAGAACTAAGGCGGCGATCGCGCGATTGCGATAAACCAAAACACCGCCCACCACCATTAGCACCGGAATGGTGATCTCGCCCTGGGCCAGCCAGGTCACCGCCGTCATGGTGCGATCGAGAACCGGGGTAGCCTGGGCCTTGAGCATCAACAGGCAAGACTCCTCAAACGGGCGCAACCAGTCCAAAAGCAGAATGCGGGCCAAAAAGACGCCCGTGGTCAGCACCAGCGCGCCCGCCAAAAGACCGAGCAGCAAATAGGGCATAAAGGCAATCAGAGCCTGGAACAACCAGCCGAGACGGGGGCTGACCTCTGCCATTAATACTCTCCTGAGGTAGCTGCGCTGCTGTTATTTTATGCCGTCCCTCCTGGGACACCAGGTTGCGGTTTCGCCCCCGTAGCTAGGCTGCATGACCACCCGCCTTTGAGCACCGTCGTGCTCATATAGCGCTGGCCAGGTCGCTGAGAACAGTACTGACTGCCTGTAGCCAAACCTGAGGCAGCGACCTGGCGTACAGCCATCGCCTGGGGGTTAGCGATGAAAACGTCTAACCTTTGTGGCGATGGCTATATCTAACATCCGGTACAGGCGGGGTTGGGAGACCAGCACTACGATGGTTGCTCAGTCGTTTTCCCCTTAGACAGATGTCATCTTCAACGAACCGCGATTTAGAGGATATTTGAAAAGTATCAATTAATACCCGTGTAGAGGAAAGGGCTTCCTAA
>QBLT01000032.1 GCA_003249105.1 Leptolyngbya sp. | reverse complement strand
GGACGGGGGAGTAAGTTTTGAATTTTGAGTTTTATAGTGTTGAGTTTTAGATTTGGGCCGAAAATTCAAAACTAAAACTCAACACTCAGCACTGGGTACGCCCGCTTCCCTATCCTCTAAACCAACAGGCTACAATGACCCTGTGTCACGCCGGGCCGCTATGTTTGAATACCTATCGCCGCGATCGCTGGCTACGCCCCAGGAGGTAATTGAGTACCTGGAACTTCAGCAGGCCGCCCAAGATTTTCGCCTGGAGCTTGAGCACCGCGCCAAGCTAGGAGCCTACTATCAGTGGTACGACCAGGTGTCCGCAGAAAATAGGCGCGATCTGGAGCAGATGCAGGCAGAGGCAAATCTGCTGGCCTGGTTTAGCCGCCGCTCTGCATAGGGAACGCCAAGGCGTAGCAGAGTTTAAGCCAACAACCTGCGGAAATTTTATCTCGGCTAGAGAACTTCGAGCTCATCTTGCTTGAGATGAGCCCGCATGGGGCGCTTAGCCCCCTCGACCTCAAACTCCACCTGAACTGGAAAGTTGGGGCTAATCGGGCGACCTTTGTAGTCGGTGAGAATATTTAAAACGACTCCTTCTAACCCTTTGGCATCGAAGGCTTCGTTGCGGTGCAGCGGGTGGTGATAAAAAACAACTGATTCTTTGATTCGGACGCGATCGCCAACATTCATAACACACACTCGCTCTTACTCAATCCTCCCTAGCGCCTGGTGACCAGGTGGGGACTTGCTTTTTTGTAGCCTTATTATCTTTGCACAGGATGGGCGCTTGCACGTGGGTGCTGCCGATTAGGTCGGGCGGTCGCCTGGCTGAGGGCCGTAGGGCTGCATAATTTCATCCAGGCGCTGGGCCATGGCGGCCATTTCGGGGTCGCGGCTGGCGACCACCTGGGTACGATCCTGAAATGCCTGGCCAATTTCGGTGTCGTGCAGCAGGTGGCGGGCCTGGCTGAGCAGCTCGGGGGCGCGCTCTAGGGGCTGGGGCTGCTTTGACATCAGCACCTCGTCGATCTGCACAATCAGCTGGGAGATAGGCCGCAGCCAGCTAAACTGCTCATGGTTGAGCACCAGGCGCAGGTAGTCGCCTTTGTTGGCGATCGCACCGTGGTTGGCCTCGTAGCGGTCTTTCTCAGCATCCATCAAGATTTTGTGGGCCTTCAGCAGCAGGGGGCGAAACTGGCGCAGGGGTTCAAAGGCAGGATCGGTCGCAGGATTACCAACAGTCATGTAACTCTCGCGCAGGCATGCAGTACTCCCTTCACCATTCCACGAATAGAGAGCGATTTCAAGCCGCCTGGGTCGGGCTCTGGCTCTGGGGGGAGAAAGCCCTCATGGGGGAACTGGGTTTGGTGTCACAATAGCCCTACGTTCCTTTTATCTGGTCATGGACTTTACCACCGTTCACCCGGGGCAGCTTTCCATAATTGCTAACGATTTCGACGCCCGACCGATGAGCTTTGTGCATGATGGCGATCGCCAGGGCTACGAACCCGCCATGGCTCGGGCCGTAGGCGAGGTGCTGGGGCTGGTGCCGGTGTGGTTTGACTGCCCCCCCGAAGCGTTTTATCCCACCCTCAGCACCGGCGACTACGACGTGGTGTGGTTTAGCCAGGCCATTACCCAAGATCGCCGCGCCTGGGCCGACTTCACCCGTCCCTATGGTCGCTTCGACGAGGCCGTGCTGGTGCGCGAAGACAGCCCGATTCATACCCTGGCAGACCTGGCGGGCAAGCGGCTCGGCTCCCTGGCGGGCAGCAGTCCCCTGATTCTCACCGAGGCGTTGCCCGACCTGGAATGGGTGCCGTTCAAAGGGGCCGACCACACCCGACCTACCCTGCTATCGGCCCTGGCCCAGGGGGCGATCGATGCCCTGGTGGGCGATGCCCTGCTGCTGCTCACCGCCGAGGCCGACACCACCAGTCTGCGGGTGGCCTTTCAACTGCCCACCCAAATTCCCTTTGGCATTGGGGTACTGCCGGGCAACCGAGAACTGCTAGAGGCCCTCAACCAAGCAATCAACCAGTTGATTGTCAACGGCACCCTAGCTAAGCTGTGGGCCCAGTGGATTCCCTACAAACCGTTTCCGTTTTAGCGGGGCGGGGGCTGGGCCAAGACAGTTAGGCAATGAACGCCGTTGCATCCTCCACCGAGAGGGGCTGAGAAAAGTAATAGCCCTGCCCTCCCTGGCACTGGTGGGCCTGAAGGTAAACCGCCTGCTCGGCGGTTTCAATGCCCTCAGCCACCACCGCCAAATGGAGATCGGTGGCCAGGCTGATAATAGCTTTGACAATTTCGCAGTCGCCCGTGCCGGGGCCAGAGCGCTGCAGGTTGGTAATAAACGACTTGTCAATTTTGAGTACATCAATGGGAAACCGATGCAGGTAGCTGAGGGACGAGTAGCCGGTACCAAAGTCGTCCATACAGATTTGGATATGGCGCTGGCGTAACTGTTTGAGCAGATCAATAGCCATGGGAGCGTTTTGAATCAGCACGCTTTCGGTAATTTCGACCTTCAGGTGATGCCCCTGCAGGTGATGGCGGCTCAGGGCAGCATCGATTTGCTGAATCAAGTCGGGGCGCATAAATTGCTTCCCCGAAAGATTGACGCTGACGGTGAGGGGATGACTGTGGGGCAGTTCCTGGTGCCAGCAGCTCAGCTGACGGCAGGCCTCGTTGAGGGTCCACAGGTCAAGGGTAGTAATGAGTCCTGTATTTTCGGCAATGGGAATGAAGTCGAGGGGAGGCACCAGCCCGCGGCGAGGGTGCTGCCACCGCACCAAGGCCTCAAACCCCTGCATGGTGCCGGTGGCCAAATTGACAATGGGCTGGTAATAAAGCCGCAGCTCAACCCGCTCTAGAGCTCGGCGCAGGTCGTTTTCAAGCTCCATCTGCTGCATCACCAGGGTGTGCATAGGGGCGTCAAAGATGGCGTACTCGCGGTTGCTACCCTTAGCTTTATACATGGCGATATCGGCATCGCGCAGCACCTGGTTGGGGTCGGTATAGGTGGTAGCGCTGAGGGCGATGCCGATGCTGGCGTGAATAAAGACTTCGTGCCCTTCGAGCAGCACCGGGCCTTCGAGAATGGCGTGAATGCGCTGGGCCATGGTGACGGCGACGGCGGCATCGCTGAGGTCGGTCAGCAGCACCACAAACTCGTCGCCCCCCAGGCGGGCGGCTACATCTGCCGGGCGCAGACAAGTTTGCAGGCGTTGGGCTACGACTTGAAGCAGCCGATCGCCCATGGCGTGACCCAGGCTGTCGTTGATCACCTTGAAGCGATCGAGGTCGAGAAACAGCAGGGCAAACTGGCGGTCGCAGCAGAGGTCAGGCAGCCGATTGAGCGTAGGGGGAGCTAGGGGCGTGTGGTTCTCGCAGTGGCGGTGCAGCTGCTCGAGCGCCTCGGACAGCCGCTCTAAGAACAGCGTTCGATTGGGCAGCCCGGTGAGGCGATCGTGGGAGGCGTCGTAGCGCAGCTGGGCCTCCAGCCGTTTGCGCTCGGCCAGCTCGAGTTGAGCCTGGGCGTAGAGCTCAGCTTGGTGAATAGCGATCGCCAGATGGTCAGCCAACCGCTTGATCAGCTTGATTTCGACCTCGCTCCAGCAGCGCGGGCCAGGGCACTGGTGCACGCTCAAGATGCCCTTGACCACGCCCCGATAGCGAATCGAGACCGCCAGAATCGCCCCGATGCTGAGCTTTTGAGCCAGGGCGAGGTTGGGCAGCAGCATCGGTTCCGCCCTGACATCGTCTACCACCACCGGCTGCTCCTCAGCCAGCACCCGCTGAGCGTGGGGGTTACCTTCAATAGGAATCACCTGCCCCTGTAAACTGTCAAAACCGGGCGTGCTAGCCGCATTGGTGTGCACCAACACCGGGTCGGTTGCCTGACAGAGAATCACCAGACCGCGACTGGCCCTAAAGGTGGGCAGCATTTCCGTCGCCGTCCGCTGGAGCAGTGTCTCTAGCTCCAGACTGTCGCTGATGGCGCTGATGATGTTGTTGAGCAACGTTTCCTGCTGAGCCAGGGCACGGGTCTGGGCCAGCAGCTGGCTCTGCTGAAGAGCAATGGCCACCTGGTCAGCCAGCTGAGCCAGCAGGGCGCGCTCCTTGGGCTGCCAATGGCGCGGCCCTCGGCAGTGGTGAGCACACAGCAGCCCCCATAGGTTGCCGCCACAGTTGATCGGCACCACTAGGTTGGCCCGCACCTGAAAGCGCGTCAGCAGGGCGCGGTAGCAGGGGTCGATGTCGGCCTCGGCCACATTGTCGATGTGGTGGGTGTGGCCACGGCGGTAGCGGTGGGCCAGGTCTGGCCTGGTCAAAAAGCAGGTGTCTTCGACGGTGAGGCCTAGCGTTGCATCCCAAGGGGGCAGCACAGCTTCGACTACCATGGTGCCGCTGAGGTCGGAATTAAAGCGGTAGATGAGCACTCGGTCGGTCTGCAAAAACTGCCGCACCTCGGTGACCGTGGTCTGCAAAATCTGCTCGACCTCCAGCGATTGGTGAATGTGTTGGGTAATGGTGCGAATCAGCCGCTCTTCTTCGGCCTGGCGGCACAGTGCCTCCTGGGCCTCGGCTAGGGGCGTAATATCGGTGGCCACCGCCCCCAAAACGAGGGTGCCATCGGCCTCAATACTCACGGGGAACAGGACTGAACTAAACACCCGCTGCTCGCCCCCCAGGTGGAGCGTATCCTTTACGGTCAGGGGGGTCTGGGTAGCGACGATCTGCTGCACCCGCTCCATAAAAACGCGACATACTGGGGGTGGCAGCAGATCGGCAAAGGAACGCCCCACTACCTCCTCAGGACGGAGGCCGAACTGGGCAGCGGTAGCCTGGTTGACCCACCGATAGCGCCCGTTGGCATCAAAGATGCTGACCAAAGCCGGAGAATTGTCGATAAACGCCTGCATCTGCTGGTTGGCGCTGACGAGCGCCTGCTCGGTCTGCCTGCGTTCGGTGTCAACGCGCAGCATGTCC
Organism: Leptolyngbya sp.; assembly: GCA_003249105.1. Lineage (GTDB taxonomy): Bacteria > Cyanobacteriota > Cyanobacteriia > Phormidesmidales > Phormidesmidaceae > Nodosilinea. The sequence continues at coordinate 22,279 of QBLT01000032.1, read as the reverse complement.
TTCAGGTGATCAGGCACCGGCTTTAGGCGGCAGCACGGCCAGTCCTGAACGACCTGGCGCTGATCCGTTACGTCTTGGCCAATACTGGTAAACCGCTGCACCAGACCGGTGGCGCTGGTCAAGACGGTGGTGTTCCAGGCAATCAGGCGGCGATCGCCGCTGCGGGTAAGAATTTCAGTCTCGTGGTGAAGGGAGCTTAGGCCCTGGGCTACGGCAGCTCGCAACCGCTCACTCAGCGCCTGGCGATCGCCTGCGGGGATAAAAAGCTCCAGCCAGCTACTGCCCACAACTTCGTGGCGTTGCCAGCCGGTGAGGGCGAGTAGGTAGTCGCTGCAGAGCAACACCTGGCCGCTGGCATCGACCACCAGCCCTGCGAGGACCATGGTTTCAATCACCGCCCAAAAATGCTGCTCCAATGCCTGCGAGTCACCGTCTTGGCCAGTCCCTGACCGGGCATCGGGGGCACCCGCTAGGGGCTTAGGGTCAGGCAAAGCAGTCCAATCATCGGTCATACAAGACATGTTTAGGAGCGAAAGCAGCCTGGAGGGGCTACGCAAACCAGAGGCATTCTCAGCTCATTTTTCCCACCCTGCAACCGTTTACTGGGGTGACCGTTCATAGGTCTTAATGGATCTATGGTAGCTAACCCCTGGTGGCCTGGGAGGCACCCGTCAGCATAGTGGCCCTCGGTGCGATCGCACCGAGGGCCACTATGCCATGTCTTTAACCGTAGACTGATCGGCCCATAGGCCGGGGCCTGCCGAGGTGCAGCCTAGAGAAACTGCTGCCAGTTTTCACTGCGAAACAGGGCTCGCTCAGCCTTGCGGCGACGCTGTAGGCCAGGCATTACATTGCCCCCGGCATAGATCCACTTGGCAAACTCCTCCGATGCTCCAGCCACGTCTCCGGCATTGAGCTTCTTCAGCAGGGTAGAGGACTGCAAATTGCCGGGGCCGACGTTAAACGTAAACGACACCAGCGCCGAAAACTGATCGCTGGTCAGCGTCCGGGTCACGGCATCAGAGACGGCCTTTTCGTACTTTTTGAGGTCGCGCTTGAGAATCTCTTCGGCCTCGGCGCGGGTAATTGTGAGTCCTTTGTAGACCTGTGGTGCGCCAGCCGAGGAGGTGTGGCCGTAGCCAATCGTCCAGGGTTCGCCGCCGGTACCAGGGTCGGGATAGGCGCTGAGGCTCAGGCCCTCAAACCCTTTGATAATCTCTAGACCCGCCGCATTGATGACGCTGCCCGGCGGCGGTGGTGGCGGTGGTGGGGGCGCGGGCGGCATGGGTTGAGGCTCTGGCCCCCCGGTGCCAATGGACACCGTCATGGCGCGGGGGTAATCATCCCGCTGAAACCATGTTTTAATGCTGCCGATGTTGACCACCTGCTCCTTAGGGTTTTTACTCGACGGATATTTCGTGATGCGAGAGATCCAGTAGCCCCCCTGCATCAGGTAAATCGCAATGTCTGTCTCTTTAATCCAGGTTCCCATATGACCTCCCCGGAGCAGTCCGCATACCAGGAATTTACAATACTTTCGGAATAATGGGCCATTGAGTTTCGACCGAGTTCTACTATTTTGCCCGTCCCAGGGGCAAAACTTCCCTTCTTTAGCCTGCCAATCGTCCCTACCGGCTGGCGAAATCGGCAAGGTCACAAGCTGACAGTTTGTTTAGCAGGTCTACCGTTCGCACCGGCTAACATTCAAACCACAATCCCGCAGTCTGACCAGCAAATATAACGGTGGTCAGGGAGCTTAGGGCAAGACCGAACGTCTGTTAGTCAGGCTTGGGACAACGAACTGACCAATAACCATCGCTCAAGGTTAGGCGACTTCTGGAAAACTTTCTCCCTAATGGTGGGCAGTGCCCACCCTACAGGGGCTACAGTTGTCCGATAAAGCGGGGATCTTCTTTTCTAGAAATCTCCTTATCGATAGAAAACGTCCTCACCTGCGTGGCGACGGCTACATCTGTCTATCCTAAGTTAAGGTTACAATTTCCCCTAGGTAAGGCTGAGCTAGCGCGCCCTGACAAACCCGACAGAACGTTTTTCCCAGGCAGACGATTCAGTCGTTAAGATATTCGAAGCTTAGTATCTTTAAGCGTAGTGTTTTTTCTGGTGGCTTGTTGTCTCTATGGCTTTGCTCTCAGCAACCGCAGATTTGCCCTCCCGCCTGGTTTCGCCTACGATTCGCCGCCTGCCCAACGGACTGACGGTGATCGCTGAGCAAATGCCCCTAGAGGTGGTCAACCTCAGCCTGTGGCTGCGGGTGGGCTCAGCAGTAGAGAGCAACGCCATCAACGGCATGGCCCACTTTCTAGAGCACATGATTTTTAAGGGCACTCAACAGCTGCAGTGCGGCGAGTTTGAGCGCCAGGTAGAAGAGCGTGGGGCCTTGATCAATGCCGCCACTAGCCAAGACTACACCAAGTACTACATCACCACAGCGCCCCAAGACTTTGCCGCATTAGCTCCGCTGCAAATTCAGATGGTGATGGCTCCGCGCCTCAGCGACCACGACTTTGAGCGCGAGCGCCCGGTGATTTTAGAAGAAATTCGCCGCGCCGACGACAACCCCCGCCGCCGCACCTATTCCCGCACCATGGAGCTGGTGTTTGACCGGCTGCCCTACCGCCGTCCGGTGCTGGGGCCGACTGCCGTGGTTGAGGAGCTCACCCCGGCCCAAATGCGAGAGTTCCACAGCACCTGGTACCAACCCCAGAGCATGACGGCGGTAGCGGTGGGCAACCTGCCGGTAGAGACCCTGATTGCTACGGTGGCCGAGGGCTTTGAGCAGGCTATAGCCCAGCGCCCAGCGCCGCCAGACACCGCCAGCACTATTGAGCGGTTCAAACCGCTGCTGCCCGACGACTTGGAGCCCCCCTTCACGAGCGTGCGGCGAGCTATCCACGACGACCCAGCCATGACCCAGGCGCGCCTGGTGATGGCCTGGCGGGTGCCGGGGGTGACCCACCTCGAAGACACCTACGGCCTCGACATCTTGGCCTCGATTCTGGGGCGGGGGCTGACCTCGCGTCTGGTGCGCGACCTGCGGGAAGAGCGCAAGCTGGTGACCAGTGTGAGCTGTAGCAACATGACCCTGGCCCATCAGGGAGCATTTATGGTGTCGGCCCAGCTACCCGCCGAGAATCTAGACCAGGTGGAGGTGGCGATCGCCCAGCACATCGCCACCGTGATGGCGGAGCCTGTGAGCCCCGCAGAGCTGAGCCGGGTGCAAACCCAGGTGGCCAATCGGTTTATTTTTGCCAACGAAACGCCGAGCGATCGCGCCGGGCTTTACGGCTACTATCACACCCTGACAGGTGACATTACCGAGGGGCTCAACTACCCGGCCTACATTCAAAAGCTGGGCGTCAATGATGTGTTGCAGTCGGCCCAGCGCCACCTCTCCAGCGAGGCCTATGGAGTGGTTGCCCTCCAGCCAGCGGCTTAGGACGGGCGGCTATGTGGACTGCGATCGCCCAGCACATTGGCGCTAAAACTGGCACCGCCTTTACCATTGCTGACCGGCGATCGGTAGGGGGCGGCTGCATCAACCAGGCCTACCAGGTCAGCGACGGCAGCCAATCGTATTTTCTCAAGCTCAACCAGGCGTCGCAGGTGGCGATGTTTGAGGCCGAGGCCCTGGGCCTCAAGGATATGTACGACAGCCAGACCGTTCGGGTGCCCAAGCCGATCTGCTGGGGCACGGTGGATGGGGCGGCCTACATTGCCATGGAGTGGCTAGAGCTGGGCAGCGGCGGCGGCGATGCCTGGAGCCGCATGGGCGAAGCCCTGGCGGCGATGCACCGGGTCACCAGTGAGCAGGGGTTTGGCTGGCACCAGGGCAACACCATTGGTGCCACCCCTCAGCCCAACCCCTGGACGGCCACCTGGCTAGAGTTTTACCGCGAGCACCGGCTGCGCCACCAGTTTCGCCTGGCGGGCCGCAGAGGCGGACGGTTTCCGCGTCAGCACGAGCTGCTGATGGCGCTGCCGGATCTGCTGGCGAGTCACGACCCGGCCCCCAGTTTGGTGCATGGCGATCTGTGGTCGGGCAATGCGGCGGTGACGAAGGAGGGCGAGCCGGTGATTTTGGACCCGGCGACGTACTATGGCGATCGCGAGGTAGATATCGCCATGACGGAGCTATTTGGCCGCTTTCCCAACGCCTTTTACGACGCTTACAACGCCGCCTACCCGCTCGACGCGGGTTATAAAACCCGCAAAACGCTCTACAACCTGTATCACATCCTCAACCACTTCACCCTGTTTGGTGGCAGCTACGAGTCGCAGGCCAACCGCATGATCGACCAGCTATTGCGGTGAAGCATCGGACGTAATGGCAGACTCTGTGGACTAGTCAAGAACTCGGGCGATCGCTAGCAGGAAGTCAGCTTTCAGGGTTCGGAAATTTGGGCTTTCCACTCTAGCAAGAGTTCAGCTATCTGGCGATCGCGCTCCTGATTATTTCCTAGCCCTATCGCCTGGGTCGAAATTTCGGTGAGGCAGTCTGCAATCTCGTCGGCTCCAGCCCCAGCCTTGAGCAGGCTAAACACCTGAGGCAGATACGCATCATACTCATCCCGCGCCCCCGGCATGCCCGCTACCCCAATGGGGTCCCAAAGGTAGTGCAGTACCTCATCAATTCTGCGATAAAGCTCTTTGTCAAGCGGGGAAAGTTGATTATCCATCTTGGCGCGGATCGTCTTTTGGGGGGTGTATTCCAGTTTTGATCCAAAACCGTCTGGTTTCTCGGATGGAATCGCTCTTTGGATAGCGAGTATCGTTCAGATCAAGGCGAAGGCAAGTTGCGCGGCCAATGGGTGTAGTGCCTTCTATGACAATGCCTTGACCTAGCCAAACAAAGTGCTCTTTCCACAATTGCTGACGAGGGTTGAAAATAGGCACAATTGCTTGAGTGTCTGGATCGATACCGGCTACGAAGTTGTAGCGCCTTTCGTTACAGCGGCGACAGGCGAGTGCTAGGTTAGCCAGGTCATCAGAGCCACCCAGTGATTGGGGAATGATGTGATCGATGGTGAACCGATTGGCACTGAGCCGTTCTGGAGAATGGCAATACTCGCACAAATAGCTAGCTCGTTCCCGAATGACTTGCTTGGCTGCATCACGAATTGGCATCTTGGGCCGCCAGCATCGCGTTCATATGGGTGAAAATGCGATCTAGTTCTCCAATCGCTTCTAGCTCAGCAATCTCATCAGCCGTGAGTTGATCGGCTTTTTTCTTCTCTAAAAGCTCCTCCATTCGCAACTGGAGATGTTCACTGAATTTGAACAAATTCCAACTGCCAACTTTTTCAAGTTGAATCTCATGGATTAAAGACGACGGCTTATCAAGAGCTGCAACCATTACATTCCCCCTCTTAGCATTCTTCTTAAAAAATCTTTCTCAAACTCCCTTTATTGAACTGATAAAGCGTATTCTGCGTCAGAATCCGAGATGCGGATTCGTTGTTCAAGACGAACAATATACGAGATAAACTCTATACTGTCGCCATTCTCAAGTTTGAAGGCTCGGATAACGTTGGCAATTGTATCTTTTTGCTCATCGCTTAGGTCATCAATTATCAAAAGAACCTGTAGAGCCTTTTGGAATGCCTCAGTTAGCACGCGATCCATCTCTCTGCCAACAAGCTGATCTGAAAGCGTTGGCCGCATGCATTTAATCCATCCTGAAACTTTTTCAATACACTCAGGATCAGAATATATGTGCTGTATGACTTTATCGACCCAGCTTTTGATAGTCTGATCCCGAATTTGCTTATCAGTAACGATGCTGAATGCAGAGGCGAAACGCATAAGCTGAGGAATTACTTGGCCGTTTAAATAATTTGACTTTTCTTGAGATCGGGTCTTACCTTCTCCAAAGCATTCATACTCAATCAATGCAATCTTGAACGGGTGTTTTTCATGTTCGCTATAAACAATTAAAAGCGCGTCAGGAATAGATCGAATCCCTTTAATCAGTTTTTCTCCTCGGGCCTCAACGCCTGATGACAGAAAGATTCGATTTTCTGGAATAAGAAGGGAATGGCTTAACGTGTAGCGAGGGAACAAGTTATAAAAATTCTCGTTCACCAAACTTTCAAGACCACGGAGCGCATCGGTTTCATTTCTAAACGGAATTGTTTGGAATGTGCCCATTACCTTAATCCTTGCTTCTGGCACTTCTGACAGTATTTCGGAGAGATTGTCCGGATTCACTTCTAACAGAGGATCTGAGTCATCTTCCTCTCCTTCGTCCAATAAGCTTGGCTCATCGGCTCTGCGCAATTTTACAGGCTGCTCAATTTGGTATTCTTCAAATGTGCTTTGAAGTGCATGAACAGCGTTCTCGTCTTTGATCGGTTTGGCACCCTGCAAAAATTTAAGCGGCCAATATTTACCTCCGTACTCCGCTAAAAAACGGATGTCAAAAGGATCGGCATAGGCAATATCAATCAGCTTATATGCAGAAACATAACGATCCGCATCGGGCCAGGGCTGCTGATCGGTAGGCTCTCCTAGCCTGGCGCGAAGTCCGCATAGTGTCTGCTTGTTGTGTTTGACTACGAGAAAAACAATGTCATCTTTTTCTGGCCCTCGTGTTCCAAACCCTGCGACTGAGTGCTCAATACACAAGTTGTAGTTATTAAGAGACTTACCGCAGTGAAGAATCCGATAGGCCATTATGAGATTTCCTGTGCTGGACTCGGTCTATCAGTCAATTTTAGTTGATGAGGCTGTTGAACTTGCTCGGCGCAAAAGTAACGAATTCATCACTACTGCCACAGAGCTAAACGCCATCATGCCGCCTGCGGCAGCGGGGCTGAGGCTAAACCCGGCGGTGGGCAGCAGCACCCCTGCCGCCAGGGGAATTGCCACCAGGTTGTAGGCAAAAGCCCAGGCCAGGTTTTGGCGAATTTTGTTGAAGGTGGCGCGGCTGAGGGTGAGGGTTTCGAGCAGGCCCGAGAGGTGGTCGCCCATGAGAATTACATCGGCGGTTTCCATGGCGATATCAGTGCCGGAGTGGAGACTGATGCCGACATCAGCTTGGGCGATCGCAGGCGCATCATTAATCCCATCGCCCATCAGCGCTACGGTGTGCCCCTCGGTCTGGAGCTGGCGAATCGCATCAACTTTGCCCTGGGGGGAAACTTCGGCGGTGACCTGGCTGGGGTTGAGGTTGAGCTGGGCTGCGATCGCCCCCGCCACCTCTTTCCTATCCCCTGTCAACACTCGCACTTGCAGCCCCTGGTCTTGCAGGTTTGCCACCACAGCGGCGGCATCGGGGCGCAGTTGGTCTGCGATCGCCACCAGCCCCACTACAGTATCTCCTAACGCCACATACACCACCGTCTGCCCCGCTTCCGCCAGCGCCTTCGCCCGGTCTTGCACATCGGCATTGAGCACCATGTCTCGCTGGATCATCCACTGCTGATTGCCCAGGGCGCAGGGCTGCACGGTGCCCTGCCAGGTGATTTGAGCGGCCACGCCGAGGCCAGGTTGGGTGTCAAACTCGGCGGCGGCTAGCAGATCCAGCTCTCGCGCTGTTGCTGCCTGGTGAATGGCTTTCGCCAGGGGATGCCGAGTGCCGCTTTCGACCGTGGCGGCGAGCTGCACAATGTCGGCCTCGCTCAGCCCCTCAGCAAGGACGTGGATCGCTGTGACGATGGGCTGCCCCAGGGTAAGGGTGCCGGTTTTGTCGAAGACTACCGTATCGAGGTGGTGGATAGTTTCGAGGCTGTCGCCGCCGCGAATCAGCAGGCCGCGCTCGGCCCCCAGCCCAGAGCCGACCAAAATGGCGGTGGGGGTGGCCAGGCCCAGGGCGCAGGGGCAGGCGACGACCATCACCGCGATCGCCAGCTTTAGACTCACCAGCAGGGTCGAGGAGGTGTAGGTCATGGTGTGACCCATGTGGGCCATGCCCAGGGCCAAGTGCATCACCTGGGGCCAGTGGTGCAGGCCAATGAAGTACCAAAACAAGAAGGTGAGCGTAGCCAGAGACATCACCCCGTAGGTGAAGTAGCCCGAGATCAGGTCGGCCAGCCGTTGGATGGGGGCCTTGCGGCTCTGGGCCGTTTCTACCAGGCGAATCATTTGAGCCAGCACGGTGTTTTGGCCGGTGCCGGTGACTTGCAGGGCGATCGCGCCGCTCTGGTTGACCGTGCCCGCCGTCACGCGATCGCCGGGCTGCTTCAGCACGGGCATCGATTCGCCGGTCAGCATCGACTCATCCACAGTGCTCTGGCCCGAGACCACCGTGCCATCGGCAGATATTTTTTCGCCGGGCAGCACCTGCACCCACTCGCCCACCTGCACACAGCGGGCGGGCACCTCGACGCCGGTTTGGGCGGCCCCAGCGGTGGCGGGGTTAGAGATCAGTCGGGCCACGGCGGGCTGGAGTTCGACCAGCGATCGCAGCGCATCCGCAGCCCGATATCTGGCCCGCTGCTCCAGGGTGCGACCCAGCAAAATAAACGCCAGCAGCATCACCGGCTCTTCAAAAAAGCACTCCCAGCCCAGCCCGGGAAACACCAGCGCCACCACGCTGGCCAGGTAGGCGCTCACGCTACCCAGGGCCACCAGCGTATTCATGTTGGGGGCCAGCCGCCGCAGCCCGGCCCAACCGTCCACCAAAATTTCTCGCGCCGGAAACGCCAGCGTCACCGTCGCCAAAATGGCGTGAAACCAAAGGTCGCTGAGCACGGGGATGGTCAGCCAGCCGAAGTGATTGAGGTGGCCAATGGTGGAAAGGATGAGCAGGGCGATCGCCACCCCCAGCCGCTGCCCCTGCTGCTGCTGCTCGGCTCGCTTGGCTTCCACCCAAGCCGTCAGGTCATCGCCGTCGCCATCAGTGGTGCGGGGCGTCGCCGCAAAGCCCGCCTGGGTCACTTGGTCGGCCAGCTGGTCGGCGCTCACCACGCCAGCCTCGGTTTCGACCACCGCCACCTCGGTCACCAGATTCACCGTAGCCGATCGCACCCCATCCACCTGGGCCAGACGATTTTCAACCGCGCGCACGCACCCGGCGCATTTCATGCCGCTGACGTTGAGCACCACGGTCTGACGGTTAGACGGCTCTAAACCCGTTTCTGAGGCAGTGGTTTGGGGAGAAAGAACTTGCATGGGCGAAAAGCTAGGAGCGGTAGTGGATCTAGCCTACCAAGCCCCTTCTCTCCTGCGTATCTCCCCGGTTGGCAAAAAATTTGGCGAAAAATCGAGCCTTCGCTCCCCAGGCACCTAAGTTTCGGGAAGGAGAGAGCCTCACAAGTCCCCATTCCATAGGGGGTTGAAGGGATCGATTAGCCACTAGTTCTAACTCGTAAGCTGCTGCTGCTTGGCAAACTAGCGCTTTCAAGTGTCCAAGCAATACTCACAAAGATCATAGAATTTCACCCTGCCTCTTTCCCTAGACATAGGCCTATGCCCCTGGGCAGTTGCTGGCGTATGACTAGATACCTAAACTGGCTACATACCTTGAGCGCATGTTTGGCCCAATGTAGTAATCCTTTCGCCACTACTTTATCGTCGCAAGCCCAAGCCAGTACGCTGCGGCAGACACGACCCTACAGTTCAGAATGCTTGAAGTACCTGTACTCTCAGGATTTTTCCGCTTTGAATTTTGCATTTTGAACTCAGCGTAGCGCTACTAGAAAACGGTTCACTCGCGATGGCAAACCCCGACTCCTCAAAATTCATGCGCGACCTACAAGCCCTCACCAACCAACCCTTCGACCTGATTGTGATTGGCGGCGGCATCAACGGTGCCACCACGGCACGCGATGCAGCCCTGCGCGGGCTGCGCACCATCCTGCTTGAGAAAGGCGACTTTGGCGGCGGCACCACCAGCTGGTCGAGTCGCCTCATCCACGGTGGGCTGCGGTATTTAGAATACTTTGAGTTCCACCTGGTGCGCGAGTCGCTCCACGAGCGCGAGGTGCTGCTGCGCAATGCCCCCCATCTAGTCAAACCGTTGTCGCTGACGATTCCCATCTATCGCGGCGGCGCGCGCAGCTACCGCATTGTTCAGGCGGGCATGGTGCTCTACGACCTGCTTAGCTACGACAAGTCTTTACCCAACCACCGCATGCTGTCGCGCCGCAGCACCCAGCGGCTCTTCCCCGCTATAGACACCGATGGGCTAGCGGGGGCCGCCCAATACTACGACGGCCAAGCCGAGCATGCCGAACGGCTGTGTTTAGAAAATATTCTCGACGCCGAGCAGGCTGGGGCCACGGTGCTCAACTATGCCCAGGTCGAAACCATTCACCTCAGCGCACAGAGAATTACCGGAATGACCTGCCGCGACGGGCTCAGCGGCGACCAATTTGAGGTCACAACCCACGATCGCACTGTAATCGTCAACACCTCTGGCCCCTGGGTTGACGAGGTCTGTGGCCTCAGCCAGTCGCCAGTCAGCCGAAACCGCAAGATTGGCGGCACAAAGGGCAGCCACATCATTGTCGATGCCTTCCCCGGCGCACCCGACGCAGCTTTGTATGTAGAGGCCAAGTCTGACGGACGGCCCTTTTTCATTTTGCCCTGGCTGGGCCAGTACCTGATTGGCACCACTGATGAACGCTACACAGGCTCCCTTGACCAGGTCAAGGCCGACGATGCCGAAATCGACTACCTGCTCAAGGAAACGAACGCCGTGCTGCCCGCCGCCCACCTAACGCGGGAGGATGTGCGCTTTACCTATGCCGGGGTGCGGCCCCTGCCCTACGCCGAAGGCAAAAAGACCGGCAGCATTACCCGCGCCCACATTCTGCACGACCACAGTCAGGAGGGGGCCAGGAACCTGATCTCGCTGATTGGCGGCAAGCTCACCACCCATCGCCAGGTGGGCGAAGAGCTGGTGGATGCCGTCTTTCGCCAGCGGGGCGAGGCGGTGCCCGCCTGCCCCACCCACGATCGCCCCCTACCTGGAGCTATGGGGCTTGACGACCCCAGGGTGGGTGAGTGGCGCGATCGCTACCACCACCGCATCCCTAGCCTCAACCACCTGATCAACCTCTACGGCGCTCGCACGGGCGACCTGCTCGCCCTAGTCGATCGCCACCCGGCCCTAGCCCAGCCCATGGTTGACTACGCCCCCGACATTCAGGCCCAGATTGTGTTCGCAGTGCAGGCCGAGCTGGCCCACACCTTCATGGATATCCTGCGCCGCCGCACTACCGTAGCCATGCACCACAACTATGGATTCGAGGCTCTACCCGTGGTAGCCCAGGTGCTCCAGGAGTATTGTGGATGGAGTGAAGATCTGTGCGATCGCAACATCCGCGCCTACCACCAGTTCATGGCCGCCAACTGCATCCCCGACTATGCCCTGGGCCAGGAGAGCGCGTCGTTGCAAACCGCGTAATCCGTAGTCAGAGTAGGGGAGTGAGGGAGTAGGGGAGTAAGGGATTGCATCCGTTATCTCTCTACCCCATTACCCCTCCACTCCATCACCCCCTCTATCCCCCACTCCCATGCCCGTCGCCCCAGCCGCTCAGCACATTATCGCCACCTACAAAAACCGCCCGATCACCCTCGCCATTTTGGGAGCCGGTGCCTGGGGCAGCGCTCTGGCCCAGCTAGCCGCCGCCAACCATCACACGGTGCGCCTGTGGTCGCGATCGGGCAGCGTGTCGCTGCAAAATGCCGTCGCTGGGGCGGAGGTGATTTTGTCGGCTATTTCTATGAAAGGAGTGCTGGATCTAGTCACCCAGCTCAAAGCGCTGGATATTCCTGAGACCACGGTGCTGATGACGGCGACCAAGGGTTTTGACCCAGAGACCACCCTGACGCCCTCGGTAATTTTTCAGCAGGCGTTTCCCCACCATGCCGTGGCCGTGCTCTCTGGCCCCAACCTCTCTAAGGAAATTGAGGCCGGGCTGCCCGCCGCCACGGTAATTGCCTGCGCCAACGAAACCGCCGCCGAGGCCGTGCAGCACGTGTTTGCCTCCGACCACTTTCGCACCTACACCAGCGCCGACCCCCTCGGGGCCGAGCTGGGCGGCACGCTGAAGAATGTGGTGGCGATCGCCGTCGGCGTCTGCGAAGGGTTGAATCTGGGCTCTAACGCGCGATCGGCCCTAATCACCCGCGCCCTGCCGGAAGTCATTCGCATTGGCACCCACCTGGGCGGGCAGCCAGAAACCTTTTTGGGCCTCTCGGGCCTAGGAGACATGCTGGCCACCTGCACCAGCGCCCTCAGCCGCAACTACCGGGTCGGCTACGGCCTCGCCCAGGGCAAATCTCTGGAGCAAATCTTAGGCGAACTGGGCAGCACCGCCGAGGGCGTCAACACCGCTTACGTGCTCCACGACATCGCCCAGCGAGAGCAGCTTTCAGCGCCAATTTCTCAGCAGGTGTATTTGCTGCTCAAGGGCGACATCTCCGCCGCAGAAGCCGTCGCCGCCCTGATGGAACGCAAGCTCAAGGCTGAAGACTACCAAGAAGTCTTGCAGTGCGACTGAGCTGTTTCGCTAAACGGGTTCCGGAAACGTAGAGGGCGAAAACATCTTCAGCATAGCGGTGTAGTGGGGCTCATAGTGCTTGACATTGATCGACCCCACACAGGCCGAAAGCTCCTGATCGAGCAGGTTGACCATCAGCCGCACCAGCCCCCAATTCACCTTTAGCCGGGGGTACAGCATGACGCACAGGGGGAACAGCTCCTGGGCGATCGCCGAAATGTTGTTCTCTAGCATGCAGGTCCAGAGATAAATCTGAAACATCTCCACATCGCGAATGCTGGAGGTGCGCACCGTAGCCTCGTTGAGTGGCCCCGTGTAGCTCGCATAGTCGGGGCACAGCGTAATCACCTGATTCACAATGCTCTTGGCAATGCGGCTGGTGGCTGGCAGGGCTAGTCGCACCGTCTCCAAACGCGGGTGATGGTAGTCGTAGTTGGCGGCAGCGGCGTAGGCCCGGTGCAGCGGCATGTACAACAGATCGTCAACCACTTTAAAGTAGCTTTGCAGGGTCGATTGCTCGGCCTCGGGGGCCTCCGCCGAGAGCATTTGACCGCAGTAGTGAAACTGCATACTGACAAACCCAATCACCCTGGGGTCCACCGCCGTGTGGGCTTGGCGAATAGCACCCAGCCGCTTGGAGGCTGCAACCGAGAACCGTTGGGGCGTCACACCCTTAGCGTAGGCCGCCAAAGCTTCCTCATAGACCGAGTGCACATCCTTAGAAATGGTCCAGGGGTCAATTAGGCTAGGGCTAATTTGGTGGCGACGGACTTCGCGAGCCAGCAGCGTCTCTGTTTTATTCCAGGCTCGGGCACTGACAGAGCGCAGGATATCGATAAGTTTTTGAGCGACATCCGGTCTAGATTGGGACTTTTCTAGATCCAGGAGCACCTGGTCTTGATGGTGCAGGGCTTTGACGTACTTTCTGGCCCAAACCTCCGACAGGGAAAGCACTTCGACCCTGTCTGAAGCACCAACTTTTTCTAGACGGCCAACTTTCAGGCTGGTCGATGCCGAGCAGTCTGTCACCATAGGAACACAACCACAACTTAGGGAAACTGGAACGACGGAAGCAAAGATTTAAAAGCCATAGTAAGCCCAGGTCGGTCAGCAAACTTGAAAAACTCCCGGAAAACGGTGAGTCAAATTCACTAAACTTTATTCTTCGCAATGGTTCGCAAAGACAAGCAAGCTTTTGATGGGATCCCAACAATTCCAGCGATCCGCAGAGTTTGAGGTGGCCTCCATGGGGGCGTCTGCGCGAAGGGGGCACCCCGACCAAAGGCAACGGCTAAATCCGCGTCAAAATACTGCTACAGGCCAGTTGCACGTTCAAAGGCACCAAGTCACACCTGCCCCAGTGTTATTGGGCAGCACCGTGAGCAATCAGTCATGCATTCAGGTGCCGAGAACAGGGGCGAGCAGTTCTACAATCCATTCATCCTTAAACGCTGCGTTTTTTCTATTACCAAAATTACAGCCCTTTGACCGTTCCAAGCTCTCTCCCAAGCAGGATATCGCAGCAAACCCTCTACTCAATTTGTAGTAAAAAATATCGACGTATAAAGCAAATAAACCCTTATGCTTTTCAATTTACTGTGGTGGCCAAAATACAGGCTAAACTCTGTCTGGCTGATGAATTAAAGCGGCTGACTGAACTGCGATCGCCCTTTAGGCCGGTTTTTCTCTACCCAAAAATATACCCTCGCTGAGGGTTTGCGCCGTTTTTTGGGTTATGCCCGCTGATGGATGAGACTTCAATGTCTATCCAGTAAATTTGAGTCATTGATGCTGATAGAGGTAATCTATGACTAATTTTTCTGAACAAGTCGATAACGCTGTGAATCAGACCGCCGACCAGGCTGAGAATTTAACTGAGCAGGCAGGGAATGTTGCTAGCCAAGTGCCTGAGCGAACCGTAGAGTTTGCGCGCAAAGCCGATGATGCGTCCCATGAAGTTTCTAACCAGGTTGAATCGGCTAAGGCTACAGTGACCAAGCCTTTGCCCAAGCCTCCCGCCATGTCGACGAGCCAAGCACCTGCCGAAGAACTGCTCAAGCGCCTACAGTGGGGCGAGCCAGCACTGACTATCATTGACGTGCGCAGTCGAGAAGACTTCAATAATGAGCGGATTACCGGCGCTGTGCCCATGCCCATCGGCCAAATTCTAGATAACGCTGAGAATGCCCTAGAGCACAAGCGCGACATCTACATTTATGGCGACAGCGCTGACGATGCTGCTAGCCAGCTCCGTCAGGCAGGCTATGCCAACGTCGCCGTGCTACAGGGTGGGCTTTCGGCTTGGAAGGCAGTGGGTGGCCCGACCGAAGGCGTCTATGCTTTTTCGTCACCCCTTAAAGATTAAACGCCTTTAGCATCAAACTTGAACAGTGAAAGTCTGACTCAAACAGCCTAGAAGCGTGTTTTTCAGGAACGGCTGCGATCGCTTCCATAGATCAAGCCAGCTGTTCAGAAATGTGGAAGGCGAATCTGGTTTGCACCAAATCCAGATCCGCCTTCCACATAGTTAACCAATTGCCCTCGTGCTTGCCTCAGTAGAGAAAAGTATGGGGGAATTGGCGCTTTTGTGAGTAATTAAGAACTTAGAAAATATGCTACGGCAGGCAGTCTAAATAATTGTCCATATCCCAGCTGGTGGTGGTAGCCAAAAACCGCTCCCACTCATCGCGCTTGTACTGATCGAAGATGCGGTACATTTCCCCCGGCAGTGCCGCCTGGATGACTTCATCAGCAGCAAGGCAGTCGAGGGCTTCACCCAGAGACATGGGCAGCTTCTTCACCTTTTTGCCGTCTTCCATAGCCTCGTAGATATTGCGCTGCTCGGGTTCACCTGGGTCAAGCCGGCGGCTGAGGCCATCGTCAAAGGCTTTGAGAATAGCCCCAGCCATCAGGTAGGGGTTCACCATCGAGTCAACGGCGCGGTACTCAAAGCGACCCGGGGCCGAAATGCGCAGCCCACAGGTGCGGTTTTGAAAGCCCCAGTCAGAGTAAACCGGTGCCCAAAAGCCTGCATCCCACAGGCGGCGGTAGGAGTTGACCGTAGAGCAGCCGATCGCCGTCAGCGCAGGCAAATGCTCGATCACCCCGCCAATGCAGTGCAGCCCCACCTGACCCGGCAGGCGGCGAGACACGCCCTCCTCTGGCAAAAAGGTGTTTTCGCCCCCCTGTTGATAGGTGAAGTTGCCCTCTAAACCAGGCAGCGAGCTAAAGCCAAACATTTTGATGGCCGTGTCGCCGCCCCGCCACAGTGACAGGTTGTGGTGGCAGCCCGAGGCCGACACCCCCATAAACGGCTTCGACATGAAGCAGGCGATCAGGTTAAACTCGCGGGCCACCTGGGCGCAAATTTGGCGGTAGGTAGAGAGGCGATCGCAGGTTCGCAGCGCGTCGTCAAACATAAAGTTGAGTTCGAGCTGCCCCGGCGCATCCTCATGGTCGCCCTGGATCATGTCGAGCCCCATCGCCCGCCCGTACTCAATCACCCGCAAAAACACCGGGCGCAGCTCTTCAAACTGGTCGATGTGGTAGCAGTTTGGCTTAGTAACACCGCCGTCGGGCTTGCCGTCTGGCCCTTTTTTGAGCCACATCATCTCCGGTTCGCAGCCGTGGCGCAGCTGTAGCCCATGCTTGGCCTGAAACTCGGCATGGATGCGCTTCAAGTTGCCCCGGCAGTCGCCCGTCAAAAATGCCGCCGCGTCTTCCTCCTCTTCGCGGTTGCGGAAGCAGACACAGTAAACCCGCGCCACCCGCTTGTCCCATGGCAGCTGGCAGAAGGTATCGGGGTCAGGAATGGCCACTAGCTCCGCCGCCTCGGGGCCGTAGCCGAGGTACTGGCCATGACGATTCATCGCCAGGTTGGCTGTGGCCCCATAGACGAGCTGAAAGCCCTTCTCAGCCGTGACCTCCCAGTAGTCGGCGGGGATGCCCTTGCCGACAACGCGCCCCGTCACCGAGATGAACTGGTAATAGATGTATTGAATGCCCAGCTCGTCGATTTTGGCGCGCACCCGCTTGACTAGCTCATCGCGCCCCTCGGCGACCACATAGCGCTCTAGATCCGTCGAGGTGTCAACCCGTGTTAGAACTCCAGTCACTGTGAGACCTCCTAGTTTGCGGCGAATGGTCTCAGTAAAGCCAACCTGTTATGACAAGTTTGTAGCCATTGATACGTGCACAAAAACTAGGTTTCTGCTACGTCTGTAGCCGCTAGTCATCGCATTTTTGATCAACTATTTCTACCTGCATACGGCTCCTCCTCCTTGGGCTGATGCCGCACTGCTTCAATGTCCGCTTTGGCTCTTCCTATGTATTGTTCGTCCCCAAACATAGGACTGCGATCGCCCCTACATATCCAGTCGGTGCTCAATGACGATTGGGCTTGTACGTTGGAGGTGCATGGAAATGCCCAAGAAACCAGCTCGATCTCGCAAGCCGTCAGAAATCGAGGTTTTTGGTTCATGATGATGTTAGACCGCCAACTGAGACATAGTGCCGATTGAGTGCCAAACGGCAGCGAATCTGCAGCTGGTTATCGGAACTATTTGCAAAGGTCTCAAATCAAAGCAACTCCCCAAAATCAATTATTTTGAGGGGATTCGAAGATAAGCTGGTGACAAGATTCGAACTTGCGACCGGCTGATTACAAATCAGCTGCTCTACCAACTGAGCTACACCAGCGAAAGCATACCCAGTATAGCAACGTTACCGGGTAGCTTTATACCCTAAACAACACCAATGGCTAAGAGCTGACCTCGTCAGCGGTTTCCAACTCGGGGGCCGCCTCAGCAGGGGCAACCGTGCCGTCATCTTCTTTAAAGACGACTCGCAGCAGGGGTGGAGCTAAGAACGTGGTGAAAATAACCATGACAATAATAGCCGCGTCAAGCGACTCGCTAAGTACCCCGCTAGCAGCTCCTACCCCAGCAAATACAAGACCTACCTCACCCCGAGGAATCATGCCGACGCCAACGGCCAGTCGGTTGATGCCGGGTTGCCCAAAAACGGCGAAGCCAGTGATGACCTTGCCGAGAATGGCAACCACCACCAGGAAGGAGGCAATCACTAAACCAGCTCGGTTTTCGGGATTGAGGGGGTTAAGCACGCTGATATCGGTGCGGGCACCCACAACTATGAAGAAAATCGGCACCAACATGTCGGCAATGGGGCTAATCTGCTCCTCAATTTCTTTGTGCTTTGAGGTTTCAGCCAAAATGAGGCCGGCAGCAAAGGCACCCAAGATCGCCTCTAGCTGAATGGCGGCAGCAATATAAGCGAGCACGAAGGCAAAGATCAGCGAGCTGATGATCACCTGCCCTCGGGTGCGCATTTGATTGACTACCATGACAAAGTAGGGGCTGAGCAGGCGGCCAATGAAGATCGACCCCACCAGAAACGTAGCGGCTCCAGCAACCAGAAACGCCACATTGAGGATTTCAATCTCACCGGTCTTAGCTAAACTGGCGACCACCGCCAGCACAATAATGCCTAGCACATCGTCAAGTACAGCTGCGCCGATGATGATTTGGCCTTCCCTTGAGCTGAGCTTTTGCATCTCAGCCAGCACTTTGGCGGTAATGCCAATACTGGTGGCCGTAAGCGCTGCTCCAGCAAATACGGCTGGAATAGTATCGATACCAAAGATCGCAATCAGCCCAGCGGTACCGGCAGCGAAGGGAGCCACCACTCCGACGACGGCTACCACCGCCGCCTGAGGACCAACGCGGATGAGTTCCTTCAGGTCTGACTCTAGGCCAATTTCGAACAGTAGAATGATCACTCCCAGCTCAGCTAGGACAGAGATGACCTCGCTTTCGCCCTGGAAGACCCGCAGCAGATCGCTTGGCGCTTGCCCTGTGGTCATCCCGACGAGGTTCATCAGCAGCGACTGCACTTCGCCGCTAGCTTCGGGAAACACAATCAGGTGCATGGCCGAGACGCCCACGACAACGCCTCCGATCAGCTCTCCTAAAACGGCAGGTAGGTTAACGCGAGCGCACAGTTCGCCGCCAATCTTGGCGGCGAGGTAGACCACAACTAGGCTGAGCAATACACTCGCTAACACCAGAGGTTCTACTTCGGCCTCTGAGACCTCTGCGATCCAGGGGCTAACCGTAGATTTTATCTGGAGAAAATCGGTGGGAAGATTGCTAATTAGGCCGCTGCCGATGAGGCCACTCATCCAATTTGCCATGCAGACCGCTACAACTCGTCCCGTCCAATGTACATGAAATTACTTCGGCTGAAGAGTTCACAGGCATTGTTCCCATGACTGTTCTGCCGAAGGAAATCGGTTTTAGGGAAAGACGCGATGGGCCAGGGAGGGCATTTGGCGACGCACCTGGGAGATGCGATCGGGGTTGATTTCGGCGATCGCAACCCCCTTTTCAACCCCAGCATCGGCTAGCACCATACCCCAGGGGTCAATAATCATGGCGTGCCCGTGGGACTGGCGGCGGGCGTTGTGGAAGCCGGTTTGGGCCGGAGCAATCACGTAGCAGGTATTCTCAATGGCGCGGGCTTGCAGCAGAATTTGCCAGTGGTCTTTGCCGGTAAACTCGGTGAAGGCGGCGGGCACCACCAGCACCTCGGCTCCCTGCTGCGACAGGTGGCGGTACAGCTCTGGAAAGCGCACGTCATAGCACACCGACAGGCCCAAAATCCCAAAGGGCTTCGAAGGAAACACGTCGGGCAGCAGGTGGCCCGAGATCACCGTGTTGGACTCGCGGTAGGTGTTGCCGTCGGGCAGGTTAACGTCGAACAAGTGCACTTTTTCGTAGCGCAACAGCTCTTGCCCCTCGGGGGAGACCAGCAGGGCGGTGTTGAAGACCTTGCCCTCTTTAGCGGGCACGGGGTAGCCGCCGCCAATTAGCGTCACTTGGTAGCGCTGGGCCATGGTTTTGAGAAACGCTTCGCTGGCCTGGCTGATGGTGTCGGCCTGGGCGATTTTGGCCTCTTCGTCACCCAAAAACGAAAAATTTTCGGGGAGGCTGACCAGTTCGGCTCCCTGGCGCACCGCCAGGTCGATTAGCTCTTCGGCTTGGGCCAAATTTTTGGCCAAGTCTGGCACACTGGTCATCTGTACGGCGGCGGCCCGATACGCTCTCATAAATTACCTGGCTGGAGTTGAAGAAACTGGAACCGCTGAGTTCCATAAACTTCAATTTTATTCGCTTGGGGGAACGGTTTGCCCTGTTGCCCCAAAACAGCCGAGGAATTACTGAGAGTTACGGTTCAGTCACAACAGTGATGGTGAGGGACTCGGGTGCGGCCCTGAGGATGACCGGAGCATCGGCAGGTAGGTTTGGGGGCTGATTGCGCTGTACATCGCGCAGCCCCTCTAGCAGCCAGGGCTGTGCAGCGGACTCGGGAGCGACAAGGGTCAAAAACTGGTCGGCGTAGACCACCTGGGCCATGGTCAGGGCGCTGCCTTGCTCGCTGCGGGGTAAGACCAGAGTGGCGCGATCGCCCCCCAATTCCACCGTCGCCAAGCCGTCGGCAGAACGCCCCACGGTGCGAGCGTTGGTACCAGGTGAAAAAGTAAAGGCGGGTTCGGCAGCGGCCAGGGCGGTTTGCAGAGCGCTAACGGTGGGAGCGCTGGCAGTGGGGCTAGCTTTGACGAGGCGATCGCCCGCGATCGCCCGATTGCCCCGGTACTCTTCGGCCTTAGTCTGAGCCTGGGCATAGTTGGCATCGGTCTCAGGCACGCTCTCTAGGGCGGCGATCGCCTGCCCCCACAGATCGCCCACCCGCTGCCAGTCGGCCTGGTTCTGGGCGGTCTGAGCCTCAACGGCGGCCTGCCAACCGAGATCAGTACCCTGCTGCCAGAGCGAAATGGAGGAATTGTTGAGGGCTAGCTCGGGGGCTGGGTCACCAGCTATCGGTAGGTAGGATAGGCCGATGAGGACAGCGGCGATCGCCCCCACCCCACCAATGCTTCTCACCAGCGGTGACTTTACCAGATTGAGCACCATACAAACCTCAGCCAGGGTAGACCCTTAGGTTTTCAGCCATGCCGGGGCGTCAACCGGGAAGTTTTAAAGGGTTTCCAGGTTGAGAAGATGGTTTGAAACCCGGCTCAGATCAAGCAGCTCAGATCGCCCGCTTTCTGGCTAAACAGCAGGTTCTCGCGGTAGTCTACCGGGCAGTCGATCACCGCTGGCACATCGTCTTCTAAGGCCTGCTTCAACGTCGGAATAAAGTCCTCCGCCGACTCGATCCGGTAGCCCTTCAACCCCATGGCCTCCGCCAGCTTGACAAAGTCGGGGTTGGTGAAGTGAATGTAGGTCGATTCACCGTAGTAGTTCATCTGCTTCCACTCAATCAGCCCGTAGCCGCCGTCATTAAAGATGATCGTGACAAAGGGCGTCCCCACCCGCAGAGCAGTCTCCAATTCCTGACAGTTCATCATGAAGCCGCCGTCGCCAGTCACCGCCACCACCTTGCGGTTGGGGTGCACCAGCTTAGCCGCCAGCGCCCCCGGCAGGGCGATACCCATAGCCGCAAAGCCATTGGAAATCAGGCAGGTGTTGGGGCGCAGGCAGTGGTAGTTGCGGGCCATCCACATTTTGTGGGCCCCCACGTCAGAGATCACAATGTCTTCGGCGTCGAGCACCTGCCGCAGGTCGTAGATCAGCTTTTGGGGCTTGATGGGGAAGCCGTAGTCGTCGGCGTACTGCTCGTAGTCGGCTCGAATTTCGTCGCGAATCTTAAGGCTGTGGGGCTCAGGGCGACCCTGGCGCTTCACCCGCTTGAGAATCTCTTCGAGCGAGTCGGAAATGTCGCCAATCACCTCAACCTTAGGAATATAGCTGCTGTCGATTTCAGCGTGGGTGAGGTTGATGTGCAGAATAGGCAATTTACCGTCGGGATTCCACTTTTTGGGCGAATACTCGATTAAGTCGTAGCCCACAGCAACAATCAGGTCGGTCTGCTCCATGGCGCAGGTGATGTAGTCGCGCTGCTGCAACCCCAGTGACCACAGAGCCAGCGGGTGGGTGTAGGGAATCACCCCCTTGCCCATGAAGGTGTTAGCCACCGGAATATTCAGCTGGGTGGCAAACTCGGTGAGGGCTTCGCTGGCGCTGGCGCGAATGGCCCCGTTGCCCACCAAAATCATCGGGTTGGTAGCCTGGGAAATCGCCACCGCCGCCTGCTGAATGCTCTGTAAGGAGGCGTAGGTTTTCTCCTGACTGTCTCTGCGCAGGGCGGCCCCCACCACCTCCATTTCAGCAATGTTTTCGGGCAAATCGATGTGGACAGCACCGGGCTTTTCGGCCTGGGCCAGCTTAAAGGCCTTGCGCACAATTTCGGGGGTAATGCTGGGCCGCACAATCTGGGCATTCCACTTGGTGACCGGAGCAAACATGGCTACCAGGTCGAGGTACTGGTGCGACTCAATGTGCATGCGATCGGTGCCCACCTGGCCCGTGATCGCTACCAGCGGGGCGCGATCGAGCGTGGCGTCGGCCACCCCGGTCATTAAATTTGTCGCCCCTGGCCCCAGGGTCGAAAGACACACCCCCGCCTTGCCCGTCAGCCGCCCGTAGACATCGGCCATAAAGGCCGCCCCCTGCTCGTGGCGAGTGGTGATGAACTGAATCGAAGATCGCTTGAGAGCCTGGAGCAGCTGAAGGTTTTCTTCGCCGGGCAGACCAAAAATGTATTCGACGCCTTCGTTCTCAAGGCACTGGACGAGCAATTCAGCGGTGTTCATAGGTCTTGTCGGGGGTTAGAGGGAATGTGATGGTGGGGAAGGTGGGGGAGTGGTGGGGTTCTGGGGTGGCTACTTA